>CAZBQK010000005.1:46483-55753 GCA_964493975.1 uncultured Dehalococcoidales bacterium | reverse complement strand
TCCGGTGAAGCGGAGGAGGCAAGCGTGGGTCGCTTGCCAGCCGCTGAGAATAGCCCAAAACAACCGTGAGTGGCGTACGGAGCTCGTGGGCGATATCGGCAATCAACCCGGCCCATTTTTCCTGCTCCTCCCGCTCTAGGGCGCGCCTGATAACCGCGCGCTGCCCGGCGATCTGCACGGCGAAGTAACAGACGATGAGCAAGGCAATGAGGCTCAATGGCGCGTAGACGGGAGGGTGTCTTGATACCGCGAGACTGATGAGATCGAAACCGATGACGAGGATCGAGACGACCACCACGAGTAGCGCCGACTCGGTGAGAGTTGCAAGCAGTACCGGCACGGCGTAGAGAATTGGCACAGTGTGGTCGGAAAGGACGAAAAGGTCGAGGATCAGAATGACGGTAAGAGACATCCCGATCAAAAATAGAAGAGTACGATGGGCCATCGTTTCGTTCAAACGTCCGGACAGACCAAGTGGATAGGCGACCCTTTGCGGCACCTCGTCCCAAAATATCGCAATCTAGATGCCGTGCAACGAGTGGTCGAGTCCGTGTCATCTGGCATCGGGCGGAGCGCAGCCTGAGTCCATCATCCATGGAACGCGGCTTGCGTCAGCGCTTGGTTTCGGCTTCGCCGGTTTGCCGCGGGTTCGCTGACCCATCCCACTCGAGGTGAACGTCCAATGCGCCGTTACGGATCCGCCGTTTCGATCAATACGCTGTTAGTGGTGATTGCCCTCATTCTAGCGATTCTTGCTCTGGCGGGCTTCTTCAGTCCTCTGACCCTTGTCGAAGTGGCCGTCGTGCTCCTCTCGCTGGCGATGTTGATCTAGCCGGACCGATCGTCGTCGGCAGCCTTCTCGGGTTCTGGCTGGTCGTTCGGACGGCCCGGGCCAGCTGTTCAAATCTGCGACAACGAGCCGAGCGCGTCGAAAACCGAATTTCGTGCCTCGGCTTGAGTCCATGTTGACAGGTATAACGAGGTACCTGACTCTTGAGCGTCCGCTTGCGGTACAATACTCCCGGGGGTAGGTACCGAGACCTCCTCGTCTAGCACATTTGGACCCCGTGTCTGGACTATATTCGCGTGGATTGGCCATCGGAGGTAGAGTGCGCGACGGTAGTCTAAATGGCGAAACTCCCGTCGAAGCTTCGGCGCAGATTCAATCACTCACACAGCGCGTCCGGGAGTTAGAGGGACAGCTTGCCGCGGCCGAGCGACTTCACGAGTCCTGGTTATCAATCGTGTCTCACGACCTACGAGGCCCGCTCACCCTGGTGTTGGGCTACGGTGAAAACCTGCTTCGCAGTGCCCGGGCATCACGGGAGGCGTCGAAGTCGATTCACGATCTCGAGGCCGTCGTGGGTGCCGCACGTCGATTGAACAAAATGGTCACTCAAGTCGTCGAGGGCGCGCGCCTCCAGGGAATGAAGTTCGTCCTCAACGCCCGGCCAATCGACCCCTCACCAATTCTTCGCGAGTCAGCTCGTGCGTCATTCAAGCTCTATCCTAGCCATTCCCTCCGCTCCGACGTGCCGGAGTCCCTGCCATTAGTGGACTGCGATCCGTACGCGGTTCAGTCGGTCGTCTGCGCGTTGCTATCGAATGCCGCGTTATTTTCACCCCCTGAAGCCCCGATCACCCTAACTGCTCGTGTCGACCGTGGACAGGTCGTCGTCTCGATTGCCGACAAGGGACTGGGATTGTCCGACGAAGAGAGATGCCACGTGTTCGAGCCACGCTACCGGCCCGATCGAGCTCGCAACGCCCGGCGCGAGGGGCTGGGCTTCAGCTTATGGATCGCCCGGGAGATGGCACGTCTGTCGGGCGGAACGGTCGAGGTTCATAGCGACGGGCCGAATCAGGGGACGATCGTGACCTTCGCTCTCCCCGTGGTAAATAACCAGGAATCACAATCGGGCCGTCCGACTCCCAAGGAGTGATTTTTCTCCTTCGACTGTAGCCCCCCATCCGGCGGGTGAACCGCCAAGGTACGTGCCGTCGGCACGGTTGTGCGATATAATGGTTTCGCCTGCCGTGGCTGTCGGACAAACACCAAAGGGAGGTTCCTGCACCCATGTACGCGGAAGGAGTATGGCCTCGTCGAGGCGCGCTTTCGAACTGGCAGACGCCGTGGCTACTCAATGGCCGTTGGGATCTAACCTACATTAGCCTCAGTGCCATCCTCGTACCGACACCATTCCTTCTTTTTGCACTGTTAAATCGCTACGGGGTCCCGGGCAACCTGGTCGAGCCTTCCGCTGCAGTCGACATAATTGTCGCCCTCGTCGTCGGCGGTCCGCACATGTGCTCCACCTATACCTTGACGTTTTTCGACGGGAATTTCACGAAGCGGCATCAGACCTACGTCGCTCTTGCCTTCGCGCTTCCAGTCATGGTGACAGTCCTCGGCGTGGTCAACCTCACCTTGCTTCTGACCATCTTCATGATGTGGGCATCGATCCACGTCCTGCACCAAATTGCCTACATCGCCGACTGTTATCGGGCGAAGGGGAGCGACTATCAGTCGCTGGTCAGTCGAGGAATCGACTATGCCGTGATCTTCACGAGCTTGTATCCGATGGCGATGGTCAAGCTGGTTGAAAATCGGTTCGTTATCGGCGGCGTCACGATCACAATGCCTTTTGTCGTCGGTCAGCCGTGGGCAATCGCCGCGGCGAACGCAGTATTTTTTACGTCTCTCACCCTCTGGGTCGGGAAAACGGCACTCGAGCTACAGCAGCGCCGAGCGAATCTTCCGAAAACCTTGCTCATGACGATCACAATTTGCATTGACTACGTTATCCCAACGGCCGATAACCTTGACGTCGCGTTTCAAGGGATGAACGTCTGGCATTCCTTCCAGTATCTTGGCTTGACCTGGTATTTGAATCGAATGCGTCAGGAGCGGGGAGAGCTTACGAGCGTCGTGGTCGACCGGGTGGCCGGGTCGAATCGTGGCCCGCTTTTCTATCTGCTGAATTTGGGGATGACCCTCGCGGCGGGTTTGATGGTTATTGTCTTAAACGTCGCGTTCGGCGTCTCGTGGATTCAGAGCTACTACATCGTCATTCTGTCGTGCTTGCTGATTCATTACTACTTCGACCACTTCATGTTCACCCGGATCGGCGAGATGGTTCGGTCCTAGCAATGCTTTCAACGTGGACCGACATGGCGTAGGATTTCACTGGCACTCGATTTGCCCCAGGCAAGGTAGGAAGGCATGTTAAGAAGGCGGCAAGAATCGATGATGCCGGTCGCCACGGCTGAACAGCTCCAACGGACAATTCAAGCAATCGAGAGCGAGATGGCGAAAGTCATCGTCGGTCAGAAGGACGTCGTTCGTGGCGTTCTGATCGCCGCGGTCGCGGGTGGTCACGTCTTATTAGAGGGGGTACCCGGTCTAGGAAAGACGCTCATCGTCCGAGTTCTGGCCGAGTCGCTGGACCTGCAATTCAGTCGAATCCAGTTCACCCCCGATCTTATGCCGGCCGACATCGTGGGCACCAACGTCATTAGTGAGGATGGAACCGGCGCCCGATCGTTTCGATTCGAACCGGGCCCGGTCTTCGCCAACGTCGTTCTGGCGGATGAGATCAACCGGGCCACGCCTAAGACTCAGTCCGCGCTGCTCGAGGCCATGCAGGAGCGCACCGTCACGGTGAGCAAGTCGGTCCATCCCCTGCCCCAGCCCTTCTTCGTTCTGGCGACCCAGAACCCGGTTGAGATGGAAGGCACGTATCCTCTCCCGGAAGCCCAGCTCGATCGTTTTTTCTTCAAGCTTCTCGTTCGCTATCCGAGTAGCGAGGAGCTGACCGAGATCGTGGAACGGACGACCACGGCGACTCCTCCTCAGGTCGATAAGGTCGCCGATGGTCCAACCCTTTCCCGGGTGGCCAGTCTGGCGCGCGATGTTCCGATTGCCAGTCACGTTCAGGATTACGCCGTACGGCTAGTGATGGGAACGCGTCCGGACAACGGCGATGCACCGAAGCTGGTCCAACAGTTTGTCCGACTGGGAGCGAGCCCCCGGGGAGCGCAGGCCCTCGTTCTTGCCGGAAAGATTCGCGCGCTTCTTGAGGGCCGGTACAACGTCTCATTCGACGACATTCGCGCGACCGCGCTACCCGCCTTGCGGCATCGCATCATCTTGAACTTCCAGGCCGACATGGAAGGTATCACGACCGACCGGGTGGTCGAAGAGCTGTTGAAAAAGATCACTGGGGATTAGGCGCGTCCACCGGGAACGCGGGCGGACCCCATGTCCGCCCGCGTTCCAGCAACTCTGCCAGCCCTGGCATACAGAGACGCGACCACGTTTCGAACTCCTCCTGGCGCGCGACCAGGTCGTCTAGGGCATCGAAACGACCGTCGGCCAGGGTCGGATCCCGCAGTTTCACCTCGGGTGACGTTAGTCGCGCAACGATCACGAGACCAAGATGAACCCTTCCAACCTGATTCGAGTCGTCGTTGATCACTCCGACGATCTGGACGTCGGGATCCGTCGCTAGTTTGACTTCCTCGGCGAGCTCGCGGCGGACCGCTCGGTCAAGTCCGGTTCGGCCGTCGACCTGGCTGCCGTCGGCAGCGTTCAGGTGTCCACCGAGGCCGAGCGATCGCCGACCGGCCAGTCGCTTCTCGCCGGCAAGGGCCGAGCGTTGGTAACTAAAGACCGTACAACCGTACAATAGAATGACGTAGCAAACGAGCTGCTTATACCGCTCGTCGAGCTCTGCCAGCGAGCGTGGCAGGGTCTGAGCAGTTCCCGGCGAGAAAGCTGCCGCGAGGATCCGATCGGCAGAGGGATCGAAGCCGTCTTTGAGACCGGCGTCGCGTAACACCCGGGTCGGGACGACGACAAGAGCTTCGTCCGTTGCGGACGTCGGCTTCTGGGCTACCATTAGGCGCGCTCAGTTCTTGGATGAAACTCCCGATGCAATTCGCTGGCGCGCGGACCCATTTGGCCCTGATACTTGCTACCAATCGAGGGACTGCCGTACGGAACGTCGGCTGGGGTGGTCATGAGGCAAAACGAGATCTGAGCGATCCGCATCCCTGGGTATAGTGAGATCGGGAGGTTGGCGACGTTGCTTAGCTCGAGAGTGAGACGTCCCTTGAATCCGGGGTCGACGTAGCCAGCCGTCGAGTGAATCATCAGGCCGCAGCGCCCGAGCGAGCTTTTCCCATCGAGGCGTCCGACGAGGTCAACCGGAATACCCACGATTTCCAAGGTGCTCCCCAGGACGAATTCGCCGGGATGGAGGATAAACGCGTCGGACGACTCCACGACAATGAGGTCGGTCAAATCCTCCTGTGATTCACGGACGTCGATAAACGGTCGCCGAGAGTTTCGGAAGACGAGGAACTCACCTGACAGGTGGAGGTCGACGCTCGACGGTTGAATACAGTCAAGGGAAAGCGGTTCGATCTCAATCCGCCCCTCGTGGAGGAACTCGCGGATCGAGTGGTCGCTCAGGATCATCGGATTCGAACTCCCGGCCAGGTTTTTGAAGCCAGAACATTACTGAGAGTCTAACACCATTGAACGGTTGGTCCTTCTTAGGAACCCGTTGGAGTGACATCGCGGGAACTTAGAGTGACCGTCCGTCGTTATAGAGCATGTCAGAGCGGGCCGACCCGCGAATGCAGGAGGAATCGACCATGATTTTCCCACGTGTCATCGCAAGACGGGTCATTGGCGCCAGCATGGGGGTTATCGTGCTTGGTTTGGTCGTCGCTTGCGCACCGACCAGCGCAAACCTACGAGCGATCGCCGAGTCAACGTCGACTCCGGTTGCCGGGGTTACCGCGCCGGCGATTGCGCCAGGCGCGCCATTGGCGCCACAGAAACCTCCGGTGGGTGGCGGCCAAACAGTTGGTGCCCCCGGGAATAGCGCAATCGTCGCGGCAGCGCCGGCCCAGGGCTTCGCCGGTAGTACCTCGGCGATTGCCGCGCAGCCAATTCCCGCGGTTCAGACTGCCCAGCCTAGCTCGGTGCGAGGAATCGTCGTATCTGGTACGGGTCAAGCGACGGCGAGACCGGACCAGGCAACCGTGTCGGCTGGCGTCCAAACCCGCGGCCGAACCGCGCAAGAAGCGCAAAGCGCAAACAACCAGGCGATGCAAGCCGTGATCGCGGCGATCAAAGCGCTCGGTATCCCCGACAACAAAATTCAAACGAATGGCGTGTCGCTCTACCCGAACTACGACCAGGGACAATCGATCAACGGCTACAACGCGACAAACAACGTCGTCGTCACCGTCGACAATGTCGATCAGGTAGGTTCCGTGCTTGACGCGGCAGTCAAGGCGGGGGCAAATCAGGCGACGAACGTTCGCTTCGGATTCAAAGATGAGACCACGCTGCGAAACAAGGCGCTGGCGTCGGCCGCGGCCGACGCGCGGGGCAAGGCCGACGCCCTCGCGGCGGCGCTAGGTCTAAAAGTCTCCGGAATCGAGTCGGTCGCCGAGGGTAATGTCAGTATGCCAATCGTCTATAACCAGCCGAAACCTTTTGCCGGGGCAGCGGCGTCGCAAGCGTCGGCTCCGATCGAGCCAGGCGAGCTGAACGTCACGGCGGAGGTGACGATTGTCTTCGGCTACTGAGCCGGGGAGTAGTCGTCGCTCGACCGGTGTGGTAGGGTAACGCCGCGACCGATCACGTGGGTAACGGGAGGCTACACGGTGCTACTCAAAGACAAAGTCGCGATCATCACCGGATCGAGTAAGGGTATTGGACGGGGCATCGCGCTTCGATTCGCCCAGGAGGGAGCCAAGGTCGTCATCAATGGCCGCGGCTCCGAGGCGGTCCACCGCACCGCCGCCGAGGTCCGCGCCGCGGGAGGCCAGGTTATCGCCGTCGTGGGCGACATTACCAAGCGGGCGGACGTCGACGTTCTCTTTGACGAAACGCTGCGCGCGTTCGGCACCGTGGATATCCTGGTGAACAACGCCCAAACGGCCGTTCATCAGGGAGAGAGTGGACCCTTCCTGACGATGACACCTGACGGCTGGGACGCGTACGTCGCGGCAAACATGAGTCAGCTGTTCTACTGTACTTATCGCGCCGTCCACATTATGGCGCCAAAGCGGCGGGGAGCCGTCGTCAACATCTCGAGCAACGGCGCGTCGCGGGCTCATCGCCGATCGATCGCCTACGATTCGGTCAAAGGTGCAATGGATAGCTTCACGAAAGCGGTCGCGGTCGACCTCGCACCCTGGGGTATTCGGGTGAACGGAATCCGTCCCGGGCTGATCGCGGTCGATAACTGGGAGGACCAGAGCGAGGCCGAGAAAGATCGCCGGCGCGCGGTCATTCCACTTGGTCGCGAGGGATACCCGAGGGACATCGCCTGGGCGGCCGTTTTCCTTGCCGCGGACGACGCGGGATACGTGACCGGTCAACTCTTCGAAGTGGATGGGGGATTGTTGGTCCAGGGGCGCGCGCCGTCGGCCGAGCTCGCTCCGGTCGCAACCCCGGACACGCTCGAGACGATTGAGACACGATAAACTATGAGCTAGTAGCGCCGCGAACCGGCCTCGCCGGCGCGATTTGGTAAGGTGGTCGTATCTTGATGTCTTTCGATCCGACCGGATTAGCCGCGATCGTCGCTGGAGTCGTGGCGGGTTACGCAACCGGTCGCTATTTGGTTCTCAATCGTGGGATCGTGATTCCTCCGTTTCCGGTCATCGCAATCGTCGCGGTTCTAACGCTGGTCAGTCTGCGCGCGTTTACGGCGATTGGTCGCGACGACATCTGGCAGGGATTAGCCTTTCCACTCATCGTCGGCTGGGGAGCCGGTCTCACCTTCGCTCCGGCGCGCCCCCTGAGGGGCGCGTGGTGGGAAGTTTGGAAACAGTAGCCGGTCTCACCGCCATGGCGGCGGTTGCACTAGTCGAGAGACCGGGTGACTGGATTTCGCAATACCCCAATACCCGTGAGTTCGACTTCGACGACGTCGCCGTGAGTAAGTGGTCCGAAGCCGGGCGGAGTACCGGTGAGGATGACGTCACCCGGAACGAGGGTCATGATCTTCGAAACGTAACTCACCAGCTGGTCCGGTCCGAAGTGCAGGTACTTTGTCGAGGTGGCCTGATGGACCGTTCCATTGACCCGCACGGTCAAGTCACTGGCCGCCAGGTCGATGTTGGAAACGATCCAAGGTCCGATCGGACAAAACGTGTCGTACCCCTTGGCCCTTGCCCACTGACCCTCTCGGCGCTGGACATCCCGGGCGGTGACATCGTTGGCACAGGTATAGCCGAGAATGTAGCGCGCGGCGTCGTGAACCTCGACGTTCTTGGCCGTGCGTCCAACCACGACGGCTAGCTCTCCTTCGTAGTCCACTCGGGCCGACGACGTGGGTAGGACAATCGAGCTGCCGGTGCCAACCACGGACGACGGCGGCTTGATTGAGATGATTGGTTCTTGGGGAAGGGACGATTGCCCCTCTTGTGAAGGATCCTCGTAGTTTAGGCCAACTGCGATGACCTTCGTCGGAAGGGATGGCGGAAGAAGAACAACCTCGCCAAGCTGGCCGACGATCGCGCCGCAGCGCACTATTCCTTCCTCGTCGATCGATGCGGCGTAAACTTGCCCGCTTTCCAGCACTCCCGTTTGGTCGCGGCCATCCTTTCGGAATCTGAGAACAATCACGATCGCCCCTGCGTCTCGATGATAGCTGTGTTGGGATTTCTCAAGCCACTCAAAGCTCGATCGGTTAGCGGTTGGGAGTCGACGTGACCGTTTTCGTCGACGATAAAACTGGCGATGGCGTCACGGTCTTCAGGCCGAGCGTCGATGGCGATGGGGTGCGACTAGGCGTTCTCGATCCGACCGGGACGCGAGTCCCAGTCACGGTGGCCGTACTGGAACCGCGAGTCCGAACCGGGGTCTGAGTTGAGGGGTGCACGATCACTGGAACTATTTCGGGTGTCGACGATGCCGTCGGCACTTCTTCGACCGTGGGGCTGGGAGTCACCGTCGAGGTTTGGGTCGCCGTGACGCTATCTTTCGCGACGGTCGCCGACGCGACGACGGTTGTCACGGCCGCGATGACCCCGGTTTCCGGGGTTAGCGTTGCGAGCGAGATCGGTGCCCTCGTCGGGCGAAGTCTCGAGCCAGCGACGAGGGAGGCAAAGCCGAAACAGTAGAGGGACGTGATCCCCAGAAAAAGTACGATAATGATCGTCCGCGCGGCAACCGGCCGCTGCCAGAACTCGCGGAACCAACCGCTGATACCACTCAAAGTCGCACAAGCCGGCCATCAC
>CAZBQK010000005.1:44472-46473 GCA_964493975.1 uncultured Dehalococcoidales bacterium | reverse complement strand
ACGTATCGGATCCATCGACAGCACCCGGTCAAGGACGTCCGGCGAAATGGGCTCATCGACGGCCAAAACCATGATGGCCTCACCTCTTGGCCGCAGTCGCCCAACCTGCATCGCCGAAATGTTGACGTCGCCGTTGCCAAGTAACGTCCCAATCCGACCGACGACGCCCGGTCGGTCGGTATGCTGAACGAAAAGCAGGTAACCGGACGTTAGTGGCACATCCACGCGGAACGAATCCACCCGAACCAGCCGACCCTCGGCTCCAATCGACGTGCCCGCGACCTCGCGCACGAACCCCTCGGAGATCCGAAGCCGTACTACAACGAGATTGGCATAATCATCGGTCGCGGCCGAGCTGTGGGATTCGACAACTTGAATACCCCGATTGCGGGCGAGCAACATCGCGTTCATGAGGTTCACGTTCTCAGGAGAGGCGACTCGAAGTAGTCCCATAACGACCGCGGATCGCACCGCGGTCGTGTCGACTTCCGCGATGTGGCCGTGGTAGGCAATGTCCAGTCCGGTGATTGGCTCGGTGACCAACTGCGCGAGCAGGAAACCAAGCTTCTCGCCAAGATCGAGATACGGACCGACCGCCCGAAGATTTTCTTGCGAGATAGCAGGAGCATTCACCGCGAAACGAACTGCGTGACCGTCCAATACGGCGACGACCTGTTGCGCCACTTCGATCGACGCGGCCGACTGGGCCTCTTCGGTGGACGCGCCAAGGTGGGGAGTGAGAACCACTCGATCGGATGAAAGGAGCTCCGGATTGGTTGGCGGCTCCGCGGCGAAAACGTCGAGCGCCGCCCCAACGATTCGTCCGTCAGCCAGAGCCTGAAGAAGTGCCGTTTCGTCGACGACGCCCCCACGAGCACAATTGATAAAGCGCGCTCCCGGTTTCATTCGCGCGAACTGGTCGGCACCAATCAGGTTTCGCGTCGCCGACGTAAGCGGAACGTGAATCGTCACGACGTCAGAATCATGCAGTAGCTCCTCGAGGGGGAGGAGACTAATCCCAAGGCGCGCGGCATACTCCGCGTTGACAAAAGGGTCCGAACCGATCACCCGGGCGTCAAAAGCCAGGATTCGCCGGGCCACTTCGGCCCCAATATTTCCGAGGCCGATGACGCCCACGGTCTTCCCGCGTAATTCCGCGCCGACGAATTTCGTTCTCTCCCAATGTCCCTGCGATACGGAGGCGTGGGCCTGGGGAATTCGCCGCAAAAGGGCGAGAATCAACGCAAGCGTGTGCTCGGCGGCAGCCGTGACAACCGACGTGGGGGCATTGACCACGACGATTCCTCGACGACTGGCCGCCTCGACGTCGACGTTGTCGACGCCAATCCCGGCGCGGCCTATGACTCTCAGCCGCGTCGCCTTGCCAATCGTTTCAGCGGTCACGCGGGTTTGGCTGCGAACGATCAGGGCGTCGTAGTCTTCCAGGTTGACGGTCATCCCAGCCGATTGCAAGACCGAAGCGACGTCGACGTCTCCAAAGTCCTGGAGAAAACGAATTCCTTCGTCAGCAATTGGGTCGGCAATGAGAATGCGGGAACGTATGATCGTTGTGTTGACCTTTAAGGTTCGTTACACTAAGCGGGCTTGCACTAAGCATGATAGGTCAACGAGCACCGAGGGTCAAGTTGAGGACAATCCAGGAGCTTGCAACCGCGCTCATCGACAACGTGGAGACCGTCATCGTCGGCAAGCGATCGTCAGTCGAGCTGTGCGTTATCGCGCTTCTGTGCGAAGGCCACGTCCTGTTGGAGGATGTGCCCGGCGTTGGGAAGACCATGCTCGCCCGAGCGATCGCAACGTCGCTCGGAGGCTCTTTTCGGCGAATCCAGTTTACCCCGGATCTCCTACCCAACGACGTGACCGGGGTCTCTATATTCAATCAGAAAACGCAAGATTTCGAGTTCCGCCCTGGACCCGCTTTCACGAACGTTTTGCTCGCCGACGAAGTGAACCGGGCGACACCGAGGACGCAGTCGAGCC
>CAZBQK010000005.1:0-44462 GCA_964493975.1 uncultured Dehalococcoidales bacterium | reverse complement strand
CCGAAACCGTTTCTGGTCCTGGCGACTCAGAATCCGGTGGAGTTCGAAGGAACTTTTCCGTTGCCCGAGGCCCAGCTCGACCGCTTCTTTTTTCGGATCACGCTGGGATATCCGGAGTTCGACGACGAACGACAGATATTGGTCAATCTTCGGCGGACTCATCCAATCGATCGGCTCGAGCCGGTCGCCGACGCCTCCGAGCTGACCGCGGTCCAAAAAAAGGTTGCCGACATTCACGTCGACGACTCGTTGTACGATTACGTCTTGAACGTCGTTCGGGGCACCCGATCACACGTCGACGTCGCGTTGGGCGCGAGTCCGCGCGGATCTTTGGCGCTCGTTCGGGCGGCTCAGGCCCTGGCCGCCGTCAGAGGGCGAGATTTCGTCATTCCGGACGATGTGAAATATCTGACGCCTTTCGCGCTCGGCCACCGCCTGATCATTCGTCCGGAGAGCCAGTTGCGCGGGCGATCGAGTGGTGGGCTTCTCCGGGATATCCTGACTGACGTGTCAGTCCCGGTCGCGCTCGCCAATCGCTAGGGGATGATCAACCTTCTCTTCCCGGCGATTCTCCTTTTCCTTCTTGCGTCGTTTCTGAAGATAAGCTTTATCTATAACGTCGCATTTCTTCTTTTTGCGGTGTTCGTGCTTTTGAGTTTCTGGACCCGTCGTAGCATTGGCGATATTTCGTTCAAGCGCACCTTCTCCGAGCGTGCCTTGGTCGGCGACGTTGTTGACGTCACGCTGGAAGCCGAGAATCTGGGTTGGCTTCCCGCGCCGTGGGTCCTCATCCAGGACCGGCTCCCGGTCGCCCTGGCAGTTCCCCCGTTTTTTCGAACGCTCGTCTCGTTCAGCTCCCGCGAACAAAGACGTTTCACGTACCAATTGCACTGTCGATCGCGCGGCTGGTATGAAATAGGACCGCTGACGATGACACTCGGCGACGTTCTCGGGCTCAACACGCGACAGCGGGAGTTTTCCACGAGGGCTCATCTGACCGTCTATCCAAAGATTTTGTCGTTGGATGAGCTCGGGTTTCCCTCGAAATCGCCTTTCGGCGTGCTGCGGGCGCGACAACCGCTCTACGAGGATCCGTCACGGGTCGTCGGCATTCGCGACTATCAGATCGGCGATAGCCTGCGGCGCATCAACTGGAAGGCCAGCGCGAGCTCGGGCACACTCCAGGTACGGCGCCTGGAGCCCGCCATGACGCTGCAGACGGTTGTCTTTCTTAACGTTTATTTACGCGATTTCGAGCGGCGCGCGGCATACGGTGCGGCCGAAGTAGGAATCGTCGTCGCGGCCAGCCTCGCGAACCATCTCGTGTCCCTTCGGCAGGAGGTCGGTCTGCTCACGAACGGGAGTGACCCGGCCGACCCGGCGTCACAGGTTGCAAAGAGGCTGATCGGCTACCTGCCCGGCAAAGGGCGAGGCCATCTCACGTCCCTCTTGGAGCTACTTGGACGCCTGGAGCTTGCTCACGAGCAAGAGTTTTGGCCCTTGGTCCGATCGGACGTGAAGCGCTTACCGTGGGGCGCCACGCTTGTGTTCGTGGTGCCGTCCGAATCCGACACGTTGCTCGAGACGGTCGTCATGCTGAAGCGGTCTGGCTTCAGTGTGGTGCTAGTGTACGTGGATTACCCGATCGCCGAACAATTCGAGATTGCGGAGCGACGAGCGCGCGGCCTTGGCGTTCCAGCGGTGCGAATCTGGCGCGAGCAAGACGTCGACGCCTGGAAGCGGCGGGCCGGTCCACTGGAGGCGGAACTTGCAAGATAATGACGCCGTCAACCACAAAGCTTGGCGGCCACCAGGGCGCGTGGCCGCGTGGGTCGTTCCACCTGATTTTATTCCGGATCGGGTTCTCGACAACCAGACCTGGGCCGAAGCCATTTTTGAGCCGGCGATGCTCGTAGCGGTCACGGTATGCTTCGTCATCGGAGTGATTCAGCTGGGATTGGCCTTCGATCCGGGTTGGCCGACGGCTTTCATCGCGCCGCTCTCGGTCCTGGTCTCGGTCGAAGCATTTCTTTATTCGCGGCGGCTCACCAACTCGCGAAGCCAGCTGAAAGAGTGGCTGGTGCTCCTGGCCCCAGTCGTCGTTCTCGAAAGAGTCCTCACCCTCTTTGCCGACCCGAAGTCGGACCGCGCAATCGACGTGGCTTTGTGGTTTCGCAATCCCGCCTCGTTCTTCACTCTAGGCTTTATTGCTGACATGGTCATTCTGTTGTTTACCTGGGTCGTCGTTTTCAACTGCACCCAGTACCTCAACCAGCTACGGGTGCAATACGGGGAGATCGCGGACGAGACCAATTCTCGTACGGCGGCGACCAGTACCAACCGCCCCGCGGAGAGCGACGATCCGGGGGCCCTTCCTAGCGTTGGTCGAACTCTCGTGATGGCGACGACGAGGGACCGATTCGAGGACAACTGGCGTGCCTTCGATCATTCGGCGCCGCTTCGTCAACTTGGTCAGATCTACGTCACCGGTGGGATTATCCTGGTTATTCTAGCGTCGCTTGCCTCGATCGGATCGGCGCAGCAATTCAACCTCGAAGCCCTTGGTCAAATTATCGGCTTTCAGCGACCATCGCTCCACCTCGTGCAGGTCAACGTCCTCACGTACTTCTTATGCGGGCTAGCCCTGCTTGGCGAGTGTCACTTCGTCCGACAGCGAACGCTGTGGCGTCTCGATCGCATTTCAATGCCGACGAACGTTCCTTCGCGGTGGGTCGGTAGCCTGGCGGGTCTCATCGCCTGCGCCACCCTGGTCGCGTTCGTGTTGCCGACGAGCTACGCGATGACGATTGGCGAGATCGTAACGGCGCTCGCCGGATTGCTGGCGCAGATCGGGTTTTTCGTCGTGGGAGCTCTTTTCTACATCGCCTACTTGATCTCGAAGCTCATACCCATCGGTGGAAGCGGTAAGGAATCAGCGCCGCCCAGCCAACCGCCGGCGATCCCGCCGACCGCTCAACCGCCATCCGACACCTCGCCATTTGAAATACTTCGCTCGATCGTCTTTTGGGTCGTCGTGTTGGCGATCGTGACGTATTCGCTCTATGTGGCATGGCGACGCCGTCCGGCCTGGATGAGCTTTGGTGCCCTCGATAATCTGGTCGGAGGGCTCCTGCGAGTCTTGAAAGGCCTTGTCCGGTTGGGCCGGCGTGCTGGCGAGCAGATGGTTAAGGCTTTGGCCACACTGCCTCAGCGCTGGCGACAACAATCAATCGTCGTTGCGCCTCGATTTAGGTTCGTCTCGCTCTCTCGTCTCGACCCTCGACAGCTGATTGAGTACTTTTACCTGTCGGTGTGCGAGCGGGCCACCCAGCTTGGACACCCGCGACCGCCGGGAGCTACTCCCGACGAGTTTGAACGTGTTCTTCGCGCGGAGTTTCCCGTCGTCGACCCCGAGATCGCCGATCTCACCGCGGCTTTTATCGAGGCCCGCTACGGGCCGCGGCCGACGACCAAGGAGGATGTCGGCCGGGTCCGACCTAATTGGCAATCGCTCAAACAAAAGCTTCGTCGGGTCCGGGTGAGCCGCCTCGGCCATACCTAGAGGTCGCCGAGCAGACTTGCCGACTCGGTATGTTACAATCTCGGTGGCTATTGGCTGATACTCCCACGCTCGATGATGACAATTGAAGGGGTCCGAGATGGAAAGTCCCATCCAGCTGCGCATCCCGGGCCCGACGCCTCTTCCGGATAAAGTCCGCGAGGCCGGGTCACGTCAAATGATCGACCATCGAGGGCCCGAGTTCGCTCGGCTCATTCGTGGCGTGACCGCCCGTTTACAGCATTTTTTCCAGACGAAGAACGACGTTCTTATCCTCACCTCAAGTGGGACCGGCGCCCTCGAGGCGGCCGTCGTCAACCTGTTGTCCCCCGGCGAGCGCGTCCTCGCGGTAACGGTGGGCGTTTTTGGCGACCGCTTTGCCTCGATTGCCCGAACCTTCGGAGCCGACGTCAATCAGCTGTCCTTTGCGCCAGGACAAGCCGCGGATCCCGACGCGATCCGCGCTAGCCTTGCGAGTGGAGGACCGTACAAAGCCGTTCTCGTCACTCACAACGAAACATCGACCGGCGTGACAAACGACCTGGAGTCTATCGCCCGGGTGGTGCACGAAACGACGGCGTTGCTGGTCGTCGACGGGATAAGCTCGATGGGATCGATCGACCTGCGCACGGACGAGTGGGGCTGTGACATCGTCCTTTCTGGATCGCAAAAGGGATGGATGGTACCGCCCGGCTTGGCGATGGTCAGTGTCAGCCCGCGGGCGTGGGAAGCACAGGCAGCGGCGAAAATGCCGAAGTTCTATTGGGATTTTGCGCAGGCTCGTCGAACCTTCGAGCGAGGGCAAACACCGGCGACCCCGGCGGTGTCTTTGTTTTTCGCCTTCGAGGCGGCGCTTCAGCTGATGGAAGACGAAGGAATGGCCAATATCTTCGCTCGTCATCACCGCTGCGCGGAACGGACCCGCGCCGGCGTCCGAGCTCTCGGACTCGAGCTTTTCGCCGACCCTCGGCACGCGTCCGACACCGTAACGTCGGTTGCCGCCCCGCCAGATCTGGACGTCGGGAAATTGCTTGCCACCCTTCGCGCCGAAGGGATAATCCTTTCCGGCGGTCAAGGTCCACTGGCCGGAAAAATATTTCGAATAGGCCACCTGGGCTGGGTTGACGAACCGGATATTGACCAGGTACTCGGCGCTTTGGCGAAGGCTCTTCCCCTCAGCCGCTTAGCGCCACGCTCCACCGGTGGGGCCTAGGCGCATGAATGAGATCTCGTTAGGGTTTCTTGGCGCGGGCGTCGTCGGCGCGGGAACGCTCGATCTCCTTTCTAGGCAAGGCGATCATATCGGACGGTCGATCGGATCGCGGCTCGTCGTAAAAAGGGTGGCCGTACGAGATATTCGTCGTCCGCGTACCCTGGCTTGCGATTCTGCACTCCTAACAAGCGATGCGATGGCCGTGACCGACGATCCGAGTATCGACATTGTGGTCGAGGTGATCGGGGGCGAAAATCCCGCGGTTGACCTGATCCGGAGAGCAATCGATAACGGCAAGCACGTCGTCACGGCGAACAAGGAAGTTATCGCGAAGCATGGGCGCGAATTGCTGGACCTTGCCAGTGCCCGAAACGTCAACTTGTACTATGAGGCAAGCGTTGGTGGTGGTATCCCGGTTATCAGTGTATTGCGCCACGACCTCATTGCTAATGACATCACGCGAATTCGAGCCATTATAAACGGTACGACCAACTTTATTCTGACCGATATGGAACGCGGGCGCGACTACGGTGACGCGCTGCGGGAAGCCCAGCGGTTGGGTTACGCCGAGTCCGATCCCCGAAACGACGTCGAAGGTGTCGACGCGGCGTACAAGCTAGCAATTCTAAGCACGTTGGCGTTTCGAACCAATGTGAGGCCCGACCGAGTCGAACACGTCGGCATTACCCAGCTTCAAGCCAAGGATTTCCAACACGCGGCAAGCATGGGCTACGTCATCAAATTGCTCGCAGCCGCGGACGTCGGCCCCACCGGCATTCAGGCATCGGTGCGGCCAACAATGATCTCGAATGGACACCACCTGGCGGGAGTCAAAGGTGTTTACAATGCCGTCCTCATTGACGGGGATGAGATCGATACGTTCATGCTTTACGGACGAGGGGCCGGTGCACGCCCGACGGCCTCGGCGGTCGTCGCGGATCTTTGTGCAATTGCTCACAACATGGGGCGATCGGTCATCGATCGGGTGGCATCGGATCATCGGGACCGGGCGATTGCCGATTTTGGCGACACTCGCTCTCAATTCTACTTGAGGCTCCAGGTCGCCGACGAGCCCGGCGTCCTTGCTCAAATCGCCCGTCTCCTGGCCGACCACGAGATCAGCATCGCGTCGGTGATGCAGCACGAAACCGACGACACGGCAAGAGTGGCCGAGGTCGTCATCATGACCCACACCGCACTCGAACGGCGGATGGCTGCGGCGCTCAGGATCATCGGCGAGTCTCCGGTGGTACGTGAGGTATCGGCGTTCCTTCGCGTCGAGAAGTGATTCTTCGTTCATGATCGTCGCTCGCGTACCCGCGACCTCGGCTAATCTTGGCCCCGGCTTCGACTGCTTCGGTCTGGCATTGGGTCTCCAAAACGATGTCACGCTCGAGCCGAGCGGCCCATTTGGCGTCGAAATCGTGGGTGAGGGGGCGGACTCGCTGCCTCGCGACCGATCAAATCTTGTCGCCAGAACCGTGAATCGGTTTTTCGACGTCATTGGGCGTCCGTCCCCATCGTTTCGGTTGCGTTTGACGAATCGCATTCCCATGACGGGAGGACTTGGCAGCTCGTCAACAGCTCTCGTCGGTGGGTTGCTCGTCGCGAACCGACTTGCCGGCGACCCGCTCGGTCGAAGCGACTTGCTCCAAATTGCCGCGGAAATGGAAGGGCATCCGGACAATGTCGCGCCAGCGATGCTAGGCGGCATGGTCGTATCCGTCCTCGAAGGAAGCCGGCTGATCACCGTGCCGATTCCTATTCCAGCCGGCCTTCGTGGCGTTCTTTTCTTACCTCGATTCACGACCTCGACTCGGGAAGCGCGGCGTTTGCTGCCGTCTCGCGTATCACATCATGACGCCGTCTTCAACGTCGGTCGGGCCGCGTTATTCGTCGCCGCGCTCACCTCCGGGCGATTAGAGCTTCTTCACACCGCGACTCAGGACCGCCTGCACCAACCTTATCGACAGGTATTGTTCCCATCAATGCCGCGTCTGATCGGTTCGGCCGTCGAGGCCGGCGCCCTCGGGGCATGGCTGTCCGGCTCAGGTTCGGCGCTTCTAGCGCTTACTCGCGGAGCCGAGGAGCCCGTCGCCGAAGCGTTCGAAAATGCTGCTCGAGCGAATGGCGTCGCCGGCCGTTCGCTCGTGGTCGATCTCGAGGCCGAGGGCGCCAGTCTCCTCGAGTAGGACCCGGGGGCTGCTGGAACAGCGCTTGCGTTTCCCGCGTGCGTGCTCAACGGAATCATTGTCTTCCTCGGAATATTCATCATTGGTCTGGCCGGCGGGGCTCTAGGCTGGTACCCATCGCGAGTCGGCGGTCCAGCGTACTGGCTAGACGACCATATTTACGCGCCGGTCGTCTCCGGGCTGACGAACGGTCCAGGTTGGCCCGCCAATGCCGGTTTTCTATACGCCGTTGGCCTGGCGGTCGCATTCGGTGGATACCTGCTTGCTGCCCAGCAGGCGTCGCGCCGACGAGAAGGGTCGGTCCGGCACCTGGCGATCGTCGTTGCGATCCAGCTCGCCATTTGTGCGTGGTTGATCGTTCAACCCTACCTCTCATCGCAAGACATATTCAGCTATGCCTTTTACTCGCACATTCTCGTGTGGTACCACGCGAACCCGTACACCGCCGTGCCCCGTGATTTCCCGTTCGACCCGTTATTTGGCGCGATCTTCTGGAAAGACCAGCCGTCCAACTACGGGCCGATTTGGACCTATCTCGGAGCAATTGTCACCATGGCAGTTGGCACCGGCACCGGAGTAACGATTGCTACCCTGCGCGGCGCGGCCGCGGTCGCAACGATCGCAGGCACCCCCCTGGTTTGGGCGATCGCCGGGCGTGTGCGCCAAGATCGCCGCTTGATGGCAGCTATTCTGTGGGGCTGGAACCCTCTTCTCCTGGTCGATTCGGCCAGCGCGGGCCACAATGACGTTCTCATGGCCCTATTCGTCATCGTCAGTATGTGGTTTTGGTTTCGCGAGCGGCGAACGTTGGGCATCGGGTTTCTCGTTCTGGCGGTTCTCACGAAATACGTCGCTGCGATCCTGCTCCCGCTGTATCTCCTTGCCTGGATCCGCCGTGAACCACGCCGACGAGTCGCGATTCTTGTCAAAGCGGGCCTCCTGGGCGGATTGCTGACCGTCGCCGGGTTCGCGCCGGTGTACGCGGGCCCCTCGACGCTTGGGGTCTTGGGCTTCGGATCGAATCCACTTGCCTACATCAATTCACCTCTTGAGCTTGCATTCCGTGACCTCCGAGTTGCTCTTGGCGAGTCGCCCGATTTGGTCAACCTGCCGCTCCATTACCTTGGATATTGGGTTGGCGCCACCTCGCCAGCGGTCTTATGGGAGGGCCCGGATACAACCCACACGACCGGTATTGCCTTACCTCGCGAGGAACCCCTCCTTGTCGTCGAGTCTCCGAGCGGCGAATGGCTGCACGTGTACGTTTCGCGCATCGGTCGATTTGGGTTTGTCCACGCGAACGAAGTCCGCGCGATTCCCGCACCTCGACCTCCGCCGGCGGACCCGTCGACAGTCACGGTCTTCGAGGGGCCCGGGCAGGATCCATATGCCCTGCAGAGCAATTTCGTCCTACGCCTGCTAGCAGGGCTCGTGTTTCTCGTTGCCTACGCGAGACAGCTGATTCGGGTCCAAGACGGAATAGCTCTCGTGCACTCGTCACTACTAATTCTGATTGTCTTTCTGCTGGTCGTTCAAAGCTGGTTTTGGCCCTGGTACCTGATCTGGGCGTTGCCGTTCGCCGTGCTGACGACAAACACAATCGGGGGCCGATCTCTCCTAGCGCTCACCGCGACGGCCAGCATACTGAACGTGGCTCCGGCGGTCGCGATCCCACCGACGCTGAATTGGCTGCTTCAGGCCAGAATGCTCGCGATCGACGGAGTACCGTTCATTGGCGTCGCGCTCATGTACCTCGGGTCGCGGGATGGGGCGCAGCTACGCGCCATTTTGCAGCGAAGCAAAGATGTCGTGGCGAATTGGGCCGACTTCCCGCCACGTCTTGGCCGATCCCCGTTCTGCCCGACCGTCATCATCGGCTTACTGACGATTGGCGGGTTCGTGTTGTGGCGATCCGCCCCCACGAGTCCGGCCGGAGCCTTCGTCGATCCTGGAAAACAGGCGTACGCTCAGGCCCAGCAGTTTTACGGCGCGGGGAACTACGAGGGCGCGGCGTTTGAAGCCTCGGTTGTCCTTCGAACCGACCCAAATGAAGCCTCCGCCTTGCAACTTCGTATATCGTCTAACCTGGCCATGCATCGGTACGCCGAAACGATTCCGGATCTTACCAGGCTACTTGACAAGGATCCCGGAAACGTGGAGCTTCTACTCGAGCGAGCCGACATGTATGACCGGATCCAACGAGACGATAAAGCGCGGGATGACTATTTCGAAGTCGTACGGATCAACCCACGCGATCCGTCCGGCTACTTTGGCCTCGGCGTCGTCGAGTTTCAACGCGGCAATCTGCCCTTGTCCGAGAAATGGCTAACCTCGGCGCTCGTCGCCGACCCGGGTCGGTTTGAGACCCTACGGCAACTGGGCGACGTCAACGCCGCCTCCGGCCGGCCCCTCGTCGCCCTTACCCGTTACAATCAAGCGGTGCGGATCGATCCACTCGACGTGAAAACGTATGCTGCGCGCGCGGCCGTCCTCAGTCAACGAGGCCAGAGCCCGACCGTCACGAGTGATCTGCAACAGGTTCTCATCCTGTCGGGGGACGTCGAAGAGCACCATTGGGCCGCGCGCCATCTCGATTCTTCCGCAAAATCCACCGGAGCCGATCAGAATAGCCCCGAGTAGCAGCTCCCCCTTTGTTGACGTAACGATTCTCAATCGCTAGAATCCGTCGCACCAGAGGCAATTCCTCGGCGCGCGGGCGTCTCCTTGACGGATGATCCCACGTTCGGGGCAGGCTAGCGCTTTCTGGCTCGAGCGAGGTGGGTTGAACGAGAATCAGCGTGCGCCCCGCCGGTCTCCGGCTGTCGGCCTGTCCAGGCTTGGCGTGCTCTCATTAATGCTAGTGGTTATCGGTTTGTTACAGTTTTGGCCGGATGGAGCCTCCGAGTCATCGGAAAAGTCAATCAATGTTTCGGCGAGTATCCCGGCTATTTACGCCCTGCCGGCCCGAAACGTCAACTTGATTCGCAATCCGGACGCGGTTGCCCGCGCCCTGAGTTTTTTGTCTAGCCTGCAACCAACTGGCACGTACATCCTGACGTCGCCTGGGAAAGCCGAGGTTGTGCCCATGGATCTGGCGCACGCGGTAATTGCTCTGACGAAGGTTGGTCAGACCGACCGCGCGAAGTCGGCGATGCTCTGGCTCTATGGCCACATGACGACGACGCCGTCGGGCTCGCACTTCAATGCCGACATCCCGGACTTCAGCGGGAGCTGGTCCGACTCATTTGCCGCCAATGGTACCGTGACGTCCTCGTCCCGTGGTCGCGGCGAGGCGGTCGGAATGGCACTCATTGCGACGTATACGGTGTGGTCGGAAGATCCTGGCTTCGTGACCGCCAAGGTCGGAGACTACGAGGTCATCGATCTGGTTCGCCTGTCGGTCGGCTATCTGACGCAGTCGGCGATGCAGCACTCGGACGGATGCTTCGCCCATTCACCGGACTACCAGGTCTCCTTCAACGAAGAATGCGCGCGAATGTCGGTCGGCCTCCAACTGGCGAGCCGAATGTTGAGCCAGTCCGGCGACAAACCAAATGCCGATATCGCGGCTATGGCCGCCGATCGAGGCATCGACGCTCTACGGCGCCAATCTGGTCTGAGTCAGGGCATGGCCTACGATTACTACGCAATGGCCATCTGGGGCTTGGGAACCCGGGACGACGCGCGCACCGAGGTGACCTGGGCGAAATCGACTGGCCTGATTGGAGCGAATGGGGTACGGAACTGGGACTGGCAGCTCTCCAAGGCGACGACGATCCTGTCATGGCTCCGGTGGTGGACCCAATCCCAAACAATCGCCCCTTCCGAGACTTTCGACTACGCCATCGCAAGCGTGTCGGCCGGCGATGTCTCCACCGCCCTTGACCTCGAGCGTCGCTGGCTTCCCCGCCAGCGCTCCGACGGAAGTTTTGCCGATTCCTACATCCTCGGCCTGCGGCTAGGGCTATCTCGTCCGACGTCCTACGCCGTTTCGCGATTTCTTCTACTGGAAAGTCTCCTGACCTCGGTCGTCGGCTCGTCGTAAGACGATCCGACCGTTGCGTGGGTGCACTCAGTCGGGTGTATAATCTTCAGTCAGGTTTAGGAAGCCTCTCCTCGCGTGACATTCTTTCCAGGAGGCAACATGAAGAGTTTTTCCGTGACAAACGTGAGAAACGTGGGTCTCTGCGCCCACGGCGGACACGGCAAGACGACACTCGCTGAGGCTATGCTTTTTGCCTCGGGTGCCATAAGCCGAATGGGTCGGGTAGACGAAGGAACATCGGTCTCCGATTACGATCCGGAGGAAACGCACCGGCACGTATCGGTCCAGTTGTCACTCCTTCCTCTCGAATGGAAAGGAACTAAAGTCAACGTCGTCGACACGCCGGGCTACGCCGACTTTTACGGTGAAGTCCTTGAGGCCTTACGAGTTGTCGACAGCGTCGTGATTCTCCTCGAGGCCGTGTCAGGCGTCGAAGTTGGCGCCGAGAGGGTGTGGAAACATGCCGTGGACCATGGCATACCACGCCTGGTCGTGATCTCCAAGATGGACCGTGAGAACGCCGACTTCAACCGAGCCGTCGAGCAGCTTCGCGAGCGATTTGGAAAGCAAGTTGTCTCGATCCAGCTACCAATTGGTTCGCAGGAATCGTTTGACGGGGTCATCGATCTCGTCTCAATGAAAGCCTATCGGGGAACAGGCGTCGAACCAACCGACATACCGGCAAACCTTCGCAACGCGGCCGAGGCGGCTCGCGAGCAGGTCATCGAAGCGGCCGCCGAGGGTGACGACGAGCTACTGGGGAAATACCTCGAGGGGACCGAGCTCACCGAGGCCGAGATCCGAAACGGTCTGCGCGAGGCAACCAACAAGGGAGCGATCACGCCGGTCATCTGCACCGCTGCGCTAACCGGGAAGGCGGTTCGAACCGTTCTCGATGCGGCCGTCGAGCTGTTGCCCTCGCCGGCGGACCGAGGCGCGGTCGCAGCCAAAGAAGTTTCGACCGGGAAGCCAATCGACCTCCAGCCCGTCGAGAGTGCGCCGTTATCGGCAATAGTTTTCAAGTCAACGGCCGATCCTTACGTTGGAAAGTTAAGCTATTTTCGGGTTTACAGTGGCGTGATGCACTCGGATAGCCACGTTTGGAACGCCAGTAGGAATCACGAAGAGCGGCTTGGCCAACTTTTCGTCGTGCGTGGGAAAACCCAGGAGCCGGTCGTTCAGCTCGGGCCTGGCGAACTGGGCGCCGTCGCCAAGCTTCAGAACACCGGTGTGAACGACACCCTCTCGTCGAGAGAAAAGCCGGTGGTGCTCGAACCGATCAAGTTTCCGGCACCGACCTTTGCGATGGCGATCCACCCGAAGACAAAGGCTGACCTCGACAAGCTTGGATCCGCGCTAGCCCGACTAGCCGAGGAAGACCCGACGCTAAAGATCCACAAGCATCCAGACACTTTGGAAACCTTGATCGAGGGGCTTGGCGAAGCTCATATCGACATTTCCGCCGAACGGCTTCATCGTAAGTTTGCGGTTGACGTTGTCCTGAGTTTGCCGCGCGTTCCATTCAAGGAGACAGTCGTCGCGCCGGCGAAGGCAGAATACAAACACAAGAAACAGACGGGTGGGCACGGGCAGTACGGCCACGTCTTTTTGGAGATCGAGCCTCTACCCCGGGGGTCGGGATTCGAGTTTGCCGAGAGGGTCGTCGGCGGATCCGTGCCGAAGAATTACATTCCCGCGGTCGAAAAGGGTGTGCGCGAGGCACTTCCTGAAGGTCATCTCGCCGGGTATCCCGTCGTCGACGTGAAAGTCACCTTGTATGACGGATCCTATCACCCGGTCGACTCGTCCGAAATGGCGTTCAAGCTCGCGGCATCTCAAGCCTTTAAGAAATGTGTTGAAAGCGCGCATCCGGTGTTGCTCGAGCCAATTGTTGAGCTAGAAGTCTCCGTACCAGAGCAGTACGTCGGTGACGTGATGGGCGACCTGAACACCCGACGAGCGCGCGTGCACGGCATGTTTCCGGACGGTAGCACGACCGTCATTCAGGCCCAGGCGCCGCTCGCCGAAGTCCTTCGCTACGCGACAGACCTGCGGTCGCTCACTCAGGGACGCGGTACGTTCCTAATGAAAACGTCTCAATTCGAAGAGGTGCCCGCTCACATTACCCAGACGGTCGTGGCCGAGGCGAAAAAGGAGAGGCTAAATCACGTGGAGTAAGCTCCGCGTCAGCTGTTGTAGCTATTTTGGGAGTGGCGCAACTGGCATGGTTCCCTCTCCCCGCTGGGAGAGGGAGAGGGTGAGGGCGTTCCCGGCTCCGCCAAATGCGAAAATGCTCAGGTGAGAATTGCGGGCAAGCGGACGACCCTCACCCGGCTGCGGCCGGCCTCTCCCAGAGGGAGAGGCGAGCAGAGGCCAGGCTCGCCTTCGTTGAAACTTGTGGTTAGTTGCCTTCGAGGATGAGGCGCGCGTCCTGGATGTCTTGGCGGATTTGGAGGACGAGCTCGTCGACGCCGCTGAAGCGCCTTTCCTGGCGTAACTGGCGAACGAACTCGACGACGCAGTCGCGGTCGTAGATGTCGGCGCAAAAGTCGAGCAAGTGTACTTCGAGCGATCGACTTTCCCCGTTAAATGTAGGTCGGACTCCCAGGTTCGCGGCGCCGTTCCACCGCTCATCGCCAATCCGGAATCGAACGGCATAGACACCGTGCGCGGGCAAGGCGATGTTCTCAGCCGTTGCGACGTTGGCCGTCGGGATACCAATGGTGCGTCCCCGACCGTCGCCTCGGACCACCCGCCCTTCTACCGCGTAAAGACGCCCAAGGAGCCTCGCCGCCCGAACGACATCGCCGTCGGCCAGCGCGGTTCGAACGCTGCTCGTTCGCACCACCTTCCCATCGATCTGAAAGCCGTCGACGACGTCGACGGTGAATCCCAGGCGTTTGCCGATTTCACGAAGAACGTCGGGCGTTCCCTCGCGGCCGCGGCCAATCGACAAATCCGGTCCGCCGACGAGCACCCGTAACCCGTAGAGGTGAACCAGCTCGGTCACGAACTCCTCCGCTCCGACGCGCGCAAGCTCGTTTGTAAACGGAACCGTCACGACCTCGTCCGCTCCCGCCTCGAGTAGCCGCCGCCGGCGCTCCTCCACCGAGCAAAGATATACCGATGGTAGGTCCGGGCGCAGAACTTCACCTGGACGCGGGTGAAAGGTCAGAGCGACGGCCGAAGCGTCCAAGCTCCTGGCGCGTTGGGCGACTTGACCGACCAGGTGCTGATGGCCGACGTGAACGCCATCGAATGTACCAATGGTTATGACACTCGGCCGTCGGATCGAGGCGCCCCGCAGAGATTCACGCCAGCCCATCGCCCTCACCTGATGGAAATACTTTGTCGGGAAACCAGCTCGTCGTTTGATCGCGGTATTTGAGAAGGGCCACGAGCGCACCGCCTGTATTGTACGCCCGAATTCCTCGGCACTCGACGAGCGGCACGTTTATCGATAGATCGGTAATGGGTGCCCCGTGAGCGATCAGGCTAGCCTGGCTAGCTGAAAGTACGACGAGGGGCCAGGTGTTGACCGACTCCTCGAGAGGATAAAGCAGACGATCCAAATATCCGGACGCCGCCGACCGCGCGATCTCGTCCAAGCCGATACTGTCAGTTAACGAGAAGGGACCGCTCGATATACGGCAAAGTGCCGACAAATAGGCCCCGGTGCCAAGCGCTGGTCCTAAATCCCGCGCGATCGAGCGAATGTAGGTTCCCTTAGAGCATTGGACTTCGATGACCGCCTCTGGGGGATTCCAGGACAAGACGTCGATTCGGTCGATCCGAACCCGACGTGCCTCGACCTCGAATGATTCGCCCGCTCGAGCGCGTTGGTACAGAGGTTGACCGGCCACCTTGACCGCCGCGTACCTCGGCGGAACCTGGTCGACTTCGCCGACGAAACGAGGAACGGCCGCTTCGATATCTGATCTCGTGAGGCTAGGGGGTGAGCTTGTCGTGATGATGATGCCTTCGCGATCGTCAGTGGTGCTCGTCGCGCCAAAGTGAACCGTGCCTCGGTAAACCTTGACTCCGTCCATTAAGTAGTCAGTCACTCGGGTCGCCACACCCAGGCAGACGAGCAATACCCCTTCGGCCGCCGGATCGAGGGTACCGGCGTGGCCGACTCGTCGCATTCCCGCGGCTCTCCGAACCCGGTCGACGACGTCGTGGGACGTCATACCAACGGGTTTTGCGACGTTGAGGATTCCGTTATACCGATTGCCCGTGTCACGGCCCGGCATCGGACTCCCTGGTCGCGGGGACCTCGGACGATTCCGCGAGGGGCGGCTCGCGTTCGATCTCGCGGATTACCTGCATGATCCGTTCGCCGCGCTCGATCGATTCATCGATCAAAAACTGGAGGTCTGGCGCTCGCTTGGTCGTCATACGGCCGGCAATTTGAGACCGAAGAAAACCAGAAGCACTCCGAAGCGCCGCGAGAGTGTGCTTCCGATCCTCCTCGGTGCCAAGAACGCTGATAAAAACCTTAGCGTGGCGTAGATCCGGTGACAAATCGACGCTGGTCACCGTCACCAAACCGGCCAGCCGCGGGTCCTTGACCTCCCGGCCAATGAGCTCGGACAGGTCGCCCCGCACCTGCTCGTTCAGTCGCGCGATGCGGCGGGTCGCCATGTTATTTCACCTCGCCGCCTTAGAGCGGGATATCCCCGGCGACGCGTTCTTTGCGGAAGGTGTTAATCAGGTCTCCCGCTTGCACGTCGGAAAGGCCGGACAAGACGATTCCACACTCAAAGCCGGCCAAAACCTCGCGAACGTCATCTTTGAATCGTCGCAGGCTCTCGATTCGACCTTCTCCGACGACCTTTCCGTCGCGGACCAGGCGAGCCACCGCTCCTCGGGTAATTCGCCCCTCGGTCACCATCGAACCCGCCACCTGAGACGTCTTTCCGAAAATCTGACGAATCTCGGCGCGGCCTTCGGCGACCTCGATGAACTTCGGCTCGAGCATTCCAGTCAACGCTTTGCGAACGTCCTCGACGACGTCGTAAATGATCGAGTACAACCGGATGTCGACGTTGGCAGACTCGGCCGCGCGCTTCGCGCCCGGTTCAACCCGCACGTTGAATCCGATGATAACCCCGCCAGACGCCTGGGCAAGGAGAACGTCCGATTCGGTAATGTTGCCAGTTCCCTGGTGAATAACCTTAACTCGGACCTCATCGTTTGCCAGCCGCTCCACGGAGGACTGAATTGGCTCGAGCGAGCCCTGAACGTCCGACTTTAGAACAATATTCAGGTCTTTCCGTCCGGACCCCTGCTTGAACATCTCTTCAAGTGAGGTCGGTCGTACCGTCACTAGTGTGCTATCGGCCTTTTGCTGAGCGAACTGCTGAGCAAACTGACGCGCGGCCTGTTCGGTTGGCGCCGCGTGTAGGCGATCTCCAGCTTCTGGCACGCCATTGAGCCCAAGAATCTCCACTGGAGTGGCCGGTTCGGCCCGCTTTACTCGCTTGGCGCGATCGTTGAGCATCGCGCGAACCTTACCGTACACCGAGCCCACGGCGACAAAATCGCCAACATTCAGCGATCCGTTTTCGATCAGAACGGTCGCGAGAGGGCCGGTCGCCTTATCGAGCTTTGCCTCGATCACGGCACCGGTGGCCGGTCGATTCGGATTTGCCTTCAAATCAAGCAGGTCGGCGACGAGAAGAATGGTCTCGAGTAAATCCTGAACGCCAGTCTTTCGTCGAGCCGATACGGCAACGGCTTCCACATCGCCGCCCCAATCGTTGACGACAACACCGGCTTCGGCAAGCTGTTGCTTCACCCGGTCGGGATTAGCATCGGCCTTGTCGACCTTGTTGATCGCGACAACCAGCGGAACGTCCGCCGCTCGCGCGTGGCTGATTGCTTCGATGGTTTGCGGCTGAACTCCGTCGTCGGCCGCGACGACGAGAACCGCGATGTCGGTGACGCTTGCCCCACGGGCGCGCATCGCCGTGAAGGCGGCGTGACCCGGGGTGTCGAGGAAAGTGATCTTGCGACCATGGGCCTCGACCTGGTAGGCACCAATGTGCTGAGTGATTCCGCCGTGCTCGGACGCGGTGACGTTCGTTTGCCGAATCGCATCGAGGAGCGAGGTCTTACCGTGGTCGACGTGACCGAGGATCGTTACGACCGGCGCGCGTTCGCGAAGGTTTTCCTCTTCCTCGATTTCGGCGGCGATTGCGCCTTCACTCGCGTCACTTGCTTTGAGCTTGACGACAACGCTGAACGCCGTCGCTATTTCGGATGCCGTCGCAAAGTCAATCGACTGATTGATTGTGAGCATGAGCCCGCGCCCAATTAGCTCCTTGATGATCTGGCCGCCGGCGACGTTCAACACTTCAGCCAATTCCTTGACGGTAATCGCCTGAGGAATTTCGACGACGGATGGCTCCCGCTTCTTCTGAAGTGGAAGTGGAGCACGCGACGAATTATCTGGTCGCGGTCCGCGCGAACGAGACCGCCCACTGTTCCCTGGCGGTCGGCGTGACCGCCCCGATCCAACTCTAGTACTCATATTTTAGCCTCCGATACCCAAGACCTTACGTAGCCGGATGGCTTCCGGCAGCATCCGGAAGGCCAGCCGCGAAAGCCTCGAGTGCTGGCCGACATTCTGGTGGAACACTTTGCTTGAGCGCCCTTTCGAGCACTCCGCGCTTCAATCCTAATTCCCAACACGACCGCTGTGCACAAAGATACGCGCCGCGACCGGATTTCTTCCCGGTGCTGTCGACGACCACCTGGCCGTCGGTGGTTCTCACGATTCGCACCAACTGACGCTTTGGACGCGCGGTGTGACAGGCCACGCACGAGCGCTGGGGTATCTTTCCCCGCGAGAGCGGACGCTGAGTCGGCGTCATCGATCAGTTGATTCCTCCGAAGGGCCATCGAACGAACCGGTGAGACGGGCGAGTGACTCCTCCCGGGTGAGGACCGGAACACTTTCGGGCGGACGGGACAGGGGAGCCGATTTGATGTCGATTCTCCATCCCGTTAGTTTCGCCGCGAGACGGGCATTTTGACCTTCCCGTCCGATAGCCAGCGAAAGCTGCCTTTCCGGTACGGTCACGGTCGCGGTTTTGTCCGCCTCATTCAGTCTCACCGACACGACACTCGCCGGGCTCAAAGCGTTTTCGACAAACACAGCCGGATCGAGGCTCCACTGAACGACATCGATCTTTTCGCCGTTCAATTCGTTGACGATGTTCTGAATTCGGACGCCGCGGATTCCAACGCAGGAGCCAACCGCGTCGACGCCTTCCTGACGCGCCAACACCGCGACCTTCGTCCGAGACCCCGGCTCCCGGGCCATCGAGCGAATCTCGACGGTGCCACTGAAGATTTCCGGAACTTCGAGCTCGAAGAGGCGGCGGACTAAGCCCCGATGGGTGCGAGATACGACAATCTGAGGTCCACGTGGAGTCCGATTGACTTCGACGACGTATACCTTCAGCCGCTGCCCGGGACGATACGACTCACTCGGCACCTGCTCGGTGATTGGTAAAGTAGCTTCGGCCTTGCCCAAGTCGAGAATGGCTGCCTTCGGCTCCAACCGCTGAATGACTCCGGTGACGACGTCACCTTCGCGTTCGGTAAAGGCCTCGTAGACCCGTTCTCGTTCGGCCTCCCGCAATCGTTGAAGTACGACTTGCTTGGCGGTTTGCGCGGCGATCCGGCCGAAGTTCTGAGGTGTCGTTTCGACCTCGACGGTTTGGCCGAGATCGGCGGTCGGATCGATCCGGCGCGCGTCATTCAGCGATATCTCCGCCCGCTCGTCGGCGACTTGGTCGACGACCTGCTTCGTCACGTACACGTGGACGTCACCGGTTTGTCGGTCGAGCCGAACAACCACCTCTTGAGTCGCCCCGCCACTAAAGTTCCGCTTGTATGCGGACACGAGGGCGGCCTCGATCGCCTCAATAACGATATCGCGGCTGACGCCCTTTTCGGCGCTCACCTGATTAATCGCGGCGATGAAGTCAGTCTTCATGGGGTGGTCCGGACCTCCGGTGTGAGATTAAAATGCGCCCTACAACAAGAAAAGTGGGTTGCAGCCCACTTTTCGCAGTCCGTCTTTCAATTAGTTCGAGCAAATTATACCATTTCTTAACCCAAACGGCAATGCGCGCCTCCCTAAGCGGGCGAGGTAGCGTGCGACCGAGCCCGCACCGTCAATGCGAGCCGAAGTTGACGTTGATTGGGAACAGCACGTCGAAGTACGTCACGACGAGCACCATCGATACGAGGAACGCGAGGCCGAGGAAATGAATCATCGTCTCTCGGCGCGCGTTGACTCGCCGGCCCCGAATCGCTTCGACCGCGACAAATAGCAGACGACCTCCGTCAAGTCCGGGGATTGGCAGCAGGTTGGCCAGTCCAAGCCCGGCGCTGATCGTGGCGGCGTCACGGAGGATCGGGTACCACCAGCCGCTGGCAACCGACTCGGTCACCGCTTGCGAGGTGACCTGATAAATCCCGTACGGCCCGATAGGACGGGCGACCTCAGCCGGGATGAGGCCTTGGATCACCATGACCGGAATCGTGATCGTCAAGAGAAGAGTCTGGGCGGTCTCTTCTGCTCCAAATCTGAGCGACTTAAGAAGAGGGTACCGAATGGGTTCTTGCTTGAGTGGATGATCCGCTATCGCGATACCGACGGGTCCTTGACCGGAGGGCCACGTCGCTCGGGGCGTAATCTTGATGTCGAGGCTCTTCCCGGACCGGTCGACGGTAAATGTCGCCGATTTCCCCAGGTTTGCGTCGATCGCCGTTCGAAGCTGAGACGACTGTTCGACTGGATTTCCGTTGACTGACCGAATGACGTCGGAGACCTGCAACCCGCTCTGTGATGCCGGTGAATCGGGCGCAATCTGGGAAATGACGACCTCGCTCTGGGTGACCGTCGGCCACCCGGATGCAAACGCCCCTCCAAAAAGAAAGACGGCTGCCACGATGTTCATCGTCGCGCCGGCGGCGAGAATTCCGATACGCCAACGCCGCGGGGCCGAGGCAAAGCTTCGCGGAGCGGTTGGATCCTCTTCGCCAAGCATCCGGACAAAACCCCCGAGGGGAATTAGGTTCAAGGAATACTCGGTCTCGCCGCGACGGATTGACACTAATCGCGGAGGAAATCCGATGCCAAACTCTTCAACCTTGACACCGGCTCGCTTGGCCATAATGAAGTGTCCGAGCTCATGGACGAAAACGAGTGCGCTAAGGAGAAGCAGGAAAATGACGACGCTTACGGGACCCACGGGCTACCCCCGACCAAACTCTGCTCGGCATTGAGCAAGAATGCGCTCAAACCGTCCGCCGATTAACTTCGAACGTCGACGCGACATAATCTCGGGTGCGACGATCGACGTCGATCACGTCCCCAAGCGTGGGAACTGGGATCGGAACGTGACCCTGAAGTGCCCGATCGACGCACACCGCGATATCGGTAAAACCAATCCGTCCCGCGAGGAATCCGGAAACCGCCTCGTCATCGGCAGCGCTAAGTACCGCGGGCAACGAGCCTCCGGCGGTTGCCGCCTGGAGGGCAAGGCCAAAGCAGGGATAGCGGCCCGATTCGAGTGGAGCAAACGTTAATCGCCCAACTTCCTCGAGACGTAACCTCGGCCAAATGCCAGGTCGACGATTCGGATAGGTGAGAGCGTGTTGAAGGGGAAGCCTCATATCGGGCGGCCCCATTGCCGCTTTATACGACCCGTCGACGAACTCAACTAGCGCGTGAACGACGCTCTCGCGATGCATCGCCACGTCAATCTGGTCGTACGGAAGGCCGAACAGCCAATGAGCTTCGATAACCTCGAATCCCTTATTCATCAATGTGGCGGAATCCACCGTTACCTTGGGGCCCATAACCCAATTCGGATGCGCCAGAGCCTGTTCTCGGGTGACATTGACGAGATCGGCGAACGGCAGGTCACGGAATGGCCCGCCCGAAGCGGTCAAAATAACTCGACGAATCGGCCCGCTCGTTTCGCCGGTCCCCAGCTCGCACTCTCCGACCAGGCACTGCCAAACGGCATTATGCTCGCTGTCGACTGGCAAGATCCGGGAGCCGGTCTGGCGCGCTGCGGCAATGACAAGCTCTCCGGCCATCACGAGAACTTCCTTGTTCGCGATCGCCACGGTCTTACCGGCCCCAATCGCGCTAAGGGTCGGACGAAGTCCCGCGGCGCCGACGGTCGAGACCAACACGCGCTCGGCATCCGGAACCTGACAAAGCTCGTCGAGCGGAACGACCTTCGCATCGTGCCACACTGACCCCGGAATCAGGCCAGGAGCGCTCACGTACTTTGGTCGCCATTCCTCCGTTTGAGACGCAAGTAGATCGAGATTGGTGCGCGCAGCGAGACCGACAAGGTGCAAGTCATTGGGGCATGACTTGATCACGTCAAGTGCTTGACGTCCAACCGAGCCCGTGCTTCCTAGAATGACGACGCCACGCGACACGCTCGTTCATTCTCCCAGCCGCAAATTGGAGCGACGGTGAACCGCGGCACTTTCGGAATCGGGTCACCGCACTTAGAGGGCTCACGGTTTATGACGATCCGAGGCTTAGTAGGTGCGTTGCTCCGTCAACCGTTCTCACTAAGAATACCACGATTGCACAAAATGCCAGGCTGTCGATTCGGTCGAGTAAGCCTCCGTGACCCGGGAGAATCGAACCAGCATCTTTGAGGCCAGATTGACGTTTGAGTCCAGATTCGACGAGGTCACCCAACACCGCCGCCCAGGACGCCGCGAATCCTAAGGCGAGTCCGGCTGCAACGTTCCAGCTGAAGCTTGGGGCCCACAATGCGCAGATGACGGTTCCGGCCGCGACGCCCGAAATCGTTCCCTCCCAGGTCTTTTTGGGACTAATAGACGGGCTAAAGGCGTGGCGACCGACTGCTCGTCCAGCGATGTATGCCACGGAATCCACGGCCCAGGTGATCGACAGGACGACGCCGATCCAGGCGGCTCCGTATGGAAGGGAAATCGTCGTGCCGAACGGAAGGGACATTTGAATGTCGCGCCCCGTCCAGCCACGCATCAGCACGAGAAGGGCGAGCGGGATGGCTGAATAGACGATCGCGCCGAAGCGGTCGGTCCAACGATATAGTTTCGTTCCATTCAGTGTGGATCGAAGGGATAGGCTTAGAAGCGCCCCGCACAGAATAGCGATGGTCGCAACAACCGCGGAGACACTGACCGCGGCCGCCAGGATCACCGCAACCGCGCCTATGCCTTCGACAAGCGAGTCTCGCACGTCGAAGCCGCTTCGACCGAGCAAGCGCGACGCCTCGCCGGCTGCCACGAAAGCGGCTAAGGCGGCGATGATAGCCAGGGTTGGATTACCCAGTAGGGCGGCGGCCAGAACAACCGGCCCGAGAACCAGCGCGGTAAGAAGCCTCTGGCCTAGCACGATCCGGCGAGGACGCCGCCGAATCGTCGCTTGCGACGGGCGTACGTTGCGAGCGCCCGGCGAAATTCTTCGCGACCGAAATCAGGCCAGTACGTGTTGGTGAAGTAATATTCGGAGTAAGCACTCTGCCAGATCAGGAAATTGCTCAAGCGCATCTCGCCGGCGGTTCGAATAATGAGGTCGGGATCGGGCTGCCCTACCGAGTAGAGGTAGGTCTTGATCAGGTTTTCATCGACCGACTCCGCCGGCACCTTGTCTTGAATGATTCGCCGGACCGCGTCGACGAGCTCGGCTCGACCTCCATAGTTGAACGCGACGTTTAGAACCAAGCGCTGATTCTCACGGGTGAGTGCCGTGGCGTCACGAAGGGCGACGACCAGTGGCTCGGGGAGACCTTCGAGACGGCCGACATGTCGGACGCACACTCCATTTCGGTGGAGCTCCTCGGTTTCACTCCGAATGACCTCTCCCATTATCTCGAAAAGGCCGTTCACTTCATCGGCGGGACGGGTCCAGTTCTCGGTTGAGAACGCGTAAATTGTCAGGTATTGGATTCCAAAATCGACACTAGCCTCGAGGACGGTTCGGACGTTATCGGTCCCGGCCCGGTGTCCGAGGAGGCGAGGAAGGCCCCGCTCGTTCGCCCAACGCCCGTTTCCGTCCATAATAATTGCCACGTGCACCGGAAGCTGATCGGGCGAGGGTTTCCATGTGGCCGAAACATTCTCTTCGTCGGTCATACTTCTAGAACTTCCTGTTCCTTGCGCTGGCCAACGCGGTCGACCTCGGCGATCAGCCGATCGGTTTCCTTTTGGATTCGCTCCTGGCCGTGCCGCGAATCGTCTTCGGAGACCTTCTTTTCACGTTCGAGCTTCTTTAGCTCGTCGATCGCGTCGCGACGACAGCTGCGAATTGCGACCCGACTCTCCTCGACCCGACGCTTGATCATCTTGACCAGGTCCTTCCGACGTTCTTCGGTTAGCGGGGGAATTGCCAGTCGGACAACCTTGCCATCATTAGTGGGAGTCAGGCCAAGATCAGACTTAAGAATCGCCTTCTCGATCGGGCCAAGAACGTTGCGATCCCAGGGTTGAATGACTAATAACCTCGGTTCGGGGGTCGAGACGGCGGCGAGCTGAGGAACCGGAGTCGGCGTCCCGTAATAATCTACCCGAATCCGATCGAGCAAAGACGGTGAGGCGCGTCCGGTTCGAATGGACGCGAGCTCGTGACTAAGCGCGTCTTCGGCGTGAGTCATACATTCGTCGCAACGTTTCACGATATCGGAGACGGCATCCTGCAACATGGTTCGATCTCCTCACGCGGACCTTGCGCGGGCAGGTTCCGCGAATTAGGCGACGACGGTTCCGATGGGCTCGCCCTCGACCGCGCGTCGAATATTGCCCTCTCGAGCGAGGTCGAAGACGATGATTGGCAGCTTGTTATCCATGCAGAGCGACAACGCGGTGCTGTCCATGACTTTAAGCCTCAGATTGAGGGCTTCGATGTACGAAATCGTGCTAAATCGTCGGGCCAACGGATTAGCACGCGGATCCGAATCATAGACGGCGTCGACCGCGTTTTTTGCCATCAAGAGTGCTTCAGCTTCGATCTCAACCGCGCGAAGTGCGGCGGCGGTGTCGGTGCTGAAGTACGGGTTCCCGGTCCCGGCGGCGAAGATGACCACGCGACCCTTTTCAATGTGCCGAATGGCTCGTCGACGAATATAAGGCTCGGCAACGGCGGTGATGGTAATAGCGGTTTGGACCCGCGTCACCACGCCCAGGTTTTCCAGGGCATCCTGTAAAGCTAGCGCGTTGATGACTGTCGCGAGCATGCCGGCGTAATCCGCCTGAGCTCGATCCATTCCCCGATCGGCGGCCGCTTGACCGCGCCAGATATTACCACCACCGACGACGACACCCATCTGGGTCCCAAGGTCCTGCGTGACGTCCCGGATTTGGCGGGCGATACCAGACAGTGTCTCCGCATCGATGATGCCGCCGCGGTCGTCGGTCAGGGCCTCGCCACTTATCTTCAGTAAGACGCGTCCTAGTCTGGCCAATACTAGCCCGCGGTTCCGGGCGGATCTTCGCCTAGGCTGAATCGCACGAATCGACTAACCCGAATCGCCTCACCAAGCTTCGCGACGTTGCGCTTGATCAGATCCTCGATCGTGACGCTGCTTTCCTTGATGAAAGGCTGCGCGAGGAGCGCCAGCTCCGAGGCCCGGTCGGCGTCGTCGGCAGGAACTTCCGCCACGGTCACGTACTTCGGGCCGGTCGCGGCAACTTGCATTGCGATGTCGTGCGCTAGCCGACGAAAGTCATCGGTTCTGGCGACGAAATCAGTCTCGCAGTTCACCTCAACCATCGCGCCAATCCGGCCGCCCGCGTGAATGTACGCGTCGACGACGCCCTGCTGTGCGACCCGACCAGCTTTCTTATCCGCTCGATCCAATCCCTGACGCCGAAGAATTTCTATGGCCCGGTCGATGTTGCCGTTCGCCTCGACCAGAGCGCGCTTGCACTCCATAATGCCGGCGCCCGTTCTCTCGCGTAACTCTTTGACGGTGGACGCAGTTATTTCCACGATTTCCTCACTCTATACCTGGCTCGCAAGAAAAGCAGGCGAACGGAAGATCTCCGTACCGCCCGCTCTTCTCGTACCGAAGGCCCGGATTCGCCGGGCGACATTAACAATTCGCTGTCGCGGCGGTTGTTAGACCGCGGCACCACTCTCCGCGGCGACGACCACCTCGGGAGCTGCCAGCACCTCATCCGGAGAAGCGGAGTACGCGACCTCGGGCTTCGAATCCGCGTCGAGCTCGTCGAAAGCTGTCTCCTCGAGGTCGATCTCCTTGACCTCCGGCGCTTCCGCGGCTTTCCGCATCGCCGCGCCTTCCATGACCGCGTCGGCAATCTTACTCGACAGGAGCTTCACCGCACGAATCGCGTCGTCGTTAGCCGGGATCGGGTAGTCGATCTCGTCCGGATTACAGTTAGTGTCGAGCAGGGCCACGATCGGAATCTCGAGCCGGCGCGCTTCTTGAACCGCAAGCCGCTCTTTGTGCGGATCGATCACGAACATCGCGCTCGGGAGGCGACGCATCGTCTTGATGCCACCTAAGAGGCGGTTAAGACGAACGATCTCCTCTTCGAGAAGACTTGCTTCTTTCTTGGTTAATCTCTCGAAGTTACCAGCCGCTTTCGATGTCTCGAGCTCGTCGAGGCGCTTCAATCGACTTTGGATCGTCCGAAAGTTCGTCAACATACCACCGAGCCACCGCTGCGTCACGAAGAACATTTCGCTACGCTTTGCTTCGGACTCGACGGCTTCTTGGGCCTGCTTTTTCGTCCCAACAAAGAGAATAGTTCCATTATTTGACGCAATATCTCGGACAAAATTGTAGGCATCGTTGAGCTTATTAACCGTTTGCTGCAAATCGATGATGTGAATCCCGTTGCGTTCGGTGAAGATGTACGGCTTCATCCGAGGATCCCATCGCCGGGTCTGGTGACCAAAGTGAACACCAGCTTCAAGGAGCAATTTCATTGATACAACGTTAGGCACTGAGAATTAGACCCTCCATCGTTTTGTTTAGTTCCGTTGCCGGAACTTTGTCCTCCGCTTTCCTCAACCCGCTCGGAACCCACCTGGCCTCTGGCCAGGGCGGGCACGGCCGATTCGGTCCGAAAGCGTGCAGAATGCACCAATGGTGCCGGAAAATTATACCACCCGACCCACATCCGTACAAATTACAGGATGTACCTTGCCAGGTCGTCGTTTGTCACTAGATGCCGAACCCGTTTATCGACAAACGGTGCATCGACCTCGATTGTTTGGCCCGCGAGCGATGGTGCGTCAAACGAAACTTCCTCTAAAATCCGTTCGATCACGGTCTGGAGACGCCGCGCGCCGATATTTTCGGTGTTCTCGTTCACGGCGAATGCCACCTCGGCGATGCGGTCGATCGCATCCGTCCCAAATCGTAGGGTGACTCCTTCGGTTTCAAGCAAGGCCCGGGCCTGGGTCAAAAGCGAATTCTCGGTCTCGGTCAAGATTTTCCGAAAATCCGTGCGCGTCAGGGACTCAAGCTCAACCCGAATCGGAAATCGCCCCTGTAACTCCGGAATGAGATCGGACGGCTTGTGCCGGTAAAACGATCCCGCTCCAACAAATAGAACGTGATCGGTCCGAACCGGACCATACCGGGTCATGACCGCCGATCCCTCGATAATTGGTAGGAGATCCCGCTGCACGCCCTCGCCGGAGACATCCGATCCGGACTCGACCCTCGGCCCAGCGATCTTATCGAGCTCGTCGATAAAGACTACCCCGGTCTGCTCCGCCCGCTCGATAGCTTCGTCAACGATTTGATCGAAGTCCACGAGTTTATTTGCTTCGTCCCGAGTGAGCAGGCGACGGGCTTCTTTAACGGACACTCGACGTCGTCGCTTTTGCGCGAAACCCGACGCAGCGATCGGTCCCTCGCCGAACTGACCATCCTCAGCGCCGGGGGCGCCGGGAGGTCCAACCTCGGCATACGATTCGTAGCCAATGCCCGGATTCGACAGCTCGATCTCGACCATTGCATCGTCGAGCTGGGCCTGGTCGAGCAAGTCGGCAACCCGAGATCGGTCGTAATCGCGGGATTCGCTTTCGGTCGTCGACCGGACGATCTCCTCAACCGCGACCTCGGCACCATCGGCCCGGCTTCCCCGTCGCCGCGCGCCAACACGTCTCTTCGGGCTGGGCTTGCTACTGTTCAGCTGCTGAAACAGGTACCCGACGAGACGCTCGTACGCAAGTTTCTCGGCTCGGTCCTGTACCTGCTTGATCCGTTGCTCGTGAATCATGTCAATCGCGGAATCGACAAGATCGAAGACAATCGTCTCGACATCCTCGCCAACGTAACCGGCTTCAGTAAAGCGGGTCGCCTCGACTTTGATGAACGGCGCGTCCAGCAAGCGGGCAACTCGCCTGGCAATCTCGGTCTTGCCGACGCCGGTTGGGCCAATCATCAGAATGTTCTTGGGAATCACATCGCGCCGAATTTCCGGCGGTAATTGCTGGCGACGGTAACGGTTGCGTAAGGCGATAGCGATCGCTCGCTTCGCCTGGGATTGACCAATAACGTACTTATTGAGCTCTTCGACGATTTGTTGGGGTGTCAGGTTCTCCACGTGGACCTCCAGCCAGGGGCGTCTTCGAGAAAAGACATTTTGAGTATAACACGCAAAGACCGATCGGGGCTCAGGCGATCGAAGGCCGGGTCCCCTGGACAATGCCCGCCCGGCGCGGGATAAACCGCGGCGAAACGGCGCGTCGGATGGTCGCGGCTACTCGGCTGGATCTATCGGGACAACCTCCACGTCGGCAGCGTCCTGGCGCGCGTGAGCATACTCGAGCGCATCGGATTCCTCGGCAAAAAGATAATTGTGTCCCGTCGACGTTACGATTTGGTGGCCCGTCTGACGCGACCTCAAGGTCCACATCGTTTCATCTCGATGGCCATCGCACATGGTCACAACCTCGCCACTTGAAGAATCCATACCGATCATAGCGCGGAGCGCGCTGGCTGTCACTTAGAGACTATTTGAATTCGTCCGCCGGCGTTTCCTTGAGCTCGACGATCGAGATGTTTGAGTTGGTATAAATGCAGAGTGAGGCCGCGATGTCCATCGCCTTACGGGCGACTTCCGCGGCTGGGAGCTGAGTATTTTCCAGTAATGCTTTAGCCGCCGCGTGGGCATACGGGCCACCGGATCCAACGGCGACGAGGTTGTCATCCGGTTCGATGACTTCGCCGTCGCCCGATACGATGAGCAGCTCCGATCGGTCGGCGATGCATAGTTGAGCTTCCAATCTCCGCAAGAAACGATCGGTCCGCCATTCTTTCGCTAGCTCAACCGCCGCTCGTCGAAGCTGTCCGTGGTGCCTTTCGACGTGGCTCTCAAATCTCTCGAATAGAGTCAACGCGTCGGCCACCGCCCCGGCGAAACCAGCCAGGATCTGACCGTGATAAATAGTTCTTACTTTCTGGGCGGAGTGCTTCATGATGACCTCGCCGACCGTTACCTGACCATCGCCGGCCATCGCGACCAGATTGCCCCGTCGGACCGCGAGAATGGTCGTAGCTCGAGTATTAGACACCAAGCGCCTCCAGCGCCGCGCGGCGCATCAGATCGATGGGTGCGGGCCGACCGGTCCAAAGCTCGAACGCCGCGGCACCCTGATAAATCAGCATCGGCAGACCGTTGAGCGCTCCAGCACCTCGCAGTCGGGCCTCCCGCAAAAGTGGTGTTTCCAAAGGGTTGTAGACGAGGTCGACGACGATCATTCCCGGGTGAAGCGCCCGGGCGGGCACCGGTAGCTCCGAGCTCGACCGATGGTGCGCGGTTCCTGACGGTGTTGCGTTGACCAGGATATCGGCTGACCGCACTAACTCGAGCTCCGGCAGTCCGTCGTCGTCATACGGCGCTGAGCTCAGGACAGTGGCGTTTCTAGCATTCATTGTTTCACGCAGGCTCGAAATAAGCTGCTCGGCCTGCGCTGGCCGACGCGCGCTGACAATGACCGACCTAGCTCCTTCGGCGACACAAGCAGCAACGACCGCCCGCGCCGCGCCGCCCGCCCCGATGACCAGAACGCGACGTCCGACCAATTCAGTCGCGGCGTCGAGGCTCAGCGATTCGATAAAGCCTTTCACATCAGTGTTGAATCCGACTAGACGCGAGTCGCGGTGCAGGACGGTATTGACCGCGCCAACCTCGGCGGCCGTGGGATCGACCTCGTCCAAAAAAGGCATTATCGACTGCTTGTGGGGGATGGTCACGTTTGCGCCAAGGCTCTCGTCGCGGCGAAGTCGCTCGGTCAGTGAGGCAAGGCGTTCGGGAGGCGTCTCCCACAACTCGTAGCGCGCCTGGATTCCAAGTCGGTCGAAGGCAGCCTGCTGGAACGCCGGCGACACGGAGTGCCCGAGCGGATACCCGACGAGGCCGACGATCATTGACCTACTTGAATCGTTCACGATTGATACTTTGCCACGTTTTGTTCCTGTTCTTGAAGGGTTCCGGCAAATGCGTGGGTTCCGTCCGGCTTAGCAACAAAGTAAAGATAATCCGTTGTCGCGGGACTAGCGACGGCAAGGAGCGATGCGAGCCCCGGGTTACAGATTGGACCGGGCGGTAGTCCGGTTACCCGGTAGGTATTGTACGGAGATGTCACGGTCAGGTCGGCGAAAGTCAGGGCGTGCTTCCAGTACACGACTGACGCGGGTACGTTCGAGCCATCGCCGGCGAGTGCGTATTGAATCGTGGGGTCCGCCTGGAGTCGCATGCCCCGCTTGAGGCGATTCAGGTACACCGACGCGATGATTGGGCGTTCATTCGCGGCCACGGCTTCCCGCTCGACGATCGAGGCGAGCGTCACCGCCTGGTAAACCGTTAGCCCGTTCGCGTCGAATCCCGAACGTAGGCCGACGGAAAGTCGCGATCGAAAGTTCTCGACCATTTGCCGGGCAACCTTGTCGGCCGAGATTCCTTTTTCAAAGCGGTAGCTATCGGGAAACAGTAATCCTTCAAGGCCTCGGCTTGAAGGAGCTGATACCTGGTCGAGAATCGTCGGATCGGGCGGGTTCTGAACATAACGAAGAAAGTCATCCCGCGGCGTAACGCCGGATCGATCGAGAGCGTCGGCCACCTCCGCCGCTCGCCACCCTTCTGGAATCGTCAGAAAACCGCCAGTCATTCGACCTTGAGCAATCGAGGCTACCACCTGGGTCAATGCCATGTTTGGTCGCAATTCGTAGGTTCCGGCCTGTAGACGTGCCTCGAGGCCTTCCAGACGGACGATGAGGCGAAACGCCAGGGCGCTGCGAATGACGGCGGCGCCGGCAAGCCGGTCACCCACCGTCGCGGCGGTATCGCCGTCCTTGACGACGATCCGGGTCGACGTCGCGTCGTCGGAAGCCGGACGGCCGAGCGTGACGTTCACGATCCCGACCGCCGCCTCCTCCGGCGAACCTTCACGGGCGACAAAGAGCGCCCCTCCAACCGCGACGATCGCGATCAAAGCGACGACGACGACAATAAGCCGGAACAACATGGTCGCCGGATTGTATCACAGGGGATCTGGCGGGCGATCCACGACCGTTGTGCGCCCCTCCGATCGGTGGCCGGTGAGCCACTCGTCGAGGATGATCGCCGCCGCGGCCGAATCGATCATTTGACGTCGCCGCGCCTTACCGATGCCTTGCTCGACCATTCGTTGTTGGGCCGCCACTGTCGTGTACCGCTCATCCCAGGTAACAATCGGGACGGCCAGGTGACGTCGGAGATAGCGCGCGAACGCGAGAGTCCGGCGTGCCTGTTCGCCAATCTTGTCGTCCGAGGAAAGCGGAAGCCCGACGACAATCGTTCGCACGTCGTGTTGGGCGACGATTCGCCCAAGCTCGGCACAGTCAATCAGGTTTGATTTCCGAAACAGCACAATTAGCGGACGGGCGATCAGCTCCATCGGATCGCTAATCGCGATTCCGATCCGTCTTTCGCCCACGTCGAGACCCAGAACCGTCAACCTTGACCTCGGTCAGGCGGCGCAATTGCTGGTTGATTGGAGGTCGGAACGGTCGTTTCGACGTTCACCGACACTCGGAACGCCCACCCAATCCAGGGCGGACTAATCGCCACCATTGGAGGGGAAGCGAGGTCTAAATCTCGACTGAGGTCGCCGACAATTGCCGGTGCCGATCGAAATCGGGCATACGCGGCAATCCGGTCAACGTTCACCGTTTTGTAGGCGATGCCGTGGACGGATGTGTTCAAGCTGACGATGTCGGGCTTTATCTCGACGACTGCCGGAAGATCTACTTGGACGCTGTCCTCCTGGAGGTTGAATCCAGACCTGATATCAGGATGCCACATTTGCACGGCCAAACTGCGGAATTGGTCTTGGTTGTAGATGGTTGCGCTAGCCCGGAATTGAGCGGTCAGGCTAATGTCCGGAGCGATATCCCCAACTTTCCGACTGAATGATTCGTCGATCGGGACGACCTGGATTGTCTCGGGTATCGATTGCTCTCCCGGGCCAAGCTGATCGACCAGGAGCCTTGCTGCTTCGGTTCGCGCCACGGACGTGACCTGTTCGGTCACTTTTGAGGTATCCCATGGTGTGATGATCGGCTTGCCAGCTTCTCCACCGCCATTCAAACCATCTTCGTTCACCGCGGTGATAAGCCAGTGCAATTTGCCAGCGATCTGGGTGATCTCGCCTCGCCCCACGTTTGAGCCCGACCCCGCGGAAAGTGCCTTGATCGGCACCGTCATCGTGGCACCTGCTCTCGCGGGTAACGTCATCGACTCGGTTGTACTGAAGTGTACACCGGACAGCGTCGAGACATCGGTACCCCGGGGAACGACAACTACCTCCGGGGTTCGATTCTCGAACGTGATCGATCCCACGGCCCGCCCGTCAAATTGTCGATCTGGACGAGCGATCGGCGTCGATCCTGAGGCTCTCACCAGGAGATAAACAACTCGTCCCGGCAACATACCGGTCGTCGGATCCGCGTTGGTCGCGTTAGTCGACACGGCAAGGCGCAACGTAGAACGGAGATCGTCGGTGATCGGTCTGACGGTGATGACGGTCCTCGGAACAAAAAGGACGACCAGGGTGCCGATGCCGAGGATAACTCCGATGGCGACGAGCCACGACGAGACCTGCTTCGCGGCGCTTGCAATCGACTTGACGACGCTAGCAACCGCCAGTGTGACCGGTCCGGCAGCCGGCCCGATTCGAGGAACGTCCGATATAGAGCGAAAACACGGAACACCTTCGAGCTTCGCGAGGTAGCGCACTTGCCGTCGACCCGAAACGATCGCAAGACGCACCTCGTGACGGCTCGCCGATCGGACAAGCAGGCGTATTGCAACCGGCGTGTCGAATGCATTGGACGCATTTGGCAGGACGAGCGCCACGCGCTGGCCCGCCCTCAATTGTATTTTCGCCCGCAACGTCGATTCGTCGTCGTCGGGATCCGCGACAATCCACTGTACGAGATTGGAATCCGGATCGGGTTCGGAGCTCGGCAAGGGAGCTACGGAACGCACTACGCCACCCTCGAACGGACGTAGACCCCTACAGCGTCAGATCGCGAGGTTGTCCGCTCGGGATAGAAGCAGAGTTTGTGCCCAACGTTCCCCTAGCTCACAAGAGAAGTCCCCAGTTTCCGGGCAACCACCGCCCCAACTTCACGCAGAGCATCGCCGAGTTTTTCCGGGCGGTTGCCCCCGGCTTGGGCAACGTCGGGTCGTCCGCCGCCTCTTCCCCCGACAATTGGGGCGATTCCGGCCACGACGTCCCGAGCATCTATTCCGGCCTTCCCGCCGACCATTGCGACAACGGCGACCCGGCCGTCGAAGACACTACCCAAAACGGCGACGCTTGGGGAGATCCGCTCCCGCACGGCATCGCCCAGCTCTCGAAGCGCCTCGGTATTTGAAGCGGTGACCTGGGCGGCGACGACCCAGACGTCGCCGATCTTTGTCTTCGATTCGAGCAGCCGTTCGACCTCTTGTCGGGCTAGCTGGCGCTGCAGCTGCTGGATCGTTCGGCGTTCGCCTCCGAGCTCCTCAAGGAGTCCCTGCACCCGAGCTTCGACGTCGCCGCCAAGCCGCTGCCCCAAACGGTCGAGGACGGAGAGCCGGCGGCGAACGGTGCTGTCGGCCACGGGACCCGTCAGCGCCTCGATTCGCCGGACGCCAGAGCCAACGCTCTCCTCACTAGCGACGAGGAAAAAGCCGATGTCGCCGGTGCGCTCGACGTGCGTGCCGCCGCACAGCTCGCAGCTAAAGTCGCCCAAACAGACCATACGCACCTGGTCGCCGTATTTTTCCCCAAACAACGCCATCGCTCCGGCCGCGAGAGCTTCCTGGTAGGTGGTGATGGTTGTGTCTTTGACGAGATTCGCTCGAATCTCGCGATTCACAATCTCTTCGATCGACGCGATTTCCTCCGGAGACACCGGTTTGAAATGAGTGAAATCGAAACGCAACCGGTCCGGAGCGACCAGCGAGCCGGCCTGTTGCACGTGCGTGCCGAGCGTCTCCCGAAGTGCCTTGTGCAGAAGATGCGTCGCGGAATGATTCCGAGCGATATCGGCCCGGCGAGTCCCGTTGACTGAGGCCTCGGCGACGTCGCCGGCCAAAAGCTCACCTTCGACCAGGCGTACCCGGTGACTGATCAGGTTCGGAACCGGACGGGTCGTGTCAAGAACCTCTGCCACCCCCCGCTCGTTCGCGATGCGCCCGGTGTCGCCGACTTGACCGCCGGACTCGGCGTAGAACGGCGTTTCGCGCAGAATGATCTCGCCCTCGTCCCCAGCCGTCATCCGGCCTACGATCTGACCGCCGGCGATCATCCCAACAATCTGAGACGTCGCGTCGAGCCGCTCGTAACCCAGGAAGGACACGTCGAGCGGCAATTGGGCGTACACCTCGGCGGTTTCGCGCCGGCTTGCGCCGAATCGAGAGGCGGCCCGGGCCATCTCCCGCTGCCTCTCCATCGCCTGTTCGGCGCCCTCGAGGTCCACCGTCAACCCGGCCTCGCGCGCCAGCTCCGTCGTCAGCTCGATCGGGAAACCGAACGTGTCGTAGAGACGAAACACATCCTCACCCGATAGTTGGCTGACGCCCCGCTCGCGATAGGATCCGATCATTTGATCGAGGAGATTAAGTCCGACGGTCAGAGTTTGCCCGAAGCGAGCCTCTTCCATCTCGACGACCTTCGTGATGAAGTCTTGTCGCTGAGTCAGCTCGGGGTACGCCTCGCCGAAGATCTGGACGACGGTATCGACCGTCTCGCGCAAGAAGGGCCGCTGGATCCCAAGAAGACGTCCGAACCGAACCGCTCGGCGGAGGATCCGCCGCAAAATGTACCCACGCCCCTCATTGCTGGGGAGAACCGCGTCCGCGATCAGGAAAGTGATCGCGCGCGAATGATCGGCGACGACCCGAAGAGCGTAATCGGTTTGTTCCGCGATACCGTAGGAGACTCCGGCGATAGCCGCTGCTCGCTCGATAATCGGGTAGAAAAGGTCGGTTTCGTAGACCGAGCTCTTCCCCTGGAGCAACATCGTCAGCCGATCGAGGCCCATACCGGTATCAATGTTCTTTCGAGGTAAGGGCGTCCGGACCCCGGCGGCATCGGTATAGTACTGCATGAAGACCAGGTTCCAGACTTCGAGAAAACGGGGGCAGTCACAGCCGGGGGCACAGGTTGCTTTGCCACAACCCAGCTCGGCTCCCCGATCGAAATAGATCTCCGAATCGGGACCATTGGGCCCGACCGGGCCAGATGCCCACCAATTGTCCTCAAGCCGGACGATCCGTTCGGGTGGTATGCCCGTCACTTTTTGCCACAGGTGGAACGATTCTTCGTCGTCGGAGTAAATGCTCGGCCAGATCCGGTTAGGATCCATCCCGACCCGCTTCGTCAGGAATTCCCAGGCAAACTCGATCGCGCCTTCCTTGAAATAGTCCCCAACGGAAAAGTTACCGAGCATCTCGAAGAACGTTAGGCTCCGCTCGTTGCCGACTTCCTCGATATCGCCGGTCCTGAAGCACTTTTGCACCGTTGTCAACCGGGGCGAGGGCGCGACGATTTCTCCAAGGAAATAGGGCTTCATCTGGACCATCCCGGCATTTGTCAGCAACAGCGTCGGGTCGGCCGATGGCACAAGCGATGAGCTTGGCAGAACAAGGTGGTTCTTCTCTTGGAAGTACTTCAGAAAAAGTCGACGAACGTCACGACCGCTATTCATTGTCCCATCCCCCTCGCACGCCGAACCCCTTTGGTGTGCCGCCACGGAGTCCAATTACTATGCCTGGTCGTTTCCATTGATCTCAGCTGACGCCGCTACAATCGCCGCTCGGTAGACTTGCGCTAGCGGCACGCCAGTCTGACGCGAGATCGCAACGCAGTCGTCGTACTCCGGCGACGCGCGACGGTCCGTTCCAACTTGCTTTACTTTGACTCGGACGTGACCCCACGGCGTCTGGACCGACGCCTGCCAGCGAGGGCACTTCACTCGACGAGTCACGTAGGTTCGGACGCCCAGCGTCGACGTCTCGCGAAGGACAACCGCGCTCAACTTTGCGGTGAGCTCCGGCGGGGCGAGCACAGTTAATTTTACCGCGGGTCGGTTCTTCTTCATTTGTATTGGTGTGAAATAGACGTCGAGCGCGCCGGCGCTAAGGAGAGTGTCGATGGTCGAGCCGATGATCTCTGGCAATTCGTCGTCCAGATTAGTCTCGACGACGACGACGTCGTCGGTTTCGAGCCCCCCGTTGTCGTCCAGTCGGCCTTCGCCTTCTCCCAGCCATAATCGCGCCACGTTTGCCCAGGGAAGCATCTTTTGTCCGAAGCCATATCCGACACGCTGAAGCTGAATCGACGGCTGCTGAAAAGACGCCATTGATGCCAGAAGCGCCGCGCCAGTCGGCGTGATCAGCTCAGTTGTCGCCGACGATGAACGAAGCGGTGCGCGAGCCCGTTCGAGCAGGGCGAGCGTCGCCGGGGCTGGAACCGGCAGCAGTCCGTGGGCGGTCTGCACCGTTCCGCTACCGGTTGGAACGGACGACGCATAGACCTGGTCGACGCCCAATTCGGATAAGCCCCAGACGGTCCCGACGATATCCACGATTGCGTCGACTGCGCCGACCTCGTGAAAGTGGACCTCCGCGATCGACGTCCCGTGAACGCCCGACTCGACCTCGGCCAGTAATTGAAATACGCCGCTCGCTCTTGTTTTGACCGACGCGGCGAGATTGGCGCCTTCAATGATGTCCAGGATGTCGGAAAGGTGGCGGGTAGGTTGAGTCACTCCTGGATCTAAGATAACCCGGAGCGCGTAACCGGTGACACCCTGGCGAGTGACGCGCTCGCCTTCGAGGTGATAGCCCCCAATCGGAATCTGGGAAACCGCGGCTCGTAAGGCGTCGATGGATACGCCAGCGTCGACGATGGCGCCGAGAAACATGTCGCCACTAAGGCCGGAAAAGCAGTCGACATACGCGATGGTCATGGCCTACTCACAAAAAAACCACCGCATCGCGGTGGTCACGTCGACATGCGATCGCAACCACGTCATGTCTTCCGCGCCCGCGCGACCCGGTTGGCGATCAGGGCGGCGGTGACACCAGCGCCGACGCCGTTATCGACGTTGACCACGCTAAGGCCGGGAGCGCAGGTTTGGAGCATACTGAGTAGCGCGGCCAAACCCCGCCCGCCGATGCCATAGCCCGTCGACGTGGGGACGCCAATAACCGGTAAGTCGACCAACCCCGATACGACCGACGGAAGCGCTCCATCCATTCCAGCCGCGACGACGATGACGTCGACGTTTGCGTCGAGCATTCCTTGCAGCGGTCCAAACAAACGGTGAATTCCGGCTACCCCGACGTCACTGGTGAGAGTGACGGTGCAGCCCATCTCCTCGGCGATGAACTTTGCCTGCTCGGCGACCGGAAGGTCGGACGTTCCGGCCGTTATGATTCCGACGTTACCGCCCGTCGGAACCCGGAAAGTGTCCGATCGGAGGACAAGCATTTGGGCTCGGCGACAGTACTTCGTTTCAAATCCCAGATATTTCGCAACTAGAGCATTCGCCGAGGTGTCAGATACTCGACTGACGATCGCGCGTCCTTTTTGCTCGAGGAATGTGGCGACCAGGGCATCGATCTGGTCATGATCCTTGCCACTGGCAAAGATAACTTCGGGCGCGCCGGTGCGATCTTCGCGTCGAAGATCAGGGCGTGCCTGTCCGTTCGCGATCACATCCGTGGGATTGTCACTCAGGTTGGAGACGGCGGCGACCAGGTCGTCGAGCGGACGGTAATGCACAGGCGACCCTCCGACGAAGAATCTACCATGGTTGACCCGGTGGTGCAAGTTGAGTAGACTGAGTGACGCTGGGGTTTGAGATGAATTCGAGCCGTTCCCGCTTGGTCGTGGAGCTCTCATTTGGCGGTCATCGAGAGACTGTTTTGGTACTTACTCATCATCATGTTTCTGTTGACGCTATTCTTTTTCTCCCGCAAGCGATTTCGTCAGGTTATCCTGATCGGGGCGTTGTCGGTCGTCGGAGGCTTCGTTATCCGGCTGTTCCGACCCCGTGAGGGCGATTCACCCCTTATCCTGAACGAGATTTATTTTCTCCTAGCAATCGGACTGTTGTACGGGTTGGTCTGGCTTGGCACCCGATACCTCGATTCTCGGTCGCGAACGGGTACTCACCGGCACAATTGACCGCCCAGAAGGGATTGGCACAGTCACATGATCGTCATTATGGAACGGCGCGCGACCAAACAGCAGGTCGACCACGTCGTGACTCGGGTCGAGGAGCTGGGGTTTCGGGCGCACCTATCTCAGGGTGAAGAACGCACGATTATCGGCGTGATCGGAGACGAACGTCCATTGTCCGCCGAATCGCTCGAGGTCCTCGACGGCGTCGAACGAGTCGTGCCCGTTTTGCAACCATTCAAGCTTGCGTCGCGGGATTTCAAGCCGGACAATACCGTCGTTCGAGTCGCAAATGCTGGGATCGGCAGTGATGAGATCGTGGTGATCGCCGGTCCCTGTGCTGTCGAGAGTCGCGAGCAGATTTTCGAAACCGCCTGGGCGGTCAAAGAGGCTGGGGCGAAAATGCTCCGCGCCGGCGCCTTTAAGCCCCGGACATCGCCCTATACCTTTCAAGGGATGGGTGTCCCCGGTCTCGAGCTGCTGGCCGAGGTACGGGAGAAGGTCGGCATCCCGGTTGTGACCGAGGTCATGTCGGAGACCGACATCGAGGTCGTGTGCGACCACGTCGACATGCTTCAGATCGGTGCCCGCAACATGCAGAACTATAGCCTACTGCAGCAGGTTGGTAAGGCGACGAAGCCGGTGCTGCTCAAGCGCGGGATGATGAGCACGATTCACGAGTGGCTAATGTCGGCGGAATACGTGCTGTCGAACCGCAACTACAACGTCGTTCTGTGCGAACGCGGGATTCGAACCTTTGAAACGGCAACCCGGAACACGCTGGATATCAACGCCGTCACGGTGGCAAAGCAGCTCACCCACTTGCCGGTCATAGTTGACCCCAGCCACGCGACCGGGAAGACTAACCTTGTCGCCGCGGCGGCGAAGGCCGCCGTCGCGGCCGGGGCAGACGGTCTCATTATCGAAGTTCACCCATATCCCGAGCGAGCCATGTCGGACGGCGCTCAATCGCTGAAGCCGGAAGCGTTCATGAAACTGATGGGTGAGCTACGTCAGATTGCCGCGGCCGTCGGCCGGCGGATGTAGGGAGCCACCTCGTGAGCTTACGCTGGTTTTCGGCCGGCGAGTCCCATGGCCCGTGTTTGACCGGGATTATGGACGGATTGCCGGCTGAGCTTCCATTGACGGCCGACGACCTGAGCCTGGATCTGTGGCGACGGCAACAGGGCTACGGACGGGGCGGACGGATGAAAATCGAGTCCGATCGGGCCGAGATTCTCGCTGGGGTGTGGCGAGGAAAGACGACCGGCGGTCCGCTGTCGCTCCGGATTGAAAACCGAGACTGGCCGAATTGGAAAGACAAAGAATTCGAACTGCCCCGCATGTCGGTTCCTCGACCGGGACACGCCGACCTCGCCGGCGTTCTGAAGTACGGAATCGACGATATCCGGCCGATTCTCGAGCGGGCAAGCGCCCGCGAGACGACGATGCGCGTGGCCCTCGGCGCCGTCGCAAAAAAATTGCTTGCCGAGTATGGCATCGTCGTACGCTCGCAGGTCCTACAGATTGGTGCTGCCCACGCCACGTCCGGAGACCTTGCGGATGCCGCCGTCGTTCAAAGGGTCGAAGCATCCTCGGTTCGAGTGGCCGACGCCGAGAGTGAAGAACGGTTACGAGCCGCGGTTGACGCCGCGAAGGAGCGACACGACACGCTTGGCGGCGTGTTTGAAGTCGTCGCATTCGGAGTCATGCCGGGTCTCGGAAGCCACGTTCAGTGGGATCGGAAGCTTGACGGGCGGCTGGCCCAGGCGATAATGAGCATCCAGGCGATCAAGGCAGTCGCAATTGGCGACGGCTTCGAGACGGGGGGGCGCTACGGCACCGAGGCCCACGACGGCATGAAGGAGCATAACGGATCGATCGAACGGTTGACCAACCGGGCCGGAGGTCTTGAAGGCGGAATGACCAACGGTCAACCGGTCGTCGTTCGCGTGGTCAAAAAGCCGATATCGACCACGGCGGCTCCCCAGGCCACGGTTGACCTCGCAACGCTCGACAATGTACCCAGTCAGTACGTTCGCTCCGACGTCTGCGCGGTTCCCGCCGCTGCCGTCATCGGCGAAGCAATGGTAGCCCTCGTTCTCGCCGACGCCCTGTTGGAGAAGTTTGGCGGCGACAACGTCCGTGAAATTCGACATAATATCGACGGCTACCTCTCATCCGTTTCCCGCTTTCCAGTGCCAAACGTCTGATTCACGAACGCAAGATCCTAAAAGGTCAAACTTTGATTGGGGTTCACTTGGAGTCGAAGCTCTAGCTGGTCAAGCGCGCCAAACCAGCTGAAGCTTTGACTCCAGGTATCGCTTGCCCTGTGACTAAACTCGACGCAAATCTCTCCGGAGTCCAGCGCTTGGTGGATGTCGGTCAGGATGGACTGCGAGCACTCGGCTTCGCGGTCGCGCTGCTGATTATCGTGGCGTTTGGGTGGTACGTTGTCAGTGGCCAGACCTCTCGCCGACGCGGAGCGGCGCTCGCGCGACTAGCTGCCGAGCTCGTCCGCCCGCTTGGAACGATTGGCTCGGTTTCCTGGCTGCGCGGTGGCGGTTGTAGCTACGAGCTCCAAAGTGTCGACCGTCCGTTCACGAGGATCCAGGTCGTGGCGCGCCCCGCCCCACGGACCGTCATTCCATTCTTGAGCGACCCGTCCAGGGACCGTCGAGACCTGGTCGCAATTGCGATCGACGCCGTCCGGCCCCCTCGGCTCAACTTCGAGCTCGTCGAGCTTGAAACGCCGGTTGGCGCGCGGGCGTTGATGCGGGCGGTAAGTCATGGGTGGAATGCGAGCGATTATCAGTTCTACGGTCAAACCCTTCGGTTGCTCGCTCCGGACATTCCCCTGGCCGAGGAAATACTTCGTCGGGCGCCAAAGTATCCCACCGGCTCGGCCTTGAGCCCAGTTCGGTTCGCGGTATCGTCCACGGCGCCTCATCTTAGTCTGACGCTTGCCCATCCCGAGGCTCTCGTAGGCACGGGACCTCGCCTTTCGTCCTGGTTGAATCGGCTTACCGATTGGATAGTCAAGTCCGGCAACGGCAAAATGGTATAATAGCCTTAGACGGCCGAGATTTGCGCGCGATTGCAATTGACAAGCGCACGTCAGGCCGGTTTGTTTTGTCTCGAAGAGGGAGAGGAGGGAACGTCAATGATCGAAGCACTCGAACGCATTACTAAACGTCACGACGAATTGACCAACCAGATGGCCTCGCCCGACGTTCTCGCCGATCCGCAGCGACTTCAGCAATTGGCTCAAGAACGCGCCGACATGGACGACGTCGTCGAGCGCTATCAGAAATATGAACGGATTCAACAACAAATCGACGAAGCTCGAGCGCTCGTCGACGCGGACGACGAGCCGGCCATGACGGAAATGGCCCGGGACGAAATCGCCGAGCTCCAACCGCAGGCCGACCGATTGATGGCGGAGCTTCGCGAGCTGCTCGTTCCGCGTGACCCGAATGACAAGCGCGACGTTATCGTCGAAATTCGGGGCGGAGCCGGGGGAGACGAGGCCGCTTTGTTCGCGGCTGACCTTTTCCGAATGTACACGCGCTACGCCGAAAGACATCATTGGGCCACCGAGATCATCGACGCGCACGATACCGGGATTGGCGGACTGAAGGAAGTCGTCTTCGAGATACGTGGTCGCGGGGCGTATTCGCGGCTAAAGTACGAGAGCGGCGTCCACCGGGTGCAACGAGTTCCGTCAACCGAGGCAAATGGTCGAATTCATACATCGACGGCGACCGTCGCGGTACTTCCGGAGGTCGACGACGTCCAGGTTGCGATCAACCCGGACGATATCCGGATTGACGTTTTTCGATCGTCCGGCGCTGGTGGGCAAAACGTTCAGAAGAATAGCACGGCGATTCGCCTGACGCACCTGCCGACCGGCATGGTGGTTACGTGTCAGGACGAGCGATCGCAGCTGAAGAATCGAAACAAAGCGATGGCAGTTCTGCGGGCTCGATTGTACGACGCCGAACAGTCGAAACGCACCGAAGCGATCGAGTCGACTCGACGATCTCAGGTCGGAACGGGCGATCGAAGCGAGAAAGTTCGAACCTACAATTTCCCACAGGATCGAATAACTGACCACCGGATTGGTTATTCGGCGCATCATCTCGAAGGCCTCTTGGATGGCGACATCGACGATCTGGTCGACGCGCTGGTGACGGAAGACCGAAAGCGCACCGAGATCGAAGCGCTGGCGGAGCGAACCGGGTGACGACCGTCGCCGAGGCGCTCCGGAGCGCTGGCGACCGACTTGAGGCCGTCGGCGCCGAGTCCCCTCGCCTCGAAGCGCGTCGACTCCTGTCCCACGCCACGGACCGCGACGCCGTCTGGGTCTATCAAAATCCCCACCAACCTCTTCCCGTCGACGAGACGAGACGGTTAGATCTACTCGTCCATCGCCGGGCGTCCGGCGAACCTCTTCCCTATTTGATTGGTCATGTCGATTTCTTCGGGAGATCGTTTGCCGTCGACCGGCGCGTTCTGGTTCCCCGCCCGGAAACCGAGGAGCTTCTCGAGCTCGCGCTTCGGTCCACCGAACGACGATTCGCGGAGAAGAGAACGGTTCAGCGCGTATTCGACGTTGGGACTGGAAGCGGCGTGCTCGCGGTCTCGCTCGCTGCCGAGCTTCCGTCGGCGATAGTCGTTGGAATCGATCGCTCCGGTGACGCGCTTGAAGTCGCTGCGCTCAACGCAAAGCGGCACGGAGTCCGCGAGCGCGCTCACTTTGTTCAGGCGGACCTACTGGACGCAATCGACGGGACGGCCGACCTGATCGTCGCCAACCTTCCCTACGTTCCCCGTGACGTCATCGATGGACTTCAAGCGGAGGTTCAACACGAGCCGCGGATGGCGCTCGACGGAGGATTCGACGGTCTTGAGCTCTATCGTCGGTTTTTTGTCCAGGTCGATCGACACCTCACGATGCCGGGGCTTTTGATCGCGGAGATTGGAGATGATCAGGGCGCCGCATGCCTGGATCTCGTCCGAGTAGCAATAACTGGGTCGTATGCCCGAATCGTGGCCGATGCGTCCGGTCGCGATCGTTTTGTCCTGGTCGAAAAATAACTGCCGAGTCACCCGCGCTATGCGACATAACAAGTGGCGGCACCGTTGTGCGTCCGTCAAAGCTGGAGAATGAACGTGACGGAGAGTGCTCCCCGAATCAAGTTGGTCGCGTGTGACATGGATGGCACACTTTTTCGAGGAGACTTGATAATCTCGGAGAAGGTTCAGGCCGCGATCGCCCGGGCCCAGGCGGCGGGAGTCACGGTTGCGCTCGCGACCGGTCGGATGCCGGTGGCCGCCCGGACATTTGTGACAATGCTCGAGCTGGCTGGCCCGCAAATATATGCAAATGGTGCGCTCATTCAGAGCACGGATGGACGGATCATCTACCATCTGCCAGTAGACTCGGCGGTCGCCCAGAGGGTCGTCGGCTACTGCGTCGAGCGCGGAATGCACCTGAATGGGTACGTCGGGGACGACGTCTACGTTTCTAAGATTGGTCCGGAAGCCGAGTTCACCCGGAAGCTGAACCGAATTAATCCGGTCGAGGTCGCCAATCTCGGAGAATTCGTGGCAAAGTCCAGCCCGACCAAGCTCGTCATCGTCCGACTTCCAATCGTCGAGGAAGGGTTGCTCGCGCGCTTGCAACACGATTTCCGGGGCGATCTTCTCATCTTTTCATCGGTCGCCCAGTATTGTGAGATGGTTAATCCGCTCGTCGACAAGGGGCGCGCGCTACGCTCGCTGACCGACTCGATGGGACTTACGCGGGACGAGGTCGCGGCAATCGGCGATGGCGACAACGACCTGACCCTCCTTGGAGCGGCTGGATTCCCGATTGCGATGGGCAATGGCACGGCTCAGCTCAAAGCGATTGCCCGAGAGATTGTTGGGACCGTCGAACAGGACGGTGTCGCCGAAGCTATCGATCGGTTTGTCTTGGCTTGATTTCGATGACGAGCACGCCTGGAGCCAGCTCGGACCGACCCGAGATCCTTCTCGCGACCGATCCGAGATCGATCGAACGGGCGGTCCAGGTTCTTCAAGCCGGCGAGCTGGTCGTGCTTCCCACCGATACAGTTTACGGTCTTGCCGCTGCCTACAGTCGACCTGAAGCGATCGCCCAGATTTACACCGTTAAACGACGACCACCCGACCGTCCGATCGCGCTGCTGATCGATCGGCAAGAGGACGTCGAGCTTGTGGCTTCGTCCGTCCCCGATTTTGCTCGGTTGTTGATGCACGCGTTCTGGCCCGGAGGACTTACATTGGTCCTGTCGCGGCGGTCGGATGTTCCGGACATCGTCACGGCAGGTGGACCGACCGTGGCGGTTCGCATGCCAGATCACCCGACCGCCCGATCCATCGCAAGAGCCATGGGCGAGCCGCTACCCACGACCAGCGCGAATCGATCGGGTCGGCCAAGCCCGGTCGACGCGGTGCAGGCACGGAGCGAGCTGAACGGGGACGTCGCTCTGATTCTCGATGGCGGTCCGGCTATCGGCGGGATTGATTCGACTGTCGTGGACCTAACGGCAACGCCGCCGGTCGTCCTTCGCGTCGGCGCGGTGCCGATTGACCGGATTAGGTCGGTTATTGGCGAGGTTTCGATTCGTTAAAGCCCCAACCTTCGGCGGCCTCCCACCGAGAACGCGGGCGGACACAGAGGTCCCCAG
>CAZBQK010000004.1:39862-57013 GCA_964493975.1 uncultured Dehalococcoidales bacterium | reverse complement strand
CGATCGTCCCCACGTTGATATGCGGCTTCGTCCGCTCAAACTTCTTCTTGGCCATTGAACAGCAGAACTCCTTCTTTTTTCAGGTGCTGGCGACCGATGTCGGCGCGGAAGGCGTGTGGTTCACCTTGGTTCCGGTGACTTGCACGTCTTCCGCCCTGATATCGTCACGCGCGAGCGCGTGAGCTAATGCTTTCCACGACTGACTGGGGTGCTTCCTCATAGTGCGAGAACTCCATCGAGTAGCTGGCGCGACCCTGAGTCTTCGAGCGAAGGTCCGTTGAGTACCCAAACATGTGCGCCAACGGAACGAGCGCCCTCACGACTTGGTTGGGAGCGCGCGACTCGATGCCCGCGATGTGACCGCGTCGTGAGCTCAAGTCTCCCATGACCTCGCCCATGAAGTCGTCTGGAACCGTTACCTCGACTCGCATGATTGGCTCCAGGAGAACGGGATGGGCTTTGGCCGCGGCGGCTTTGAAACCCATCGATCCCGCGATCTTAAAGGCCATTTCACTCGAGTCGACGGCGTGGAACGACCCATCAAAGACTGATGCCCGGATGCCGACCATCGGATATCCGGCCACCACGCCGCTTCCCATCGCTTCGCGAATACCGTCTTCGATCGCGGGAATAAACTCCTTCGGAATGGCACCGCCGACAACCTTGTTCACAAACTCAAAGCCACCACTCGGTCCGAGCGGTTCAACCCGAATCCAACAGTCGCCGTACTGGCCCCGACCACCGCTTTGCCGAACGAATCGCCCTTCGGCCTCGACGGCCTGAGTGATTGTTTCGCGGTAGGCGACTTGCGGTCGACCGACGTTTGCCTCGACCTTGAACTCGCGCAACATCCGGTCGACGATAACCTCAAGGTGAAGCTCGCCCATTCCCTGGATGATCGTCTGTCCGGTTTCGGTGTCGGTACGCATCCGGAACGTTGGGTCTTCTTCAGACAGGCGGGCAAGCGCGATGCCCATCTTGTCCTGATCGGCCTTCGTCTTCGGCTCGATCGCAACGTGGATGACCGGCTCAGGAAAGCGGATATTCTCGAGAATGATTTGCTGATCGAGGTCGCACAACGTATCGCCGGTGAACGTGTTTTTCAGACCGACAACCGCGGCGATGTCTCCCGCTCCCACGCTGGCAACTTCTTCTCGCTTGTTCGCGTGCATCCGGAGCAGTCGGGCGATGCGCTCGCGCTGGCCCTTGGTCGAGTTCAATACATACGAACCTGACGACAGGGTCCCAGAATACACCCGGAAATAGGCGAGACGACCGACAAATGGATCGGAAACGATTTTGAAAGCGAGCGCCGAAAATGGCTCGGAGTCGTTGGCGGTGCGGCTAATCGGCTGATCGGTCTTGGGATCGATCCCCGTCACCGGTGGTACGTCGAGCGGGGATGGCAAGTATGCCACGACCCCGTCGAGCATGGGCTGAATGCCCTTGTTCTTCAGCGCGCTGCCGCACAGAATCGGCACCAGGCGATTCGCGATGGTCGCCGCGCGGAGGCCAGCGTTAATCTCGTCGAGCGTTAGCTCGTCGCCCTCGAGATATTTGATCATCAGATCGTCGTTCGTTTCGGCGACCATCTCGATCAGCTTCGCTCGGTGTTCCTCGGCTTCCGCCCGAAGCTCGTCTGGAATGGGCGAGATTTGCGGATTCGCTCCAAGGACATCGGTGTAGTACAGCGCTTTCAGGGTCAGGAGATCGATCACGCCCTGAAAGGTGGCTTCCTGTCCGATGGGGAGCTGGATCGGAGCAGCCTTGGCTCCGAGGCGATCGCGGATCATCTCAATAGTGCGCCAAAAACCGGCACCAGTGCGATCCATCTTGTTGATGAAACAAATCCGCGGAACGTTATAGCGATCGGCCTGTCGCCAGACCGTTTCTGATTGTGGCTCAACGCCGGCGACCGCATCAAATACGACGACGCCGCCGTCGAGGACCCGGAGACTTCGCTCGACCTCAACCGTGAAGTCGACGTGGCCCGGAGTGTCGATGATGTTGATCCGATGTCCGGCCCAGCTGGAGGTCGTCGCGGCGGCGGTGATCGTGATCCCGCGTTCGCGCTCTTGCTCCATCCAGTCCATGACGGCCGTGCCCTCATGGACCTCACCCATTTGATGGATGATGCCGGTATAGTACAGAACTCGTTCTGTTGTCGTTGTTTTTCCCGCGTCGATATGGGCAATAATCCCAATATTGCGGGTCAATTCGAGTGGGACTTCTCGTGGCATTGAACTCTCCAGCTATCAAGGGCGTACAGACGGCGACGGTGTCAGCGCGATGGGATTAACCGACCGCGCCGCTCGTCATGAGCGGTACTTCAGGCACATCGCGAGGGGCACAGGTCGTCGGAACGTCTGTCGAACCTCACTAGCTGTGCGGACCGAGCGTCTCCCAACTTCATAAAGGACGCCGATCCTGGGCTGCCAAACCTACCACTTGTAATGGGCGAACGCCTTGTTCGCCTCCGCCATGCGGTGCGTGTCTTCGCGGCGCTTGATCGTCGAACCGGTTCCGTGGGCCGCGTCGAGTAGCTCGCCCGCGAGCTTCTCGGCCATCGATCGCCCGGCGCGTTTGCGCGCGGCGTCGATCAACCACCGAATCGCGAGAGCGGCACGGCGCTCGCCCCGAATCTCGACCGGTACCTGGTAGGTCGCACCGCCAACGCGACGAGGCTTAACCTCGAGTAGCGGTGTGGCATTACGCAAAGCCAGCTCAAACGTTTCGACTGGGTTCCGGCGCGCCTGATTTTCCATGATCGTCATTGCATCGTAAACGATGCGTTCCGCCGTGGCCTTCTTGCCTGAGACCATCAGCTTGTTGATGAACTTGGCAATACCAGGGTTATGGAACTTCGCATCGGGCAAAACGACGCGACGAACGACTCGTGCTCGACGTGGCATGCTTTCTCCTCGTTCGCCGGTTATTTCTTGCCGGCGGGCTTCGTCGCCCCGGCTTTCGGAGCCTTCGCTCCGTATAATGAACGGCCACGCCGTCGGTTGGTCACTCCGGCCGCGTCGAGCGCGCCCCGAATGATGTGGTAGCGAACGCCCGGAAGGTCTTTGACCCGACCCCCTCGGATGAGAACAACCGAGTGCTCTTGTAAGTTGTGACCCTCACCCGGAATGTACGCCGTGACCTCCATCTGGTTGGTCAAGCGCACGCGGGCAATCTTACGAAGCGCCGAGTTCGGCTTCTTCGGCGTCATGGTCTTGACTTGCGTGCAAACGCCGCGCTTTTGGGGCGATCCGTTACCGCGAGTCATCTTGTTCTCGAGCGAATTGAAAGTAAAACGAAGTGCCGGTGCGGTCGTCTTCTTCTCGACCTTCAAGCGGCCCTTACGGACCAGTTGACTAATTGTTGGCAAGTTTGGCTCCTCACATGTCCGTCAGGATGGCGCTCTGAACGCGCAAAATCGAAGGCGACACAAGACGGCGCGCCAACTACTTGGCGCGCCGTCTGGCGATAGCCTTCGACTAGCCGAGCACCTTAATTACTAAGTCGTAATTTTATCAGATATCCCCGTCATCGTCAACGTCGACGTCAACGTCGGATGGTGAGTCGGAGCCAACCAGCACTGGCGTCTCCTCGGTTGGAAGGGCGTCCAGCCCAAGGAGAAGCATCTGCGCTCGTTGCTTCAGAAGGCGTCGCGCCGCGATACCCGAACCTGCTGGAATCAGCTTCCCGATGATCACGTTCTCCTTGAGACCGACAAGGTGGTCCTTGCTCGACTGAATCGCGGCTTGCGTCAGCACCCGGGTCGTTTCCTGGAACGATGCGGCGGCCAGGAAGCTGTCCGTGTTCAGCGACGCCTTCGTCACGCCCAGCAGAACTGTCTGCGCGGTCGCGGGCTCTCCGCCCTCGGCGAGCACGCGGGCGTTGAACGCCTCGTAGGCGAATCGGTCGATCAGCTCGCCCATGAGCTGCTCGGTATCTCCAGGAGTGTCGATTCGGACCTTGCGGAGCATTTGCCGCACGATGATCTCGATGTGCTTATCGTTAATCGTGACACCCTGAGAACGGTAGACCTTCTGCACTTCGTCGACCAGGTACAGCTGGACGGCCTCCCGACCGAGAACCCGAAGGATATCCTGCGGATTGGCGGCGCCCTCGGTCAGCTGATCGCCGGCCGATACCCAGGCGCCGTTGTCCACGCGGATCTGCGCGGTCGGTGGCACCTGATACTCGCGCTCGTCACGTTCCTCGTAGGCGATAACGATTCGACCATCTTCGACGGTCAGCGTTCCACTGAACCGAGCCGGAATAGTCTGCTCGCCGACGCGGAGAATCGGTTGATCGATGTCCACGCCGGTTCCCGGCGCGACGAGAAGCTCGGCTCCTTCCGGCAATGGCTGCTCGTCGTGGTAGGTCTCGGTCGAGGTCACCTTGATCCGCCGTGGCTCCTCGGTTCGGTTGACCGACACCACCCCATCAATCTCGGAGATGATCGCCTGGCCCTTGGGCACTCGCGCCTCGAACAGCTCCTCAACGCGGGGCAAACCGCTGGTGATGTCCAGTCCGGCAATACCACCCGTGTGGAACGTTCTCATCGTCAGCTGCGTTCCAGGCTCGCCGATGCTTTGAGCGGCGATAATTCCTACCGCTTCTCCCATATCGACGAGATGGCCCCGGGCTGGGCTGCGACCGTAGCAGTACTGGCAGATACCGTGCGTTGCCTGGCACTGCAGCGGCGTTCGAACGTAGATCCTCGTGGCGCCTCGACTGATGGCCTGGTCGGCGAGCTCCTCGGTGATCATTTCATTGCGATCGATGATGACCTCGCCGGTCGCCGGATCGGCGACGGCCCCGGCCGCCAATCGACCCACCACCCGGTCTCGAAGCGGCACGACCGTCGAGCCACCGGGCTTATCCTGCAGCCAGATGCCCAGCTGCGTTCCGCAATCGACTTCCTGCACGATGACGTCCTGTGAGACGTCGATCAAGCGTCGGGTGAGGTATCCCGAGTCGGCCGTTCGAATGGCGGTGTCGGCCAGACCCTTACGGGCGCCGTGGGTGGAGATGAAGTACTCCAGAACCGTGAGGCCTTCCCGGAAGTTCGAGCGAATCGGCAGATCGATGATTCGACCAGACGGAGCCGTCATCAGGCCGCGCATACCGGCCATCTGCCGCAGCTGCTGGATGTTACCTTTAGCCCCCGAGGTCGTCATCATGTAGACCGACCCAAATCGGTCGAGCGCTTCGCCAACCGCTTTGGTGACCTTCTCGGTCGTGTCGTTCCAGATTTCGACCGCCTGATTGTAGCGCTCGTCGTCGGTGATCAACCCACGGCGGAACTGCTTGTCGATCTCCGAAATGCGTTGATCGGCCTGCTTGAGCAGGTCCTGGCGAACACCCGGGACCTTCAGGTCGCTGATCGCGATGGTAATGCCGGAGCGGGTGGCGAAGTCAAAGCCGGTCTGCTTGATCCGGTCGACGACTTCGGCCGTCTGTTCCGAGCCGAACATTCGATAGCACATACCGACAATCGCGCGGAGCTTCTTACGATCCGTGACGTCGTTCGTCTCGGGAAGGTAGCGCAACGCTTCGGGCAGGGCTTCGTTGAAGAAGATGCGCCCGATGCTCGTGCTCACCGTCTCGCGGGAGCCGGTCTCTGGATTAATGCGATAGATGCTCACCGCCGCGTGAAGCTCAACCGCGCCGAGCTGGAACGCCAGCAGAGCATCCTCTGGGCTGCTGAAGGTCTTCCCTTCGCCCTTTGCACCCGGCTTGATGACGGTCATGTAGTAGCAGCCCAGCACCATGTCGAGCGTCGGCGCCACGGTTGGCTCGCCGCTGGACGGCAGGAGCAGGTTCTTGCTCGCGAGCATGAGGTCGTAGGCTTCCGCCCGCGCCGCGTTGGAAAGCGGAACGTGAACCGCCATCTGGTCGCCATCGAAGTCCGCTCCGAAGGCGGAACAGACGAGCGGGTGAATCCGGATCGCCTTGCCTTCGATAAGAATCGGCTGGAACGCCTGGATTCCCAAACGGTGCAGCGTCGGGGCTCGGTTTAGGAGGACGGGATGCTCGACGATGACTTCCTCGAGAACGTCCCACACCTCCGGGCGCATCCGCTCGACGATCCGCTTCGCACTCTTAATGTTGTGAGCGAAGCCACGCTCGACGAGCTTACGCATGACGAACGGCTTAAACAGCTCCACGGCCATAATCTTTGGTAGGCCGCACTGGTGCAGCTTCAGGTTTGGTCCAACGATAATGACCGAGCGGCCAGAGTAGTCGACGCGCTTGCCGAGCAGGTTCTGGCGGAACCGCCCCTGCTTGCCCTTGAGCATATCGCTGAGTGACTTCAGCTTGTGATTGCTTGAGCCAGAGACCGCGCGGCCGCGCCGTCCGTTGTCGATGAGCGAGTCGACGGCTTCTTGCAGCATGCGCTTTTCGTTTCGAATGATGATCTCAGGAGCGCCGAGCTCGAGCAGACGCTTCAGCCGGTTGTTCCGGTTGATGACACGTCGGTACAGGTCGTTGAGGTCCGACGTCGCAATGCGGCCGCCGTCCAGCTGAACCATTGGGCGGAGATCCGGCGGAAGGACGGGTAGAACCGTCAGGATCATCCACTCCGGCTTGTTCATGCCCTTGCGAAACGCCTCGACGACGCGCAGTCGCTTCGTGGCCTTCTTTCGGCGCTGCCCGGACGCGGACGAACCGCGAATCTCGGCCCGGAGCTCCTCGGCAAGGTTGTTCATGTCGACGGTGGTAATGATCTCCCGAACGGCTTCCGCGCCCATCCCGGCTCGGAACACGTGGCTCCATCGCTCGTTCAGCTCGCGATAGCGCCCTTCGTTCAGCAGCTGGAGCCGCTGAAGGCTTTCCAGATCTGCCATTTGCGTTTCGAGGGCTTCCTTCTTCTTCTGAATCTCCAGACCGGATCGGGCGTGGATGTCGGCAATTTCGTGATCGGCCGCGCGGCGCCCCTGATCGATCTCGGCGCCAACTCGCGCGCGAAGATTCTCGCGATCCGCCTCGAAGTTCAGCTGCACTGACTGCAGCCGCTCGCCGGCAAGCTCATCCAGACGGCGCAGAACGTCGGCGTTGACCATCTGGTCGAACTTGACCACGGATTGGCCAAGGAAATCGACGTCTCGAGGTGCGGCCTGGTTGACGACCGTGTCCAGCTCGGCCCGAAGCGTCCGCTGAGCGTTGCGCGCTTCTTCGATCTCACCATCGCGACGCGCTTCGAGGATCGCCTCTTCGGACTCGCGCCGTTGAGTCAGCTCGGCTCGCATTGCCTCGAACCGAGCGTTAATCTCGGCCGTTCGGCCGAGGGCTTTGCCCTCGGAATCCGCACCAAGATCCTGAAGCTGAGCCTCGAGATCTTCCAATTCTCGCTTACGGGCTTCCTCGTCGAGCGAGACAATGATGTACTGAGCAAAGTAAAGGACGCGCTCGAGGCTTCGAGGCGAAACGTCGAGCAGAAGCCCGATTCGACTGGGCGTCCCTTTGACAAACCAGATGTGGCTTACCGGCGCGGCGAGCTCGATGTGGCCCATGCGCTCGCGACGAACCTTCGCTCGGGCGACTTCAACCCCGCACTTGTCGCAGATAATGCCCTTATATCGGACGCGCTTGTACTTGCCGCAATAGCATTCCCAGTCCTTCGTGGGACCGAAGATCTTCTCGCAAAACAGCCCGTCTTTTTCTGGTTTGAGGGTTCGGTAGTTGATCGTCTCGGGCTTCGTGACCTCACCATAGGACCACGATCGAATCTGCTCCGGAGAGGCGAGACTGATCCGAACCGTATTAAAATCGTTGACTTCGAGCACCATTCCTCCAGAAGGAGTCAGGAGTCAGGAGCAAGGAGACAGAATGGGGAATGGGAGAATTCTCCCCTCCTGAGTTCTGTCTCCTGACTCCTGACTTCTGCCCGTAATTACTCCCCCAGTTCAGGCTGGGACAGGCTGATTCCAAGATCTGGCAGTGAATCGTCCGCGGACTGGTCTTCGATGAACTGGATTCGCTCTTCGTCCTCGTTCAGCACTTCGACGGCAAGTCCGAGACTCTGAAGCTCCTTGACGAGCACTTTGAACGATTCGGGAACTCCCGGCTCCATAATATTCTCGCCCTTGACGATCGCCTCGTAGGTCTTAACCCGACCGACGACGTCGTCGGACTTGACCGTGAGAATCTCTTGTAGGATGTGCGCCGCGCCGTACGCTTCGAGCGCCCACACCTCCATCTCGCCGAATCGTTGTCCACCAAATTGGGCCTTCCCACCTAGTGGCTGCTGAGTAATCAGGCTGTACGGACCCGTCGATCGGGCGTGGATCTTGTCTTCCACGAGGTGAATCAGCTTCAGCATGTAGATGCTTCCGACGGTCACTTCCTGATCGAAGTATTCTCCCGTCCGTCCATCACGCAGTCGAGCTTTACCGTAGGTCGGTAGGTGCGCCAAGGTGAGATCCTGGATGATCTCATCCTCTTTGGCACCGTCAAACACCGGCGTCATCACTTTGAACCCGAGGGCTTCGGCAGCCCACCCGAGGTGGGTTTCGAGAATCTGCCCCACGTTCATTCGGGACGGTACGCCGATCGGATTAAGGATGATCTGCACCGGCGTTCCGTCGTCGAGGAACGGCATGTCTGATTCCGGCACAATTCGGGACACGACACCCTTGTTGCCGTGGCGACCCGCCATCTTGTCGCCTTCCGAGATCTTTCGCTTCTGGGCGATACTCACCCGGACCAGCTCGTTGACGCCGGCCGGCAGCTCGTCGTGGCCGTCGCGGGTGAAGACCCGTACGTCGACAACCTTCCCGCGCTCGCCGTGCGGCACTCGGAGACTGGTGTCCTTGACCTCGCGTGCCTTCTCGCCGAAGATCGCGCGCAGCAACCGCTCTTCCGCGGTAAGCTCGGTCTCGCCCTTCGGCGTGATCTTGCCAACCAGGATGTCGCCGGCCGCGACCTCCGCGCCCACGCGAACGATTCCTCGTTCGTCGAGGTCGCGCAGAGCCTCGTCGCCAACATTGGGAATGTCGCGGGTGATCTCCTCGGGACCTAGCTTCGTGTCACGGGCTTCGACCTCGTGTTTTTCAATGTGAATCGAGGTGAACTTGTCGTCGCGAACGAGAGTCTCGCTGAGAATAATCGCGTCCTCGAAGTTGTAGCCGTTCCAGGACATGAAGGCGCACAGGACGTTTTGACCGAGCGCGAGCTCGCCGTTCTGCGTGGATAGGCTATCAGCCAGCGGTTGACCCGCCTTGATCCGGTCGCCGACCGACACGATCGGCCTCTGGTTGATGCAGGTACCCTGGTTCGAGCGCGAGAACTTCGTGAGGCGATAGGTATCGACTTCGCTCTCACTCGTTCGGATCTGGATCTCCCGCGACGTTACGCTAACGACTTCGCCGTCGTTGCGTGCCAGAACAACCTGACCGCTGTCGCGCGCGACCTGCCACTCCATTCCGGTGCCCACCGTTGGCGACTCCGGACGAATGAGGGGCACGGCCTGCCGCTGCATGTTCGAGCCCATCAAGGCCCGGTTGGCGTCGTCGTGTTCGAGGAACGGAATGAGCGACGTGGCGGGGCTGACGATCTGCTTCGGCGACACGTCCATGTATTGAATCCGATCCGGAACCTCGATCAGGAAGACTTCGCCGTGTCGAACCTCAACTCGCTCGTCGACGAAATCGCCGTTTGCATCCAGCCGCGAGTTCGCCTGGGCGATGAGCCACTTTTCCTCTTCGTCGGCCGTCAGATAGCGAATCTCTGACGATGCGAATGGCCGTACCGGGATCCGCGGCAGGGACAGATTGGTCAACTTACGTGCGACGGCGCGATCGATCGGGGTGCCAGCGTCGACGACGAGTGCCTGGGTCGCTGGATCAAGTACCCGCTGCGCGGTCACCCGACCAATGAGGCTCTCCGATTCGTTCGGCACATCCTTTCGGACGACGCGATACGGTGTCTCGATGAAACCGTATTCGTTAATTCGAGCGTAGGTGGCCAGGCTACCAATCAGACCGATGTTCGGACCTTCAGGCGTCTCGATCGGACAAATCCGACCGTAATGGCTGTGGTGGACGTCGCGGACGTCCATTCCGGCGCGATCGCGGTTCAGTCCACCAGGCCCAAGGGCGCTGAGTCGCCGCTTGTGAGTGAGCTCGGCAAGCGGGTTGGTCTGGTCCATGAACTGGGAGAGTTGGCTGCCGCCGAAAAACTCTTTCATCGCAGCCACGATCGGCCGGATATTGATGAGCGCAGCCGGCGTTGCCGTTTCCGGGTCCTGGATGCTCATGCGCTCTTTGACGACTCGTTCCATGCGAAGGAGGCCGACTCGAAATGCGCTTTGAATGAGCTCGCCGACGGCCCGAACCCGCCGGTTTCCGAGATGGTCGATGTCGTCTGGCCGACCCTGGCCGAGATTCAACTTAACCATCGTCGCGATGATCTTGATGAGATCTTCGTTCGTCAGAACCCGCTGAGTGATCGGCACGTCGTTGTCAAGTCGCTTGTTGAGCTTATACCGGCCAACCTTCCCCAGGTCATATCGTCGGAAGTTAAAGAACAAGGAGTTCAACAAGTTCCGCGCGTTGTCGACGGTCGGCGGGTCACCCGGCCGCAATCGACGGTAGAACTCGAGCAGTGCCTCGTCCTGGGTCTTGCTCGGATCTCGCTGCAGTGTTTCCTGGATATAGCGTCGGTCGCCGACGTCGACGTCCTCAAAGAGGGCGAGAATCTGATCGTCTTTCGCGTAGCCGACGGCCCGGAGGAGCGTCGTCACCGGAATCTTTCGCTTGCGGTCAACCTTGACCGACAGCACATCCTTGTTTGACGTTTCGAACTCGAGCCAGGCGCCCCGATTAGGGATCAACTTGGCGTAGCAGAGCTCGCGACCAGTCGTCGGGTCCTCTTCCAACGTGAAATAGACGCCCGGGGAGCGGACGAGCTGACTGACCACGACGCGCTCGGCGCCGTTGATCACAAAGGTGCCAGTTTCCGTCATCATGGGGAAATCCCCCATGAAGATTTCTTGCTCTTTGATTTCGCCAGATTCTTTTGCTAATAGGCTCGTTCGCACCCGGAGAGGCGCGGCGAAGGTCATATCTCGCTCGCGGCACTCGATCTCGTCGTATTTGGGGGTACCAATAACGTAGTCTAGGAATTGCAGTTCGAGGTTCTTCCCGGTAAAATCCGTGATGGGGGAAACTTCGGCAAAGAGTTCTTTGAGCCCCTCCTCAAGGAACCAGCGAAACGAATCGGTCTGCACGCGAATGAGGTTCGGCATCGCCAGAACTTCACTAATGCGTGCATAGTTCTTGCGGTGGCCGTTGGGCTCTACGCCAAGCGCGACTGCCTGATTGGCCGTTGCAACCGCCATACGTGTACACTCCTTAAAGAGAGGAAGATAGACAGGGACACGATACTATACCACGAAAGAGGACGACGCGTCAAGAGCGAGTCTGACGCGTCAGGACGCTGCCGCTCCCCAATCGCGAGTGAAGGTTTCCTTCAGTCGACTAACGGCGGATTGATCCGCCAAGATGATTCCCACCTCTCGGTTGCTATTCAGGGATTGCGTCGAAATGTTTTCACTCCCGATAAATGCCTCCCGGTTGTCGACGATTATGTCCTTTGCATGCACGTACGGATTGGAGAGCTGCCGGACTTTAACTCCGTTTGCGAGAAGTTTCTGGCGACCTGGTCCATTCGCATCTGATCCAGCGGTTGGCGCGGGTACGATGGCACGCACCTCGACTCCGTGCTTAGCCGCCTGAATCAGCGCGTCTTCGATCTCCGGATCTTGCATCTCCTCCGCCTCGAGATCGAGACTCTGTTCCGAGCTACGAATCAACGCGATAAAATCCGACCGACTGTTCGTTGGGCTAATGACGAGGCGCTGGTCGTCGATTGAGACGTTTTGACGGCTCCAGTCGGCTTCAAAAATGGCCGCGAGCTGAGCGACGTCGGTCGTGTCCTGGTCCTCAACCAGATACTCGCGATTGCTGCCGAATGCGGAAGTGGTCCAATTCGCGGTCCCGATTAGAGCGACCTGCCGATCGGCCACCGCGTACTTGTCGTGACTGAGCTTGAACTGAGCCGGACTCCAGGCGACACTCGCGCCCGCGCTTCGCAAACGCTGAAAATAACTGCCGTTGCCCGGGCCGTTTCCGTATGGGTGCTCCTCGAACATCACTCGGACGTGGACGCCACGCTTGGCGGCGGATTCGAGAGCAGCGACGATCGACCGATCGCTAAGCAAATACATCGCGACGTCCAGAGTGTGTCGCGCGCCTTCGACAAAATGCACCACTGGTTGCGCCCCTTCGTCCGGCTCGACAATGAGTCGGACGACCGGTGCACCGGCTGGGACGCTTACAAAGCCGTTCGGCTCACCAGGACTAGGTCGACAAGCGACGACGCAGACAGAAACCAACAAAATCAGACGGAGAAAATGAACGGGAAGCGCGCCCTGGCGCCACACGAAAGCGAAATTACCAGTGTGCGGGGTGCTCTTGCCCCACGTCGACGCCGAGTAGTCTTTGGAGGCGCGCTCGATCCAGGCCAACGACCTCCCGCTTATCGACCAATACTACTGGAGCGCCGACCTGGCCTGAACTGAGAATGAGGTAATCACGGTTATTGACGTCGGTCGTTACTTCGCGAGCGGCAAAGGCGATCTGGCGGTCGGCCATCAGGTCGGCCAGCTTATCGCGCGCGTGCAGACAGATGGGACAACTCTCGTTGTAAAAAAGCGTGACGCTTTCAACCATTCGCGGCACCTGTGGCGGGATCACACTAAACCACTATTAGTATAAACTGATGGATCGACAGCGTCAAAAAAGAGTCTACTCAGTTGTCGTGGGACCGGCAACCGGAAGGCGAACGACAAACCGCGCGCCTTGGCCGGGCTCGGATTCAATCCAGATGTCGCCCCCGTGGCGGCGGGCGAGCTCTCGGCTGATGTATAGTCCCAGGCCGAGTCCGGTCCGTCCTTTATGTAAGCGTCCGGTCGTTTGATAGAAACGCTCGAACACCCGCTCGCGGTCCGTCAGGGCCACCCCCGGGCCGTCATCTTGGACCGACACATCGATTGACGCCTCCGGCGTCCCGGCCGCGTGCTGGGTCATGCGGACCCGGATCGTTCCTCCAGATGGCGAGTATTTCACGGCGTTGTCGAGAAGATTCGTGAAGACCTCCTCGATGCGCCGCCGGTCGGCTCGAATCACCGCCCGGCCGCATCCCTCGACGACGATCGAATGGGAGCCGGACGCGAACTCGATTTCGTGGGCAATACGACGAATGACCTCGGTGAGATCGAAGTGGCTTTCTTCAAAGGTGAGGAGGCCAGCCTCAAGCCGCCGCAAATCCAGCAGCTGCTCGATCATCGCGAGCATCCGCTCTGATTGGTCGGTCATACGTCGCAGCACGTCGATTTCCGACGTCCGCCCCGCTCGTTCGGCGCGTCGAAGGAGGAGCTCGGTGTAGGCTTTCATGACTGCGACCGGCGTCTTGAGCTCGTGGCTCACGATGCCTAGAAACTCCTGGCGCGCCGCCATCTGAACTTGCTGCCGATCTACCTCACGCCGTCGTTCGTACAGCTCGCTCCGCTCGATCATCAATCCAATCCGGGTCGCCACCAGCTCGAGGAACGCTTCGTCGCCGTCCAACCAGTTGGAGAAGTCGGTTCCCGCGTACAGCACGCCGCGAGCTTCCCCCGAGACGCGCACCGGCGTCGCGACGAGTGAGTGAACATCCTTGAGGAAAGGCAGGTCGCGCAGGGCGGCATCACCTCCGATATCGCGCCAGGTGAAGGTTCGTCCCGTCCTCACCACGTCGGCGAACGCCCCGACATCTTTCAGCGATAACTCCGGCACGGTCGACGCGTCGATTTTGCCCCCACAAAAGTAGGTGTGCTCGAAAGCGTTCTTGTCCGGGTAAAGGAGCAGAATACCGCAGCGGTCGGTTCCGATTGCCCGAGCGACCTCATCCACGGTGTGCTGCGAGATGGCAGGCGTATCGTCGCGGGTGCTCAGCGCAAGAAGCGTTTCGGCCTGACGGGCGCGCCGCTCCTGGACGTGGTAGGCCTGATCGCTGGCAATAACCGATGCGACGAGTCCGCCGAACACCTCGAGCCACCAGGTCTCGACGCCGGCAAACCGACCCGGCTGGCGTCGGGTACTCGCGAGGACCCCAAGGAGGAGACCCCGTAAGACAAGGGGTACCGCGAGCATTGAGCCGATTGGCTCCGGGCGATCGAAAGGATCGAGGTACCGGGAGTCGTGTTGAACGTCAGTCGAGACGACCGGTTCCTCGATCCGGGCGGTTTGCCCCTCGATCCCTTCGGCCTCTTTGATCCATCGACGGCCCTGGGGACCGACCGTCAGACCGTCTGATGCACGGATCACCAGGCGATCCTCGGATTTAATGAGAATGTACGTTTCCGCCGCATCCAACATCGCTCGCGTCTGGGACAGAACTTCAGCGAGAATGTCGTCGATGGGACGCCGCTCGGTCAGCGAGCGGATAACTCGATGGAGGGCGTCACCCGCGGTTACCCTTTCAAGCATGGGGATCCAGTTTCGTATTGGCGGCGAGGTTCAACTTGCCAGGGGCGCTCGGCGATAATCGACAAAACGGTAGCCTAATCCCTTTTCGGTCTGGATGTACCGGGGGTGAGAAGGATCCGGTTCAATCTTTTGCCGCAAGTAGCTAATATACAATCGGACGTAATGGTCTTCCTCTCGGTACTCGCGTCCCCAGACGCGGACTAAAAGTGTCTCGTTGGTGAGGACGCGTCCCGGGTTTGAGACGAGATGGTACAGCAGCCGATATTCGGTCGGCGTTAAGGTAATTTTCTCGCTATCCCGGTAGACTTCGCCTCGGGAAAAGTCGACCGATAAGTGGTCGTCGATCTTGATTCGCGTCTTTGGGAGACTACGAGGCATCTCGGCCCGACGAATCACCGCTTGAATCCGCCCCAGCAGCTCGCGCTGACTAAATGGCTTCGTGACGTAATCGTCAGCTCCAAGACTTAAGCCACGCACCTTGTCGCCCTCTTCGCCCTTCGCGGTCAGCATGATGACCGGAACGACCGACGTCTCGCGGAGCTGTCGGAGCGTTTCGAAGCCGTCGAGCTCAGGCATCATCACGTCGAGAACCACGACATCCGGAAGCCGCTCTTTCAGGACTTCGAGCGCTTCGTAGCCGTTCACTGCCGTGAAGACCGTGTATCCCTCGTCTTCAAGGTACAGTTTGATCGCATAAAGCAGGTCTGGCTCGTCGTCAGCCACGAGAACGCGACGCTGCTCGGCCATCGTCCCTCCCCGCCTCAAAGCCGGACCCAGCCCGGACATGATACTCGGGCCGGCGATGCGGGCTGCAATAACGAGCCGAACTATCACAATACGAGAAAGCCAAGCTCCGTTTCGCCGTTTCCTGAGACTAACAGCGGCACGTATGATTCGTGCATGAGTTGCATTAGATGAGTGTCAAAGCTGTTACAAGTAACTTGTCCCAGCGTCGGCACGCGGCGTGCGACCGGTCGAGATTCACCGGTCCGTCGCTTGGCGATTCTTTCGGGAGGTGGGCCACAATGTCGGTGCTCGTACCGGAGTCGATCCGACGGGAATATGGATCTGCCCTTGGCGCTCTCGCCGGGACGGGCGTGCCTTTCGTCGTCGGAGGCGCCTGGGCACTCGATCGTTATGCCCAACTTGGACGCTCGACGCTCGATCTCGACCTGATGGTCGCGCCATCCGAGGTCGAGCGGTGCGTCCAAACCTTACGTACACTTGGTGGCCGAGTCGTCGGACGGGACGCGGTTCAGACACGAGTCGCCCTCCGCGACAGCGAGATCGACCTCGTCCACCACATCGCGCAGGGTGAGTACGAGGTCGACTCGACCTGGTACCAACACGGAGTTCCTACCCGGCTTTTCGATGTTGCAACGTTGGTTGCCGCCCCCGAGGAATTACTCTGGAGCAAGGTCTTTATCGCCGCGCGCCACCGTTTTGACGGCTCCGACATCGTCCACCTGATTCGAGCCACCGGGCAGACGTTGGACTGGAACCGATTGCACGGGCATCTGGCCCCCTATCCGCGGCTGCTCCTGGCCTACCTCACCTTGTTTGGCTTTTGCTACCCGAGCGAGACGGATCTTGTTCCCCGGTGGCTCTGGGAACAGGTGCTTGGCCACTTCGTCGCGCCAGTCGAGACGGGCACGCCAACGGTCTGTCGCGGTACCTTGCTCGACAGTCAGTCGTTCGAGTTCGATCTCGTCGCCAAAGGACTGGTCGACGTACGGCCAAAAGGCGGTTGACCTAACGCCCAACAATTCCTATAATCGCCACGCTGTTCGGCAGCAACGGAACTGCCGGGTTTCGACCGCGCGTTGTAACTGGGAAGGTGGCGATTCGTGGGGTGGTGGACGGAGGGAGTCCTCCTGGCCGTGGCGTCCGGCGCGGTCATCATGGTCGCCATCGTCGCGAGCCCAAGCGCCTCGATGACGTCAAGCCCGATCGAGCCTTTCGACCGAGTCTCCGCCGCGTCCGGAACGCTTAAGCTGCAGTCCAACCCTTCCACGACGAGCTCAAATGGCCTTCCGGTCGACCAGTGGGCCCACGGCTTTGCTTTGGATCGACTGGTTCAAAACGCCGTCGTGCCAAACTCCGCACCCACCGCCACGCCAATACCCCGATTGCCGGTCGTGAATCCTCCGACACAATCGCTTATTCGCGCTGTTCCCACGGTTCAATCAATTGATGCGCAACCCACCAGAGAAGCGTCCTCGGTTCAGGCCACGTCACTTGGTCCGGAGGTCCCGGCAACCGTTCGCCGCTGGGAGTCCCTCATCGATCGATACGCCACGGAAAATGGTCTCGATCCGAACCTCGTCGCCGCGGTCATGATGACCGAAAGTGGTGGAGATCCCTCGGCCACCAGCAAAAAGGGCGCGATTGGCCTCATGCAGGTCGTTAACGGCTCGTACGATCCGGATCTGAGCGTCCGCGATGGTACTCGTATCCTCGCCGGGGCGCTAAGGAAGTACGGCGGCGATCTCGAGCTGAGCCTCGCCGCCTACAACGCTGGAGCCGGTGCGGTCGACCGATTCGGACGAATCCCGCCTTACCTGGAAACCGAGACCTACGTTTTCGTCGTCCTCAACCGATACTACCGGTATTCGTCCGC
>CAZBQK010000004.1:0-39762 GCA_964493975.1 uncultured Dehalococcoidales bacterium | reverse complement strand
GAGAGCATCCCCAGAATGTAGCCCGTGGCGTGGGCCCGTCCGCGATGGCCCCAATCCGAGTCGTCAACCATATGCGGAACGTGATCGTCAATCAGAAATCCGGTGAATCCAACGCTCTTGAGCGCTCGCATCGCCTCGACCGTGTTAACGTTGCCTTCTCCGATGAAGCATTCCTGGAATTTGGGCACCGTCCCCTTAACGTCCCGAAAATGAACGTAGAAGATCTTTCCACGCGAACCGAAGTACTTGATCGGCTCGATGACGCCTTTGCCCATCTCGGACCAGCAGCCCATGCAGAAATCGAGACCGTGATTTGGGCTCGGGGCGATTTCCAAGATTCCCCGTCGAAAACCTTCGAAGTCGCGGAATAGTCGCGCGACGCCGCCAAGTGACTCGACCGGCGGGTCATCAGGATGGAGGGCGAGCTTAACGTTGTACTCTTCGGCGACGGGAAGAACTGCCTTCAAAAAGATTTCGTAGTTCCGCCACATCTCATCTTCGGAAAATACTCGGCCGTGGGACAGGGGCGCGTTGCGAACCATGTCCAGATCGAAGGAGGTCACGTGGGCACCGCCCCGACCAAGGGTGGCCGTCGACGTCCTCCAGACGCTGTTGGGCATCCAGTGGTAGCCAAGAATCGGGATACCGGCGCGTCCGACGTTGCGAATCGTTTCCTGATAGTTCTCGATTTGTTCGTCGCGTTCGGCCAATCCCAGCATTGCTCGATCGTAGAACTTCAGCGGGACGTTTTCTAACGCTTCGAGGCGCAGTCCGTAGCCCTCGATCGTGGCGCGCAGCCGCACGAGATCCATGTATTCCCAGCGCTTTTCGCCCGGAAGGACCGGGGTGTTTAAGAGAACGCCGCCGACCCCCAGCTGCTGCGCAAATCGCAATCGTTCGTCGGTGGCCTGATTGAACTGGCCGAGGGCAACCCGCATAACGTCGGTCACTTATTCCTCCCATTTGGTGTAGCTGATCGAAGGCGATTCGCCTGCGATTGTTATTCGGTCAGACTGGTTGGTGGTCCGGCCTTGACTCGACCCCCACCTTTTTTGATCGCCGCGACAACTCGGTCTTTCGTTGTAACTCGGGGGTCATATGTGACGTAAAAGAAGATGTCACTCGCCGTCTCGGTTAGTTCCTGGACATTTGCGTCGATTTTTGCGTTGTCGACGGCTGCCGCCACGCTGGAGGTGCCAACATACTCGTGACAGGTGCAGTTCGAAACAGCGCCCCACACCATGTCACGACCGTTGGCGACGGCCGCGGATTCCGCCGCCGAGATGGCCATTTCGTTCAGGTTCGCGGCTGGTGCGGGCGATGCCGTGGCAGCGGCAGTTGGAGTAGCTGGGCCAGCTGCACCGCTGAATCCGACTCCCTGGCACGCCGTGAGAAGCGCCAGAAGTAACAATCCTAAGCATGACCCCAGGAAACGTCCGGTTCGCACGCTATGTCTCCGGTTCCGCCGAATTGTCGACGCGCGATGGTTCGGATTATAGCAAACGAGATACGGCGCGACGCCTCGGTGGCGGGCAGACTTTCGCGATCGACGGCCGTTGCTAACTGTAGTAGGCGCGAAGCCATCCCTGCGATATGATTGCTCCCGCCACCTGGGACCGTTCCAGAGCACACACATTGAGGAGGACGGATTCATGCCTCGCCCAATAACTGTCGCAATCGCGTCTCGCCATCCGGTCAGCGACCTTGACGACGAACGTGCCGCGCTCGAGGCAGTCGGCGCTAAGCTGATCGTTGTCGAGGCATCCGATTCGAACGGTCTCGTCGCGGGATTGCGGGATGCCGATCTTGTCGTCAATCGGTGGGGACAAATCGATCAGTCGGTGATTCGCCGGTTAGACCGCTGCCGAGCGGTTCTCCAACCGAGCACCGGATACGACATGGTCGACTCCGATGCGGCCACGGAGTACGGCGTCGTCGTGATCAACTTGCCCGTCCAGTGCGTCGACGAGGTCGCCAACCACGCGATTGCCTTTGTTCTTGCCTTGAACCGTAAGCTCGACGAGGGGCAGCGACGCGCCCAGCGAGGTACGTGGGATCCGCGAGGTCTCTTGCCGATTGGCCCGCTGACTGGAGAGACCTTTGGCTTGCTCGGATTCGGCAATATCGCGCGCGAGACCGGCCGGCGGGCCCAAGCCTTCAAGATGAAGGTCATGTCGTACGACCCGTTCGTCGACCCCGCTCGCGCTAAAGAAATGGACGTCGAGCTTACGTCGTTTGAAGACGTCTTGCGCCGTTCCGATTACGTGTCATGTCACTTTCCGCTGAATCCTCGGACGTTTCACGCCATGTCGGAAGCTCAGTTTCGAATAATGAAGCCGAGCGCTATCTTTGTGAATACCGCCCGAGGTCGTCTGGTCGACGAGAACGCTCTGATTCGCGCGTTGCGTGAGGGATGGATCGCCGCGGCTGGCCTCGACGTCCTGGAGCAGGAGCCGCCGGATCCAGCGAATCCACTTTTGAATATGGATAACGTGATCGTGACGCCGCACCTCGCCGGGACGTCTAACGCCACGCCTCCCCGTCAGCGCGCGCAAGTCATCGAATCGTTAGTTTGCTACGCTCGGGGGGAACGCCCGGCTGGCCTGGTCAATCCGATCGTGTGGGACGAGGTCCAGGCGCGATTGGGGGCGTAATCGGTTGAGCCCTTCGCCTGGTCCAGGAAGGACCTGAATCTTGGCTGATCGAGGGCCCACTGCAATGTCACTAGCAGCGTCTGTCGACGTCACGCTCCGCCACGGTCATCCGTGGCGGAGCTACGCCGCGGTCATCGCCGCGTCATTCCTCTGGGGATCTCTCTATCCGGCCGGCAAACCCGCCGTCGCCGCGGTCGGGCCGATGCAGGTTGCCTTTTGCCGGGCGTTTTTCGCCTTTCTGACTCTCGGCGTTATCGTGTTCCTCCGGGGAGAAGGCCGGTCTCTCGTCGGTCAGATCCGGGATCGGTGGCTGGGAATCGGGGCGCTGGCCCTAATGAGCTTTTCAGGGAGCTCGATTATCGCGATGATTGCGCTCGGTCTCCTCCCGGCTTCGGTCAACGGCCTGCTCAACAACACCCACCCTCTCTGGGTCGCCCTCGGGACGGCCGCGTTTCTCTCGCCTCCGCGTCCGAGACTCCTCATCGCGGGAAGTCTCATCGCTCTAGCGGGAGTCGGCGTCGTCCTATTCCCAGACCTTTCGACCACTGGCTTCGGCGGATCGCATGCCCTCAACCCACTAGGTGTGGCATTATCCCTGGTTGGAAGCCTGGTGATCGCGGGTAGCACGGTCGTCGGGCGACAGGTCATGCGGAAGGGCGATCCAATTGCAATTTCTGCAATCGCGAGCGGAGCCGCGGTTCCTCTGCTTGTCGTTCTCGTCGTGACGAATGGCGGGTTTGCCCCCATCTTCGCGGCGACGATGACGGTCAAGCTCTTGCTTCTCTACGTTGGAGTCGGCTGCACCGCGATGAACTTTGCCCTCTGGTTCTACGGCTTGCAGCGGTTGCCGTCAGCGCAAGCTTCCGCTTTTCAATTCCTGATCCCGCCGATCGGCGTTGCGATGTCGTCAATCGCCCTCGGCGAAGTTGTCTCGCTTGGTCTCGTCGTTGGTGGGGGATTGATTCTGTGCGGGCTGATCGCAACTCAGATTGGGACCTCGAAGTAGGCGCAACCATCACCAAGGTGTTCAAGACCCGCTTTCATCCTTGATTCCGATTGGGAGGGAACCGAATGTATCATTCGATCTTAGTCGCGGTTGATGGCTCGCCGTTCGCGGAACGAGCGCTTCCGTTCGCCGAGGCGATCACTCGTGCGAGCAATGCGAAACTGGTCATCGTTCAGGTTGTCCCAGAAGCCGGCCCAAATGCGACCGATGAGGACGTTGCGATTCAAGCCGATCAGATCGTTCAGGCCCAGACTCACGTGAACGATCTGGCCGGACGAATTGATCCGAGAGTAGTGGTGGAGACCGCGGTGACGGTTGGCGATCCGCCAAATGGGATTCTCGAGGAGGCCAAAGAACGCGCTGCCGACGTGATCGTCTTGTCGACTCACGGTCGATCGGGTCTGGGGCGATGGATTTACGGCAGCGTCGCGGACGAGGTCATGCGACATTCGCCGATTCCGGTTCTGCTGGTACCGTCCCACGCCCACTTCGCGTGGCCAAAGGACCGAGCGCCCCGGGTGTTGGTCCCGCTCGACGGATCTCATTTGGCCACCGGCGCGATCCGAGCGGCCGACGAGCTCGCCGAGTCGATCGGTGGCAACTTGCTCTTCGTTCAGGCGGTCGAACCCCATCCTCCGATGTACGGCGATCCATCGACGTTCGTCGTGATTGACCCAACCGTCGAGCTCGAAGCGGCGAAATCGCACCTCGAGAAGGTTGCGGCCGACCTTCGAGGTAAGGGAAGAACGGTTGAGATCGCCGATGTCCTCGGTTTGGCCGTCACGTCGATTATCGACGTTGCGCGCGAACGGGGCGTCGACGTCATCGCGATGTCCACCCACGGGAGTGGTGGTCTTACCCGCCTGGTCATGGGGAGTATCGCGACCGGAATCATCCAACGCGCGGACGTACCGGTTTTCATCGTTCGCCCGGCTGAATCGTCGAGCCCCTCATAAGTGGCAAAGGGTACCTTACCCGTTTGTTATACTTTCTTCGTCGTGAAGCGTGAAGCGTGAAGCGTAAAGCTGGAGACCCCCGTGATCAAGAGGTCTGATGTCGTTCAGTGGCGGACGATCGACGGCGTGAGTATCCAGACTCCCGGTGGAACCGTCACACCGGAGGCGCGCTTGCTAGTCGTTCGACTTCCGTTCGGAGGGATTGCCTGGCAGCGCCCGGTCGCGATACGAGTCGTTCGAGACGGGAAGACCGAACGGATTGCGATCCAGGATGCGACTAGACGTGCCCAATTCAGAATCGTCGCCGCGGCTATCGTCCTCCTTCTGGTGGCTCTAGTCATTTTTCCGGTCAGGAGAAATCGTCGTGAGTGAATTGGCACATGAAGCAACGGTTGTCGACAAGGGGGTAGCAGCTCCCGAACTCTCGAACCTCGCCGCTCGGCAAACCGAGAACGCGGCTGCCATCGTCGACCGGATCTTCTCGGCGGCTCGGCCCGGTCTGGTGTTCGGTGAACCGATCACCTCTGGCAGCTACACCGTTATAACAGCAAGCGAAGTTACGTCGGGCGGGGGCTTTGGATCGGGGACTGGATTCGGCCGGTCCGAACCTCGCCGCGAAGCGGGGACCCCGGAGACTCAAGCAGCCCCGTCGAACTTGCCAAGTATTGGCGGCGGAGGCGGAATGGGAGGTGGCGGAGGAGCCGTTGGACGCCCGGTCGCGGTCATTTCGATCGGACCCGACGGTGTCTCGGTGCGTCCGATCTACGACGTCACAAAGGTCGCTCTCGCGGGACTCGCCGCGGCGGGGACCGTGCTGGCGATCGTGATGCGATCGCGCCGATTTGGGCGCTGATAGTCCTGAGGACTCATCCGACCCTCGGATGGAGGACGATCGCCCTGTCCCCGAGTCGTTGGTAAAGCTCCCGAAATCTGGCCGTGCAACGGTCGAGGTCGAAGTCCCGCAGAACTCGGGATCGTGCGGCTGCGCCGAGAGCGTGCCGATCGTTTTCACCTCCCAGAGCTCCGAGGATCGCCGCGACGAGTGCTGAAGGGTCTCTCGTTTGAACCGCGCCACCGGTAGGGGCGAGATCGGGAACGACTCCAACGCGGGTGCCGACGACGACCAGCCCACATGAGGCCGCCTCGATCGCGGCGATTCCCTGGGCTTCGTGACGAGAGCTGACGACGAAAAGATCGGCGGCCCGGTACACGTCGGACAGTCGGTCGTGGGGAATCGATCCGCGAAATCGAACCCGATCCGAAACCCGACGTCGGTCGGCGAGATCGGTCAGCTTCGACCGTAGCGGCCCATCCCCGACCAATTCGAGGCGAAAGGATTGCCCAAGATCGCGCGCTCGAGCGAGCGCCTCGATTAGGGTCAGGTGATCCTTCACGCCGACAAGGGACGCGACGCTCAGGACGGTCGGCTCGTTGATCTTATCGTCTCGCCGATAGCAGTCTCTCCGAATCGACTGCCCATCAACCTTTGCCACGGGCGATGGCGTAAAACGCTCGACGTCGACGCCAAGCGGAACGATGCCCGGCGGAACGCGACTGGGTGGAATCAGGGTTTTGGCGAGACTCTGCTCGTAGCGCGAGCCAACGGTCACCGCATCGGCTAAGCGTAGGGCCACGTCGGTTTTTACGCGCTGAAACGGAGCGAGCTGCCCGCCGTAGTTGATGTCACGAAAGCCGACGAGCTCGCCACCGGCGAGTGAGACGATCGTTGGGACGTGGAGAAACCTTCCAGTTAAAGTCGCAATCGTGCCGGGCTCGTCCGCCCAGAACGCGTGAATGACGTCGAACGGCCGTCGCCGGTGCTCCGACGCGATCGCGAGTATCGCCCGTTTCCACAGAGAAATGGCGTGAAACCGTCGATCGGTCCCCCCACCGAACGAGATGACCTCGGCACCAAAAACTCGGTAGCGTCCCGACGTCGCTGGGTACCGCAACGAGAAAACGCGCACATCGTCGACGTGGGCGAGACGGGCCACTAAGTCGCGCAGCGCCGGAATGCACCAATCGTCCGCGTCGGCGCTGAAACCAGGTACGATGAGGGCAACACGCACGGCGCCTCCCTTCGATGGATTGTACTGGTCGTGTTGGAGTGCTGTCCCCGGTTCGAGAACGACCTCGTCGCCCGGGCGACGACGTGGGGGTTACTTGCCAAGCCATCAAGGCGGCGGGCCTTTCATTCGGTTCTGGAACCTTGCGCGGTCCGACCGGGTGCGCTCGGCCCTCGGACAGCGCCGAAATCACGTCGATCGGGAAACCCGGGGATGGCTGATCGTCACGGCGGCCAGTGTTGGCCGTCTGGGCGTTGGGCTGATCGCGAGCGTCGCGATTGCGCGCGCGCTCGGTCCAGCGGACTTTGGCGTCTACGCCCTTCTTGGCGTCATAGCAACCGTCGCCGGCGTGGCGGCCGATCCAGGCCTGACCGCGGCCGGCGTCAAGCGGATTTCCGCGGCTTTCGCAACTGGCTCAACCGACGTGCCAACCCTGACATCCTCATTCGTTCTTCTCCGAGTTATTTTTGCCGTCGTGTTATCTGTCGTCGTCGCGATGGCTTTCGTCTTACCAACGGCCCAATTCGGCGTTCCTTCCAACTTCCCGGGCCTCGTGGTGTTAACAATGGCAGGCGTCGTCGCGACGGCTATCAGTGGTTCTCTTTCGTCGATTCTTCAGGCAACGCTCCGATTTGGGCGACTCTCGATCGTTCTGATGACCAACGCCGGTTTGACCGCCGCGCTCGCCCTCTCGCTGGCTCGGGTCGGACAACTTAATCTCCTCTCAAGTGTCGTCGTCCTAGGAATTGGGACGTCGCTTGCATCCGCGTGGGTCGGGTGGCGAGTGTTGCCGCCGGATGCCCGACTTGTCCAGCTGCGCTTCGGGGCAGTCCGACGCGAGCTTGTCGCGCTTCTCCGCTTTGGCGCGTGGATTTGGGTCGCCGACGTCGTGAGCGTCGTGGCGGTCCAGATCGACCTTCCGGTTGTGCGCCAATGGGTTGAGCCGACCGCATTTGGGACCTACGCCCTCGCGTTGAACCTCGCATCAAAGGCCGACGTGGTCAACCAAAGCCTCTATACGGTCTTGCTCCCCACTGCTTCTTCGTTGAATGGTCCTGGCGCGGTGCGACGTTACCTCCGACGCAGCTTTGCCCGCTCGGCTGTCGTGGCGGCTGGACTAGTCGCACTGCTGCCCGTCGTGGGCGTCGTCATCCCTATCCTGTACGGTCCGGCTTTCGCGAGCGCGGCCGGTCCCTTGCGTGCCTTGCTCGGCGTCGCGGCGCTCGACGTCTTTCTCACCCCGGTGCTGCTTCTGGCCTTTCACTACGATCGTCCGCGGATCGTGGCCGCCGCGGACCTAACGAAGATCGTCGTCTTTCTCATGGCCGCGTTAACGTTCGTGCCCGGACTGGGCATCGCCGGAGCGGTGCTAGCTCGGCTACTTGGTCGGGTGGCGGGCGCTGCTGTCGCCCTCGTGGGACTACGTCACGAAAGTAGGGTTGAAGCACGTAACTCGACGTAGATCCGCTCGAGCTGACCCCCCAGAGACGGGTAGCTCAGCGCCTCTTCGAATCGTCGTCGAACCGCGGCCGACAGCGCGGGAATGTTGTCCGACCGCCCGAGCACCGCTCTCGCCAGCGCGAGATCATCGCCCGGCGGAAAGAGAATTCCGTATCGACCCCCATCGGTCATCGCTCGAAAGGATGGGATGTCGGAGATAACCGGGATCGTGCCGGTTGCCATCGCCTCGAGAGGAGCAAAGCCACCGATCTCCCGCCAGCTAGCTTGAAGAAAGTAGTCCGCGCTATTGTAGACGTCCTCGAGTTTTGCGTTCGAGACGCGACCGCGAAAGTGAACCCGCTCGGCCAGTGGCGGCCGCGTTGCCAGGAAAGCTTTCAGATCCGGCAGAAGCTCGTCGGTCAGATAGTACAGGTACAGTTGAGCGCCCGGCCATTCCGCCGCGATCCGCTCGAAGCCCCGAAGGGCAGTGAGCGGATCCTTATTTGGATGGAGGCGACCCGTCCACAGGAACACCGGATTCCCAAGTATTCCGGTGACTTGCCTCGCCTCGGGTCGCGGGCGAGACCTGAACGTTGTCGACGTCTCCAGGAACTCGACGACTCGGCTCCGAGCCAAACCGCAAGAATCGACAAAAGGCTCGGCGTGCATCGCGGTCGTGAAAAGAAAGCGCGAGGCGCGACGGACGCCGTACCGTTGGGCCAGACGAGCAATGGGGTTGCGTGCCGGGGCGCCGCCGTGGTAGTGGACCACCAGGGGGACCCGGCGGTTCAGCCGGGCCGTCAGGAGGAGCAGGTTCCAGGTCAGGGTCAAGCCGTGAAAGTGGACCACGTCCGGCTGAAGCGCCAGGATGAAGCCTATTGCCCGCGCGGCCGGCTGAAAGATAACCGGGTCGCGTCTCGCGATCTTGCCCGCGATTAACGAGAGCGCCTGGCTAATCCGATCGGCTGGAATGAAGTGATGGTGGGCCCGGTCGACCGTCACTTTGGCCGCGAATGGGTACAGATGGACAACGTGAACGTCGTGACCGCGACCGGCCAGCTGGGCTGGTAGCTCGCGATGAATGGAAACGTCGTCAAGGTACTGATAAACGTCTGACGTCGCGACCCGGGGATCATAATGGAGGACGGCGAAGCAGATCCGCATCACCGCCGCTCGAGGTCGAGAACGTAGAACCGGCCCCAGCCGCGAAATGGCGGACGGGATTCGAACAGCCGCTCCAGCCGTCCGAGAGCACTGGACGCGATCGGCGGAATGCGCCGCATAGTGTGGGGTGGCCGCAGCACTCCCTGGCCGTGGACCCCCCGCAAAGTGAAATTGGTCGCAAAAAATCGGTGAAAGGCGTCGTCGGGCCCGTACAGATAATGGGGGAGCGGTCGCCCTCCGATCACGAAGGTGCGGACTTCCTGAACGGGAATCCTTCGTGCCTCGATCAGCCGTCCGGTGACGATTCTGCCGAGCCACTCCCACAGGCTCGTGCGATTCACCAGGTGCGCGATCAGATGGCTTCCTGGCCGTAGAAGGCGCGCGACGTCGCGTGCGAAGGGGCGGAGGTCTGCCACCGTACTCAATCCGCCAAAGGCAGAAATCGCGCCGTCGAAGGATCCCGGTGGCAAAGTGGACAGGTCGGACAGATCGAGGACCCGAAGATCAATAAATGTCGTGAGTCCACGTGCGTGGACCTTGCGTCGAGCCTCGGCAATCATTCCGACCGAAAGGTCGATTCCGGTCACCCGGATCCGGTGGTCGGCGAGAAAGATGGCGTCGATGCCGGTACCACAGGATACGTCGAGTATGTGCTGACCTGGTTTGAAAACCCGGAGGTAGTGGTTCCATAACCGACGGCGAACCCATTCATCGCCCTCAACCGCGCGATCGTACGTCGAGGCGATTCGATCGTACGCCTCGGCGACCTCCTGGCCGCTCACACCGGTTCTCGAGCTCCTAGATTGAGAGTGCAAACGCATTTCCGACAGATCGGATTTTCCCGAACGTCGAGATTTTGGCGAAACTCAACGGCTTCGGGCGAGTTAAGGATCTCGTCAAGTGGCCGGTCCTTGATGTTTCCCAACGAGCGATGGAAGAAGCAAGGGCGAACGGTTCCGTCGGCCTCGACGACGGATGAAACCCAGGGTGCGTTGCAGACGGTCCGTGGGAAATCGCCTTTGCCCGTGAGAGCGGCGTAATACTGGTGAATCCGCCGGAGCTTGGCCGGATTCTCGGCGACAAATCCGCTCGCGAACTCCCTGGCAAACTGGATCACGGTGTCGTCCAGGATCCGCTCGAGCTCCGCCACCTCCGATGCGTCGAGGGCCACATCGGCGACGCGATCGCCGTCCCAGCCAAGAGGGCGGTTGAAGGCCTCCGACGAGACATCCGCCGCCAGAAAGGAGATTCCGTCCAGACCGATGTCGCGGGCGACCGCGATAATCGACGGCAGCTCGCGAAAGTTGCGGCGCTGAATGACACATCGCGCCGTGACCGGATACCCTTGCTTCTCCGCTTTGAGCGCCGCCACGCCCTCGGCTAAACGGTCGAACGCGCCCGGAATCCCCCGGATTTGATCGTGAATGCTTCGCGGGCCGTCGATCGAGACGATGACGTCATCGCACCACGTCGCCACGTTCGCCGCGTTGCGCTTCAGAAGCAGTCCGGTCGAAAGGAGAGTGATGCGAGCGCCGATTCCGCGGATCGCCGCGCAAAGGGCCCAGAGGTTCGAATGCATGAGCGCCTCGCCGCCGGAGAGAACGACTCGCTTCGTTCCAAGCTCCTTTAGCGTCGTCACATGTGGCAGCAAATCCGCGGTCGTGAGCTCGCGGCGATCGTGATTTGCTTTCCAGATGTCGCACATCACGCAGCGGCAGTTGCAGCGACTGTGGGGCATGAGCACGACGACCGGGAGGGAGTAGATGTGGTGGGAGAGACGATTGGCCCGACGCCGAAGCATTTCGATGGGTGTGGTCATCGTACCATCGTTCAGAATCCGCTCGTTTCCGGCCGCTGATAGCTGACCAGACGATGTAATAGTCGAAGCTCGATCGGATTTCGGTACACGCGCGTGTGGTAACGCCAGGCGCTGGCGGCACGGAGGAGCCACCGGCGGGGCCCGTGCAGTCGCCGATCGGTTGACGTTGGGTAATAGGCGTTCAGTACCCTCTCGAAGTCGTGGACCGAGCGCCGAAGCGGGTCTTGAAGCCAGGGAACGTTGGCGCTTCGGCGCTGAGAAAAATCCTGCCACCTCGGATCGATCCATTCGTCCAGCGTTTCGGGAAACTTGAAGCCGCGAGCCTTCGCCTGGTCGTACAGCTCGCCGGCGAGCGGAACCGGGGTGTACATGTACAGAATGATCTCGGAGCGTGGGTTGACCTCTTTGACTTTGCGCACGAATTCCAGGGTATGGTGGACGTCCGTCTCCGGGTCTGGTGGGTTTCCCAGCACGAAGGAAAACTCCGGCACGATTCCGTAACGTGCCATCATGCGGGCAATTTCGAGTGTCTTTGCCGTCGAGGCGGTCCCTCCCTTGTTCATTTGCCGCAGCGTTTCGTCCGAACCGGACTCAGCACCCAGAAACACCATTTTGAGTCCGCTGTCGCGAAGCAGAGCCCAATTTCGGTCCGAGTACTTCAGCAAGGTGTCGATTCGTGCTTCGCCCCACCATCCGAGGTTCAGATCTACTATCCGCTCGGCAAACTCCGCCGTCCGGGCCTCGTGGACGAAAAAATTGTTGTCATAAAACTCAACGGCGTCGAGCTTCCATTCTTCGGCAAGCCGGCGAACGGTCGCGGCGACTCGCTCGGCGGACTGGGCAAACCAGCGTCCGTTGACCATGTTGACGACCGCGCAGAAATTACAGTGGAAAGGGCAGCCGTAGCTGGAGTGATGGGGGAGGGTCCGCCGTCCCATGAACGTTGGACGGACGTACCGTCCAAGATCGACGCGGTGATACGGGAAATCGGGAAGAAGGTTTGGATGGGGGATCGTTGGCATCCCGTTCACCTTGACGCCTCCGGAGGGGTCGTCGCGAAACGCCAGACCGGGTACCGTAGAGACGTCTCGCCCGTTACGACGGCGATCGAGAAAGTCTTTGAACGCCAGCTCACCGTGACCGCGGACGACGACGTCAACCGCGTCGCCGGAGAGGCAGGCTTCGTAGTGTTGGGTTGGAAAGTACCCACCCCAAACAACCGTCAGGTTCGGATGCAGCTTCTTCAGGTGTCGGCAGGCTGGTACCGCGTGATTGAGCTGGGGGCCCGGCATGACCGTGACCGCAAGGACGTCGGCCCCAGTTTCTCGAATGGCCCGGTCCACCGCCGCGACCGGGTCGGGTTCGAGGTTTCCATCGACGATCCGGTAGTCGTGAGCTCCCTCGAGCACGCTTCCGACCGCGAGCAACGACATGGGAAGAATCGGCTTCCGGGTCGCGCTGCTGGGTGGGTGATACAGGATTAGCATCGTCGGTTCATCGCTGGACGCTCAGCGCGAAGACTGTAAAGGTTTCATTTGGATAGACCCGCTCCGCGACGCGGGCGACGACCAGCCCCGCTTGATGGAAGCCTGCCACAAACGACCCCGTTTCGCCGTCGGTCGACAGCACGACCAGCGCCCGCCCATTCGGCGTCAAGTGCTCGGACAATTCAACGGCAAAGCGGTCGACAACGTCGATCGATCGCCAGGCCCGCTCTGAAGCCGAGAACGGGACGCCACGGTAGAACGGAGGATTGAAGAGAATGAGGTCGAATCTCTCACCATCGACCGGTTCAAAAAGGTCGCCTGGCCAGACCTCCATCTTTTCGTCACAGCGGTTGAGCAACGCATTGATCCGGGCGCAACGAACCGCTTCGGGATTGACGTCGACCGCGACCACACGCTTCGCCCAGGTCGCCGCGACGACTCCAAGAATCCCGGTTCCCGTTCCCAGATCGAGGACCGATGAGCTTGGCGGCACGAGCGTCGCGTCGAGCGATTCGGCGAAGAAAGCCCCGCTTCGGAATAGCCGGGGGTTGAATACCGTTGGAAGGACGACAAGCGAATATCCCGCGACGCGTTCTACGACCACTCGGTCGAGGTGCCGACGCCCCACGAGCCGAAACCACCAGCGCAGCTGAGCTCGACTGGCAGCGCGATACATCCGTTTCCACGGAGAAAAGACGGGGACCGGTCGATTGAGCAGAACGTCGGACTCGCTCATGTTGGGCCAGCCGGAACAGCGCGTCGTCGGAGTACCATCAAGAAATGATCGCCGGCGTCGCGCGCCACGGGCAAATCGCCAAGCTGGTGGTCAAGCCAGGTCAAAGTCTTCGCCGCTGGACCAAACCGACGAGCCACTCCGACCAGGTATGGCGGTGGTAGCACCAGTCCGAGCGATCGGTACGTGATGACCTGAAACTCGGAAGCGAAGGCTCGTGAAAACTCGGATGGAGAGAAGTACCGGGTCCAGACGGTCTCGCCGCGCAGGCCCACCGCGACGGCGCCAGAGCGACGGCGGAGAAAGGCGCGTCTCGGATTTCCGCGAAGCGCGTAATACAGCATTTCCCACGGGCAAACCCGCCCAATCACCGAGGCGATCAGGTGCCCGCCGGGACGTAATAGCTCATGGCACGCCCGCGACACGCTGGTGAGATCCGGAACGCAATTCAGGGGGCCGAGGTCGGAGTAGATCCCGTCAAAGCTCCGCGGGCCGAGCTTGCGCAACTCCTCAATGCCAAGGTGGATTGCCTCCGCCTGCTCACCGATTCCGGTTTCCGCGATGCGCCCGCGGGTTCGGGCGATCATCGAGGCGGACGAGTCGATACCCAACGCGGTATATCCTTCGCTCACGAAGTGGGCGAGATCCAAACCCGTGCCGCAGCCAAGGTCTAGTAAGTGGCCGCCCCGGGGAACTGTCGCGACCACGGTCCGCCACATCGCGGACCGCATCAGCTGCACGACGTCGTTGTTTCCCGTCGGACCGTCGTAGTCGGCCGCGACCCGGTCGAAGGCCCGTTGGGTGTCAAGTAGCTGGCGGTCGGAGATCATCGCACGCGCTCAGTTCGGCTGCGGTGAGGGTCGCGAGGCGGCGTCCGGAGACATCGTGGGAGCGAGCGGCGCGAGCCCACGGTGAGGTGCGCGAGCAAGACGATCCAGCTGTCTGCGAGCGATTGGCAAGGTCAGGAGGTTGAACAGCCCGCTTACTAGTCGACGCGCCACGACCACGCCGGTGGATCTGGTGGTTCGACCCGATCCCCGCAGTAGATTCAAGGCCTTGCGGGCCCGGAACTCCTTGTGAACCACCTGGTGAAGCTTTCGATAGAAGGCCGTGCTAAACGGTCCGCGATATAGCATCGCCAGATCGTCTGAATCGACCCAATTCTGGCGCCCGCCGAGCTGCTCGCGGACGGTGGCGAAGAACTTCGTACCCGGCAAAGGGTACGACACCGAAATACCGATGTCGTCGGGGTCGCCATCGCGGACCAGCTGAATCGTGGCGTCGATGTCCTGGCGTGTTTCGCCCGGGTAGCCGAATTGAAGGAAATAACCCACCTCGACACCTTCGGCCCGAAGCCGGCTCGTCGCCTCGCGAATCTGCTCGACTCGGGTTCCTTTCTCCATCGCGTCGAGAATGCGCTGCGATCCGGACTCCGCGCCAAGCCAAACCATGCGCGCGCCGGCCCTTGCCAGGGCGGGGACCGTGTCCCCTCGAAGGAGCAGGTCCGCCCGATTGAGACTCTTGAAGGGAATCCGAGCGTCGGCGCCTTCGACGAGGTCCGCGAAGCGCTCGATCCAGCCCGGCCGCAATCCCATGATGTCGTCCACAAACCAGATGTGGTCGGGACGATAGCTTTGCTTCAACCAGGAAAGCTCGGACACCACGTTCTCGGGGCTTCGCACGTTGTACCGCTGCCCCCAGATTGGTTTCGCGCACCAGTTGCAGTGGTACGGGCAGCCCCGCGACGTCGCCACGTTCATCGAATAGAAGCCGTGGCGACGTCGCCACGCGTCTCGATAGCGATCGACGTCGACCAGATCCCAGGCGGGAAAGGGCAGCGAGTCGAGATCGCGGATATCGGCACGCGCGGGAGCAACTATGTCCGCGCCGTCTCGCCGATACGTAAGGCCGGCGATCGATTCAAGCGGCATATCGGACTGTCCATTCAGCGTCCGTAGCAGCTCGCCAAGCGTTCGTTCGCCTTCGCCGCGAATAACGTAGTCGGCCCCCCGACCGAGATAATCGGCGTAACGGTCGGTCGCGTCGGAGCCGGCCACGATCACGACGCAGTTACGCGATCGAGCCATGTCAATCATCGCGAACGCCGCCTGGCGCATCCGCAGTAGGCACATTTTTGAAAGATAGTTGAAGTTGTCCTCGTAAAGAACGGCGTAACGGGGTCGGGTGGAAGACAGGGCGCGGGCCCACTCGTTTTCAGAAGGCGCAAGCATCGCGTCGAAAAGCGCCACCTCGAAACCAAGATCGCGGACGTAACTTGCCGCGTACATCGTGCCTAGCGGCGGATACGGCTGCATCGTCGCCCATAGTTTCGGATCGAATTTGAGAAAGTACGACTGGCCGAAGAGGACGTCCGTCATTCCGCTGCCCCGGCCCCTAGCGCGATCCAGAACATTGTCCGCCCCGGCGGAAGCGACCACAAGTAATGGTCGAAAGCTCCGAGCGTCAGCAAGACCGAGGCGATTGCCAGGCGATACCGAAACGTCTCGCTGGGGCCGGAGCGCATCCGCGCCGCCACGATGACGGGAGCGAGGACGAGTCCGAGCCAGGCCAATCCGGCCGGGATCCCCGCCTCGGCAGCAACCAGGAGTGGCACGACGTGAACGGGATCGACAAACGCCGCGTTCGTCGGCGGTGGAAGCTCGGCGAGGCTAAAGTTCCCGGCGCCGACGCCCAGAATTGGATGTGCCTCGACCATTCTAATCGCGATCCGCGCCAGGGCGAATCGTTGCGTGACGGCTGGATCGTTGGCAGTCGGCGCGACACCCATGACGATCTCACGGCTAAGTAGTCCGACGACGGCCAGGAGAGCAAGGATAAGTAGCCCACCGACCCGTGGCGCCGAAAGCGAACGGACGCGCTGTCGGTAAGCGGTTGAGAACCAGACCGCGGTCGCGAGGATCGCGGCAAGAGCAGCGGCCCTTGAGAATGACAATGCAATCTCAAGCCAGGCTAGCAGCAAGACCGCGAAAATCCACCAAGCAGTTCGGCGATGCGCGTTGCTCGGCCTCAGCAATATCACGGCGGCGATCGCGGCAAAGCCACCAAGCACGTTCGGATGGGGGAAAGATCCTTGACCGCGCTCCCAGCGAATGCCGTTGGGTTCAATCACGACCGGCGACGTGGGACTATTCGCCAAGACCTCGGCTCCCAAGCCCGGAGTTAGAGTGTGGACCGGATACGTGGATTGGGTGATCTCTTGAAGCAAGATGAGAGGGAGCTGCAGGAGAATGACGACAAGACAGCCCACTGCCAGGTAGTATTTCAATTCTGGCCGGCTAGCCATGGCGTAGACGAAGCCAACGCCAACGGCAACTTCGATCGCCCGCCCCAGGCTAAGGATCGGGGCGATCGCGCTCAACGCACTGATCGCGAGGACCGCGCTGAGAATACCGCCGAAGACGACAATCGCGCGCCCCCCCTGGAGATCCGTGCCTTTTCGAAAGGAATCGCTTCGTCGCCCCAAGAAAACTAGAACGGCGACCAATCCAAGTGCCACCTCGGAATAACCAACGTAGAAACCGCGGAACACATCACCAACCCAGGGCGCGTCGACTGTCGCAATTTTCCAGGTCAGATCGAGACAGCAAGCCACGACCGTGGCCACCGTTCCAGCGATTGTCACCAGTCGGAGGCCAGAAGAGATCGACGTGCGGTTGCCTATGATATCGACCGGTTGAATCACTTGACTCCCCGAACCTCGTCGTTCACGCCTGTGCTCCCGCCTCGATCAGTCGCGACCGAATACCAAACCTCTCGCACTGTTGCTCAAACCGGGTGAGAATCTCGTCACGATAGTGGCCGTAATGTCCCTCGCAAACCTCGCGCGTGAAACGGGCGCCACCATCGCGTTGCGTAAGGCGGTCGGACTTGCGGTGCCATTCCCAGCAGTCGATTCGCTCGCCGATCGGTCCTCCGAGAAGGGCTTCTCCGCACCCACGGGTGACTCGACGACGTCGCGAATCAGTGGGGGGCATCGTGAGAGAGCGCGCGCGGTGCGGTAGGAATCGCGAAGCCCAGCAATTCGCGTCGAGGAATGCCCGATAGATTTTCGGGCCGGACAAAGGAACGAGCTGGAGTAACTCGTGAGCGGTATACAGATCGCGGCGGTCAAGCTGGAGCGCGGTTGTTGCGAGGACATAGTTCGGACAAAGCGAGGTGCCGAGCTGCCGCGCGACTCGAACGATCGCAATTGCTCCCGCGCGAGCAAGCCAGAGCCGATTCACCGCGGCAATCAGGACGTAGTCCACGTCGGCGGCTGCTCGGGGATTATCCGCGGCGAGCGATCCTGTGACGCCCACCATTCGGACGAACGGAATCGTGGCCAGGATTCCGCCAAAATGGCGGGCGCGCGGCCAGAGCTTGGCGGCCCGGTGGAGGCTTTGCCGGCGCTGCTCGGTTAAATCAGCCCGCTCGGGCAGGGTGACGTACGTTCCGTCGGTTATGAGTCGGCCAGTCAGCAGGTTGCGGTGAAGCGCTGCCGTCATTTCTCTCGGATCCGCCTCCGCGAACACCAGATCTCGGGCGAGCTCGCGTTCGTCAAGCGCAAAATCGAAGAGGTCGGCGTAGATGACCGTTGCCAGCAAGGCGTCATCTACGTCCCAGGTCCAGTCACGCTCCGAGAACATACACGGTTCCATTGACCACACGAACGTCGATCGGAGGCAAGGGTGGAAGCTTCAGCCCGTAAATATTGTTGACTCGTCCGTTCAGGTCAAAGGTGGCGCCGTGGCACGGGCAGGTAAGCTCCTGGTCTGACGCCTCGTACTGGAGCAGGCACGCCATGTGGGTGCAGACCCGAGACATCGCCCGGACGGTGTCCCCTTCACGGATGAGAAAGGTTGGCACGGCTCCGGCGTCAAATGACACGACTTCATGCTGAGCAATATCGGCGAGAGGCGCGACCGCGAACCATTTTCCGGCTGGGAGGGCGTCATTGGTTGCTGGGACGGGATTAGGTGGAATCAAACGTCGGGAACCTATGCCCCAGGCCACGGCCAGGCCCGATGCGACACCAGCCGTCCAGTAGCCCGCCGCCCGAAGAAGGCCGGCTCGGGACACCCGGGACTTTGCTTTCTGCGCAATCTGGAGCCTCGTCCGCAGGCTATCGAGGAATTCAGGGTCCGGTTGAGCCAACTCGGCGCGCGACCCCATAATTGAGGCCGCCATCCGGAGTTCTTCGAGCTCCTCCGGTGTAGACGCCTGGCCCCGCTCCGGGCGTCGTCCCGCCTGCAACGCATCGATGAAGCGATTCAGCCGGTCCGGCCAGTCAGCCATCAAGTCCCCCCAGGTCGAATTCGGCTGCCCGGCGCAGCGCTCGGTGTTGGATGACCTTCACATTTCCCTCGGTCAGTCCGAGCTCGAGGGCCGTTTCCTGTAGCGAGCGGCTTTCGAGGAAACGAAGCTCGAGGACACGGCGCTGGGTTGGATTCAGGACGCTCAGAACCCGCGCGACCCGAGCCTCGGCGTCGCTTGCCGTTTGGCGGGCTGGTGGCTTGTCCTCGGTGTACCACTCCAGCGGGAGCACCGGACTACCACCATAGCTTCGCCAAATGTCAACAATGGCGGTGCGCGCGGCTCGAAAAAGCCACGAGCGGCGCGACGCCTCGTCGTAGGAATCGTCGAACCCGCGCGACGCCTTCATGAAAACTTGCGACGTCACGTCCTGAGCGTCCTCACGGTTACCCAGTCTTCGATAAGCGAATTGATAGATCGCGGTTGCGTACTTTTCGTACGCGTCGACGAGGGCGTCCGTCGCCGGGGTCGCCCGCGGGCGTGACTTATCCGCGTTGCCCGAGGACAACCAGCCGAATGTATTCATTCGCGAGCGTTTCTTCCCACGTTAGGCTTCTCTCGTTCGCACGCATGCGCGTCTTCATCGTACCTATACGGGGAGGGTTACAGACTCGGAACGAACGTTAACGCGCGGCGCTGCCCCGTTCGGAAGTAACCGGCTCACGAATACGTGGGGTGGATTCGGACCGACCGACGCTGATATAGGTGAAGCCCAAACTCCGCAGGCGGACCGGGTCGTACATGTTTCGTCCGTCGACCAGAATCGGGCGAGCCATGCTTTCGCGAATGCGAACAAGATCGAGCTGTTTGAACTCGTTCCATTCGGTCAGGAGGGTGAGAGCGTCGGCGTCAACCGCCACGTCGTAAGGCGTCGAGCCGAGCTGGACCGATGGCATGAGGCGGGCCGCGTGGCGCATGGAAACGGGATCGTACGCGATGACGGTCGCGCCTTCGCTGATCAGCTGGTGGATCACCGTTAAGGACGGCGCGTCGCGCATATCGTCGGTGTTCGGCTTGAAGGAGAGACCGAGAACTCCAACCCGAGCGCCGGAAAGCGATCCGCCCAAGGCGTCCCGAACTTTTTGAACGAGGCGACGCCGGGCGTCGCGATTGATATCCATCACGGCCCGAAGCAACTGAGGATGGCAGCCGTTGGTCGCCGCCATGTATTCGAGGGCTCGAACATCTTTGGGAAAGCACGAGCCTCCCCAACCCAGGCCGGCGTCTAGGAAAGACGATCCGATTCGTTTGTCCAGACCCATTCCCCGGGCGACTTCCTTCACGTCAGCACCAAGTCGCTCGCAGATGGCGGCGATCTCGTTAATGAACGAGATTTTTGTGGCCAGAAACGAGTTTGAGGCGTATTTGATCATTTCGGCGGTTCGTAGGTCGGTGATCAGAATCGTGGCTTTCAATGATTGGTATAGCTCGGCCACCCGCTTTGCCGCGCCTTCGTCCGAAGCGCCAAGTATTATTCGGTCGGGATTCCAGCAGTCCTGAATTGCCGTGCCTTCGCGAAGAAATTCGGGATTTGAAACCACCCAAAATGGCACGTCGACGGTACGATTTGCCTCGACGATATTTGAAACGAGGTCGCCCGCACCAACGGGAACGGTGCTTTTATTGACGATGATCAACGGGTACCGCATGTGTCGGGCAATACTTGCCGCGGCATCGCGCAAATGATCGAGGTCGGCCCCGCCATCTAGATCAGGGGGCGTGTCGACCGCGATAAACGCGAACTCCGCCGAGTCCAGTGCGTCGACGTAGTCGTCGGTGAACCGCAGGCGCCCGGCGTCTCGGTTGCGGATCACTATTTCCTCGAGGCCGGGCTCAAAGATGGGCATGATCCCGCGCTGCAAACTAGCGACGCGCTCGCGATTGAGGTCGAGACACACAACCGTATTGCCTAGATCGGCAAAGCACGCTCCCGTCGTCAGTCCGACGTATCCAGCACCGCCCACGACGCAGATATTTGCCATTCGCTTATCCCACCTTTATCGGTAATCCCGCGAGCTCGGCGACCACGCGGTCAGCCACCCGATAGGCCATTTCGATACTATAGTTTTGTCCCCGATCCTGAGGATAGACCTGAAACATGTTCGCAAGGAACACCCCGGGCAGAGGCGTCTCGTTCGGCGGAATGTGCTGATGGTAGTCCACCGTCACGATCGGCTGGGCGAAAGGCGCGCCAAATGCCCAGGCATTCTTGATCCACGACCGATCGAACGCCGAATTCGCCTTTTTCAGAAATGGCACGTACCACTCGAGGAGATCCGCCGTGCTCATTTTAAACCGTGGGTCGGAAGCCGGCACGTAATTGCCGAGGTAGATGAGGTGTTGACCACCGTAGTCAGAAGCCGGCATGTAATTCGTGTGTTCGACCAGCACCAGGAATGGAAAGCCCGAATCGTGAATACTCAGCCAATAATTGTCGCCCAGCGGCCGATCGAGCGAAAGGATAACACAGTGCGCGCCATTATAGCCTCCCCAGTCGAACCGTTGCCGGTAGTCGTCGGGGAGGCCCCGGGCAACCTTCATGAAGAGACGAGTTGGTAGGGTACAAATCACCCGATCGAACTGCATCTCTCCGCCGTTGACGACGACCCGGACGAGTCCCTCGGATGTCGCCTCGATTGACTCGACGTTCTGCCCGGTTCGGACGTCACCGCCAAGAGTGCGAACCCGGGTATCGAGCGCGGCGTAGAGCTGGTGAAATCCTCCGCGGAGATAGCCGAGGGCGAGACTACGGCAAAAGATACGCGACCAAAACCAGGGCATTGCGACGTGCTCCGCCATCGCCCCAAATTTTTGGACGAATAGCGGCCTCCACACGACGTCGTACGCCCGACTCCCCATCCATCGGGTGATCCATTGGCCGGCGGTCTGATCCTCGAGGCCAACGTAGTTGCGCTGAATGAACTTTAGATAGGCCATTCCCAGGATCAGGCGAAGGCGATCGATTGGCCCAAGGGGCGAAAACTTGAGCAGTCCCGGAATGTCCATTTGGTAGGCCTTGCCGCCAACAAGGCTAGCCGTGGGCGCTTTCTTCCAAACGAGCTTACTGCCTAGTCCCATCTCCTCGATTAACGCGGTGATTGTGCGATCCGAGCGGAAGAGGTGATGGTAGAACTTTTCCAGGTACGCGCCGCCGACCGGAAACGATGCGGCGAGTCCGCCGACGACATCGTCTTTCTCCAGGACGGTGACTCGTATGCCAGCCTTCACCAGGCGATAGGCGGCCGACAAGCCGAGCGCGCCACCGCCAATAATGCCCACGTGGGCGGTCCGTGTTGAGGTTTGAATCTGGGATGTCACGAGGGGGTACCTTTCGTCGTCGTCATCGTGGCGCGCTGGCCAAGCGTCCGGAGGGACAAATTCGCGCGCCAGAGGTAGAAGAACCCGAGCAGCGTCACTGGACCTAGAAGGGCCAGATGTAAAACAATCACATAGGCCGCGGCAACGGACCCATCCGGTCGGAACAACGCCAGGGCGGCCAGGGCGAACGCGTCAAACGTGCCGACATAGCCGGGGGCGGCGGGCACCATCGCGCCAAGGTTGGCAACCGCGGTGGTCAGCATGAACGCCGGGAAGCCAAGATAGAGACCAAAACCGAGGGCCACCGCGAGGTACATCGTTGCTTCGCAAAACCAGGCGCCGAGCGAGAGGCCAAGGATCATCGCCGAGGCTCGGCCGTCTTGGAGGCTGTTGAGTCCGACCAGAAAACGCTCGGCGAGGGGCTGGAGCTTACCCCGGGCTTTTTCGGGTAGCCGCCGATCGACGTGGTTGACGATGGATATTGCCCGCGACCGAGAGGAGCCAATTGCGACCAGCGCAATCAGAGCGATGACAAACAGGATAGTTGCGACGCGGAAGATTCCCGCGACCTGATCATTCAGCGGAACGACCAGACCAACGAGCGCCACAAAGATCAGCATGGCAATACCGTCGAACAACCTTTCGACAACAATTGTGGCCAATGCTGAGGTTTTCGGGACATTTTCTTGTTCGCCCAGGACGTAGGCGCGGACTAACTCGCCAAGCCGGGCCGGTAAGACGTCGTTGGCCATGTACCCGATCACGACGATCGGGAACACTGTTGAGACGCCTAACGGTTTCAGCGGTTTCAACAGCACTCGCCAACGCATCGCGCGGAGCCACACGCCGGCAAAATAGGCCACTAACGCCGGAGCGAGAAACCAGTAGTTCGCCCGCTGGATCGACTCGAACGCCTTCCCAAGATTACCATCACCAACGAAGCGGGCGGCCCAGTACAGGAAAAAAACGCTGACGCCAATCCCGACGATCAGACGGAGCCTCTGCCCCATAGTGGTGTCCTACTCCGACACGATGTCACGCCGATCAGTTCGGACCGTCTCAGCGCAGATTGTCGATCCGAACGGCCCGATTGGCCAGAGAAGGCGGTTGCGTCGTACTCTCAGACCCCGGTCATCGATGGTGCACTGCTCGCCGCGGCACTGTCGACCGCCAAAGTACCGAGTTTTAGGCTCTCGCGCGCCAGGAAAAACAGCCCGATTCCGGTGACCGTGACCCACTGTTCCGCATGTGCGACGATCGTGATCGCGAGGGCGACGCTGCTCGGTACCCCAAAGGCACTCAATGCCAGTATGCCGAACGCCTGAAACGCTCCGACGTAGCCGGGCGCCGAAGGAATCAAAATACCCAGATTCACCGTCACCATCAGGAGGAGCGCCGCGATCAATGGGGTTCCGGTTTGCAGCACCGGGTGCACGCTCTTTAAAACGAAAAAGTAGGTGGACGTCTCAATGGTCCAGATGACGAGCGACCACGCGGTCAGAGCGATCACGGCTCGACCGCTTCGGAGGACGCCCAGGCCGACAATGAAGGAACCAATTCTCGAATGGATCCGATTCCCGAGGTTGCCCGGGATCCGGGCGAGGCTTCGTTCGAGGAACGACAGCGTCATCTCCTCGCGGCTGAGCGCGATCGCGGCGCCGACCGACCCCACCAAGAAAATACCCCCGGCCAGGAAGCCGGCCTGACGGCCCCAGGCAGGAAGAGGGAACAGGAGCGCGACCAAACCTAAAGCGGCGACGAGAGTGATACCGTCACACAGTCGCTCGAGAAGAATCGTCGCCAGACTCATACTCTTGCTCAGGCCGGTCTTTCGACCAAGCGCATAAGCTCGAACCACTTCACCCATCCGAGCGGGAAGCAGGTTGTTTGCCATGAAGCCGATGAAGACGACCGGAAGAAGGGTGGGAAATGTCAGCACCCGAATCGGTTTGAGGATTCGCTCCCAACGAACGGTTCGGAGGGCGTAGCTGGCCAAGGTCGTTCCCACGGCCGGTACCACCCAGGCGTAGTTCGCCTCCGAGAGCGCGGAGACCAACTCTTTGAAATCAGTTTTCCAGACGAGCAAGGCAAGAAACAGGATCGTGACGCCAAATCCGAGGTAACGGGATCGGCCTTTGATCAATGCTCGTCGTTCCTAGATTCCACCACGCGGTGCGCGATGCCTCCGTTCGAGGTATTTGCGTTCCATTCTAAGCGACAGTTGGTTCCGTTCACAAGCCAGCTTACTGTCAGGCAAATGGACTTGACTTTCTCATGAATCGCTGGACAACCATGGTCATTGCGCAACCGTTTTACGACGACGCGCTTGACGACGGCACGGACCGTGCGATGGGCAGGGTTCTTCGATCTTAAACACCGGCCCATACAAGGGTTAGCGACAATGCGTCGAAAAGGTTACTCATCGTATTCTCAAACAACGCCCTGGCCTCTCGTCACAATGGCGGTTGCCGTGACGATGTTATTGTCGGTCGTCGGTTCGCGGACGCTTCCGCCACCGCTACCGCCACCGGCACCGGCACCGCGTATCGTCGTTTCGAAGCCGGTCCTCGCGCCGAAGCCGCCGGTCTCGCCGTGCGCGCGTGACCCTGGCCTTCCTGCCGGTGAAGCAACGTCACTCGCCGGTCATCTTAATTACTGGCATACTTGCGGCACGCAAATCGTCGATCAGAACGGAAAGGCGGTCAACGTAACTGGTGTCGCGTGGGCCGGTATGGAAGTGGCAAACGGAGTTCCAGGCGGAATGGATCAGCGGTCGTACGGTGCCATCCTTGAAACGACGAAGGCAATGGGGTACAACGTCGTTCGGATACCGTTCAGCTCCGCGGCGATCCAGCCTGGCTTCCGTCCAACTGGGATCAACCCCCGCTTGAATCCCGATCTGGTCGGCCTGAGCTCGCTCGACGTGCTGGACCGGGTCGTCGAGGAGTGCGGCGCGCTGGGCCTGAAAGTAATTCTCGACCGCCACCGGATTACGCCGTATTACGCACCCCCACTGTGGTTCGACGCATCGTATTCTGAAGATCAGTGGGTTGCCGACTGGGTCAGGTTGGCTAACCACTACAACGGCAACGACACGGTGGTGGCGATGGATCTCGATAACGAGCCGTACGGGGCGAACTGGGGTACTGGTGACCCTCACATCGACTGGCGGCGAGCCGCGACCCGAGCCGGCGACGCTATCGTGAAGGCTAACCCGCGGGTTCTTGTGTTCGTCGAGGGCATCGGTACGTACGGAAACCGCCAAACCTACTGGTACGGGGGCGAGCTTCGGGGAGTCATGACCAGTCCAATTCGGCTGGCACGACCGAATCGACTGGTGTACAGCCCCCATGAATACGGGCCGTCGGTGTATCCCGAAACTTGGTTCTCGTCACCGCAGTTTCCAGGCAACTTGCCCGCGGTCTGGAACGATCATTGGGGTTTCATCCTGCAGCGTGGAATCGCGCCCGTGGTCGTCGGCGAAATGGGCGCTCCTCAGGTCGGGTACGACGCCGGAGGGACCTGGCAACGGTCATTTCTTTCGTTCATGGACCAAAACCACGTCGGATTCCTCGCCTGGGCCCTGAATCCGGGAATGTCCGACACCGGCAGCGTCTTTGATCCCGATTGGCACACGATCAACGGTCCCCGCGAGTCCCTGTTCGCGCCCTACCTGAGGCGGTGAGCGGATTGGATCCGGCAAAGCTACCCCGATGACGCCACGTCGATCTGGGCCCGTTGGAGTTTCCCAGAATAGTCGACGAAGAGGGTTTTCCATTCCGAGAAGACGTCAAGGGCGGCGGTTCCTGCCTCCCGGTGACCGTTGCCCGTCCCCCTCGTCCCACCGAACGGCAGATGCACTTCCGCGCCAATCGTTCCAGCGTTCACGTACACCAACCCGGTCGTCAGGTCACGCATCGCGACAAAGGCCTGATTGACGTTTCCAGTGTAGATGGCGCTCGAGAGACCATAGGGAACGTCGTTGTTTACCTTGATTGCCTCCGCCAGAGAATCAACCGGAATCAGCGCGGTCACCGGCCCAAAGATCTCTTCCCGGGCAATACGCATCCAAGGCTGAACGTCGCCGAAAATGGTCGGCTCGAAGAAGTTTCCGTTGGCGTAGTCGCCATCGGTGAGGCGGCGACCCCCGACGAGAAGCTTTGCTCCTTCATCGATTCCGATTCGGACGTACTGCTCGATCTTGTCGAGCTGGGCGCGATTAACGACGGGACCGACGTCGACGTTGGCGTCAAGACCGTTGCCGACCCGCAGCTTGCGAGCTCGTTCGACGAGGCGTTGGGCCAGGGTGCCGTAGATGTCGCGTTGAACAATGATTCGACTGGCCGCCGTACAACGCTGGCCGGTCGTCCCAAAGGCGCTCCAAATAATCCCATCAATCGCCAGGTCGAGATCGGCATCTTCGAGAACGATGATCGCGTTCTTTCCCCCAAGCTCGAGCGACAGCCGTTTCATCGTGGGCGCGGTCTCGACCAGCAACTGGCGCCCGACGTCCGTTGATCCGGTAAATGACACGAGCGTCACGTCGGGGTTCGTCGCGAGCGCCTTGCCAACGCTCGCGCCGGGTCCCTGGATCAAGTTCAGGACGCCCGGCGGTAAGCCGGCCTCTTCTAGAACGGACACGATCATCGACGAGACGATCGCGGTCTCGGTGGACGGCTTATAGACCACGGTGTTTCCCAGGACAAGGGCAGGGAAGATCTTCCAGCTCGGAATCGCCAGCGGAAAGTTCCACGGCGTTATCGCCGCGACGACCCCAACTGGGTCGCGAACGGCCATCGCAAATTTGTTTGGTAGCTCGGAGGGCGTCGTGTATCCAAAAGAGCGCCGACCCTCTCCTCCCATGTAGAAGGCCATGTCGATCGCCTCCTGGACGTCGCCGCACGCCTCCTTCAGGACCTTTCCCATCTCACGGGTCATCAGGTGCGCCAACTCGTCCTTGCGTTTGCGGAGGAGCTCACCGGTTCGAAACAGGATGTCTCCGCGGGAGGGGGCGGGCAGGTGTCGCCAGGAGTCGTACGCCCGGGCGGCGGCGTTGCAGGCGGCCGCGACGTCGTCGGGGGTGGAGGTGGTAACCTCGCCGATGAGGTCGCCAGTCGCAGGGTCGCGACTCTCAAAGTACGTCCCGCTCGCGGCGGGAATCCAGCTGCCGTCAATGTAGTTGACGTAACGCATTGCCACGATCAATCACCTCTTTGTGATTCATCGACTACGATGATTTGCGAAGATTAGCCTCGATCGTCGGTTGATCCATCGGGCCGACGTTGATCGCCCGAATCGTCCCATCTGGTCCCACGAAAAATGAGCTCGGCAGCGAGCTCACTTTGTAGAGCCCGCCGACGCGACCCTCGGGGTCCAGCAACGGAGCGAAGCCCAATGGAATGTCCTTGAGATACATCTGAACTAGGGCCGGGCCTTCAAGCATGTCGACCGCGAGAACGACCACATTCGGATTGGCTTTCGCCACCGCGTTGATTGCCGGCATTTCGGCGCGGCACGGCGGACACCAGGTCGCCCAAAAGTTCACAATAACCGGGTGTCCCCGAAAGGACGACAGGCTGACGCCCTTTCCACCAGTATCGCTCAGCGAGAAGTTCGGCGCTGCGCTTCCGACTCGAGGTACGTCAGAAGAAAGGGACACGCCACCCTGGAGAGCCCAGATCACGGCGCCAACCACGACCAGGAATCCCACCAGGGCCCCAATTCGGGCAATCGGCGGCAGTCGACGGGTCACTGGGAGCGAATCAGACGCGGAGGTGAGATCCACCGGTTCTTCCTCCGATATGTCGTCGGGACTATGGTCCGGTCGGTGCTGCCCGCGAAGGTGGCGCAGCTGCCCATGCTAGGCGACACTTTATACGTAAGTATAGAGCATCGGGCGACGTCGCTATCCGCGCCTTCGGCACGACGGTTGGGATCTCTCCGTGTCGAATCCTTCCCCGCTGGCTCGACTTCGACTAGAATGTCGTGGCGACCGAATCGGCGCGGGCGAAGAAGCCGCTCGCGGGTTCGTGCCGGAGCCGATTCCTGTTTTCTGAAGAGGTTTACCATCGATGTCTGCCCGGACGCTCTTCGAAAAGATTTGGGAAAGTCACGTCGTGCGCGAAGTGCCCGACGAACCGGCCCTCATCTACATCGACCTCCATCTCGTCCACGAAGTCACGTCACCCCAGGCATTTGACGGTCTTCGACTCGCCGGTCGATCTGTCCGCCGACCTGAGCTGACGGTTGCCACGATGGACCACAACGTTCCGACGTGGTCTCGGTCGCTGCCAATTACCGACGAGATCTCGCTCAAACAGATGCAGGTCCTCGCCCGTAACTGCGAGGAATTTGGGATCACTCTTTACGATCTAAATAGTCCGGAGCAGGGAATCGTCCACATGATCGGTCCGGAGCTCGGGCTAACTCAACCCGGTTCCACGATTGTCTGCGGCGACAGTCACACGTCGACCCATGGAGCATTTGGCGCGCTGGCGTTTGGCATCGGGACGTCCGAGGTCGAACACGTCCTTTCCACCCAGTGCCTGATCCAGGCCCGACCGAAGACGATGGAAATTCGGGTCAATGGCCGTCTTCCCCACGGAGTGACGGCGAAGGACGTTATTCTCGCGATCATTGGTAGGATTGGAACGGCCGGAGCGACCGGCTACGCCGTCGAGTACACCGGCGAGGTCATTCGGTCCCTTTCGATGGAAGGTCGCATGACTGTCTGCAACATGTCGATCGAGGCCGGGGCGCGAGCCGGGATGGTGGCGCCGGACGACAAGACGTTCGCCTACCTCGAGGGGCGGGCGCACGCGCCAAAGGGCGCCGAATGGGACAAAGCCGTGGCGGCCTGGCAATCACTGCCGACCGACGAAGGGGCCCAGTACGATCGGCTGATCGAGCTCGACGGGGCATCGCTGACCCCCCACGTGACCTGGGGCACGAACCCGGGCATGGTCGTGCCGGTCACTGGTCAGGTTCCAGATCCGAGCGGACTCGAGGACGTTGGCGAGCGACGGGCAACCGAGCGCGCCCTCGAGTACATGGGACTTCAGCCCGGGACGCCGATTCAAGACATTACGTTGGATCGGGTCTTCATCGGTTCCTGCACCAACGCTCGCATCGAGGATTTGCGCTCTGCCGCGCGAGTAGCTCGGGGGCGAACCGTTAGCCCCCACGTTCGAGCGATGGTCGTTCCCGGGTCGACGCCGGTGAAGCGACAGGCAGAAGCCGAGGGATTACACCGCGTTTTCGAAGCGGCTGGTTTTGAATGGCGCGAGGCTGGATGCTCGATGTGTCTGGGGATGAACCCGGACATCTTGCGGCCCGGCGAGCGGTGCGCTTCGACCTCGAATCGGAACTTCGAGGGGCGCCAGGGCAAGGGCGGGAGGACTCATCTGGTCAGTCCCATGATGGCGGCGGCCGCTGCCCTCACCGGCCATTTCGTCGACATTCGAGACTGGAATATCGAGGACTAGCGAAAGATGGAGCCATTTGTTCGCCTGGATGGCGTCGCCGCGGCCCTGGATCGGGTCAACGTCGACACCGACCAGATCATTCCCAAACAGTTCCTCAAGCGGGTGGAGCGGACCGGATTTGGTGAGTTCCTTTTTTTCGATTGGCGATACCTACCCGACGGAACCCCAAACCCGGATTTCGAGCTGAATCAGCCGCAGTACGCCGATGCGACAATTCTCGTGGCCGGCCGCAACTTCGGGTGCGGCTCATCCCGCGAGCACGCGCCGTGGGCCCTTCTCGACTACGGCTTTCGCGCCATCATCGCGCCGTCGTACGCCGACATCTTCTACAACAACTGTTTCAAGAACGGGATCCTGCCGGTTACCTTGCCCGAAGAAACAGTCACCGAGATTCTTGCTCGGGCCAGGGCCAACGCGGGCTACCGCGTGGCGGTCGATCTCGAGCGAAGCGTTGTCGAAGACAGTCTGGGTCTCGTCGCTCCGTTTGACGTGGATGCCTTCCGACGCCATTGTCTGCTTAACGGTCTTGACGACGTTGGTCTCACCCTTCAGCACACGCAGGACATCGCCAAATTTGAAGCCACTCGGCCGTCCTGGAAGGCCGTCGCGGTCGGAGCTCCGACGGTTGGGGTGGGACGGTAGCTGGTCCGTTCCCCCCCCCTTCTGACCAAGCGAGGGGGCAGGATCTTCCCTCTCCCTCTGGGAGAGGGCGAGGGTGAGGGTCGCGACCGGTTCTGCCTTACCTAGCCTGGGTACCTCTATTAGCAAGCGTGGGTACGACCCTCACCCCAACCCTCTCCCTCTGGGAGAGGGAGCACGCGGGCCATGGTACTAGGGATAGATCTCTAATCTACTTTTAGATCCGCGACGGTTGCTCGGGCAATGTCCGCCAGGCGGGCTGGCTCGACCGAGAAGTTATGGTTCGGGGTTCCCGCGGCCGCGTACACCACCGGGTATTGAAGCAGGTCTGAGTCGAATACCACCCGGAGGGCCGAATTAACGCTGACCGGGGGGACACCGCCGATCACAAACGTGGTAAGCTCGCGCACCTGATCGGCATTCGCCCTCGTCACTTTTTCTCCGTCGACCGCTTTGGCGAGTTTGGCTTCGTCGAGCCGGTTTACCCCCGACATCAAGGTTAAGACGGCCCGCCCATCGACCAGAAATACCAGCGATTTGACGATTTGGGCCACGGTCGTGCCGAGCGATGCCGCCGCCTCGGCGGCAGTTCGGGTGCTCGTCGGCGAGATCAGAATATCTGCTTCCAGCCCGCGCGCCGAAAGCTCGGCGAGCACGCGTTGGGTCGAGCTCGGTAAGGCCATTGTCCTTGAACCATCCCTGAATCTAGAAGTCGAATGATTCTAGTCGGGCGCCTTGCGCCTCACAAGTACGTCGTCGGCGGAGCTGACGGACCACGTCTGGCGCGAGAACCGCGCGGAAACTTGTATCTTTCGCCTAAATCCGACCACCGATTGATCGGGCGAATTGCCAGGATGGTAGGTCGGATTCCACCGATATGATCCGGGATAACCAGCGAGACCACGGTCAGCTGAGCGAGGCCGACCGGTTATTGCGACCTCTCCCGTTCGAATTCTGCACGGTGTGGTGAGGGAATGGAAGCCGAATCCCTCGCGCGAAGTTTGTACGCGACCTTCCTCCAGGTTCCCGAGCCGCGCTCTCAACAGGGGCGGCGCCATCCACTCGCGGCAGCGCTGACGCTCGTGGTGTTGGCATCGTTCAATGGCGCCGAAAGCATCACCGCTATCGCCGAGTGGGGACGACGACAGTCGCCCCGACTTGCCGAGGCAATGGGCTTCCCCCACGCGCGCACCTCCTCGGGCTCGACTATCCGCAGTATCGTGAGTCGAATCGACATCGCATCGTTCGTCGGGGCTTTCCATGATTGGACCTGGCAGAACTCGATGCCGGATGGGACCGAAATCGTATGGGACCCCGACGCACGTCTTGGTTTTCGGGTTGAAACTCGTCGGTTGGTGCATTCGGCCGCTGCCACCGGAGACTCGACCGTCCTACTGGGGGCGCTATCGACGGGAATGAAGCGTCGTCCGTCACTCCGCCGGTGGCATCGGCGCAATTAACTAGACGAATCGCACAACCTCACCCTTAGAACTTCAGGCGCACAGTACAAAGAACGTCGTCCTCTTGCTCGCTATTCTTTGATCGTCCCGTGAGGCAGCCAGACGCTTGCGGACGCGGGAGAGAAAGGGGGACACGTTCGTGGCTCAAGCCAAAAACCCGGAGATGAAAAAGACCCTCAACTTGACGGGCGTCACCGTCAACGCGATGGCCTTGATCGCTCCGGGCGCATTTCTCTGGATCACCTACCAGGTCCAGGCAGCGCAAACCTTCCCCGGTAGTTCGGACTCCACCGCCCTCGACATGTGGGCCGGCATTGTCTTTGCCCTGATCCTCGCATTTCTTACCGCGATCTCCTACTCCGAGCTGGCCAAAATCTACCCGGAAGCCGGCACTGGTAGCTGCTATTATTTCGCCGAAAAGGCGTTCGTCGACAAAGAGGAAGCGCAGCACGTGCGCTGGGCCCGGCTCGCCAAGCTCGTCACGGGCTGGGCGGCCCACCTCTTCTACTGGGTCTATCCTGGGGTCATGGTCGCGTTCATGGCGATCCTGATTGCCTACTTCGCCGGACTTTTCGGCGTCAACGTTAGCGCGTTCGGTCAGGTCGTCATCGCGGTGGTTTTCTCGGTGGTCGTCGGCTTTATTGCTTACCGCGGTGTGAACGGTTCGACGCTCACGGCTTTGATCATCAACGTCGTCCAGCTGACGGCTCTCGTAGGATTCAGCGTCCTGGCGATTGCCTATCGGATCGTGAACCCGAGCGGCGCCACCTTCGTTCACGCGAACGCGGTGTCGGTCATCCTTCCCCATTCAATTCCGGGCGTGCTCTTCCAGGCCACGATCGCAATCTTAATTCTCGTCGGATTCGAGTCCTGCACCGCCTTCGGCGCCGAGGCGATCAACGCGAAGCGGGACGTACCCCGAGCGGTGCTGCTATCCCTCCTCATTCAGGGAGTGCTGGCGTACCTCTTCGAATACTTCGCGGCGAACTTCGCCATCTCCGACAAGCTGGTCGGGAAAGCGTCCGATGGCTCCGCGATCAACGGCCTGGCCGCCGCCGCGGCCTCCAGTGCGCCGATCGGTGATATGATTCAGCTAATCGGCGACACGATGCTCGGAGGCATCGGGTTCGGCCTCACCGTCGTCATCGCCCTAACCGTGATGCTCGCGATCCTCGGGACGACGCTGTCTGCGATGAACACGGGCGTTCGGATCACGTTCGCAATGGCGCAAGACTCCGAGATGCCCGAGCCGCTCGGCTTGTTGCACGACCAACACGCGACGCCGCACACGGCCGTGTGGGTGATGGTCGCCGTTTCAGCAATTATCGGTGCGATCGGCACCATCTCGGTTGTCAGCCTCACGGCAATATCATTGGCGTCAAACCTTGGTACGTTCGTTCTCTACGCGCTGACCTGCGTTTGGACCATCGTGGCGTTCAGCGGCCGCAAGGAGTACAACTTTTTCAAGCATACGCTCGTCCCAATCGTCGGGTTGCTGGCCAATCTGGTCATGCTGGTCACAATCTTCGCGATGGGAGTCCTTGGCGGCGGCGACCCCCAGACCGAATCGTTCGGCGCGCTGGCTCTTGGCGCCGTCTGGGCGCTTGTTAGCATCGTCTACATCATCATCCGTAACCGTCAGACCGGTCGCTCATTAATGATGGGGTCTAGCGCCTAGTCCTCTCGAATGCGTTCAGCGCGCGACTATCGCACCACGCCACCCCAGCCCGGGGCTGTCGACCGACAATCCCGGGCTGGGGTGGCCGGTTGTCAGTTGGGAGTGGGTGTTACGGACGAGCTGGTGAATGATTGAGGTTAGCGCCGCCGGTTTGTCGACGCCAGGGCGCGTCCGCGATCACAACGAGGATTCGCACGCCGTCGTCAGCCCGGAAGATCCCGTACTGATCGGTCGGAAGGGTCACCTGCTCGCGGTCGCCGACGGGCTCGGTGGTCTCGACGCCGGAGAGGTCGCGAGCGCAACCGCTATTCGTGCGGTCGTGGAGACGTACTACGCTCCGACCAGTCCGAGCCGAGTGGAGCCGGCTTTGCAGCATGCCGTCCAGGTGGCGAACATGAAGGTCCACGAAAGCGCGCGCAGCGTCGCTGGTCGACGGTCGATGCAAACAACGCTGACCTGTCTGGCTCTGGCGGGGGCATCGGCGTACGTCGCCCACGTTGGCGACACCCGGGTGTACCTTCGTCGAGAGGAAACGCTGACCCAGCTGACAATGGACCATTCCGAGGCGGCGGAGTTAGTCCGGATGCGATTAGCGAAGCCCGAGTCGCTGGCCGAACATCCTCGGCGGAATATCTTGACCCGGACGCTTGGAAACCAGCTGCTGCTTCGGCCGGACTTTCGGCGAGTTCCGATTAGAATTGGCGATACGTTTGTCATCTGTACTGACGGACTGTGGTCGGAGGTCGCGGACGTCGAGATTTCGGAGGCGGCGGATTTGCCGACCGCGGATGAAGGTTGTCGCTTCCTCATCGATTTGCAGCTTGGGCGGGCGAGCCTTGACAACGCAACGGTTCAAGTGGTTAAAGTAGTGTCGCTTGACGAGGTGTCCGGAGAACCCGAAGGATGGATTAATTCTATCGTGAATCGCTTTGTCGGACCGCGGTCGGGGCGGGAATCGGACCAAGCACGTCGTGGGCAACGATGAGGCTTCAGCCGGGCCAGAGCGTCGACGGATATGAAGTCACCGGACCTCTCGGGGTTGGCGGCATGAGCGAGGCTTACCTCGCTCGAAATCGACAGACCGAAGCTCGAGTCGTTCTCAAACTACCTCACCCCGGTCTCATCGGCGATCCGACCGCTTTCAGTCGTTTCCAGCGAGAGGCGGAGATCGGTCGTCGTCTCGTGCATCCCAATGTGCAGCGGGTACTCGGAAGCGGACGACTGCCGGGTAGTGTCGCACCTTATATTGTTCTAGAGTACGTCGAAGGCGAGCCGTTCCGCGACTATCTCGAGCGCCACGTGCCACTACCAATCGACCAGGCGATCGGCTTCGCGAATCAGCTGGCTCAGGCGTTGTCGTATTGCCATGGTCAAGGCGTCATCCATCGAGATCTGAAGCCGGAAAATGTCCTTATCACGACCGATGGGGTCCTCAAACTCATGGATTTTGGGATCGCACTGCTTGAAGGGGCGAAGCGGGTAACCTGGGGAAGCTTTTCGCCGGCCGTTGGCACGCCTGACTATATGGCGCCGGAGCAGGTGCGCGGCGAGCGGGGCGACGAGCGTACCGACGTCTACGCGGTCGGGGTCATTCTGTTCGAAATGCTCACCGGGCAAGTGCCTTTCCACGGCGACAACCCACTGGCAATAATGAGCCAGCGGGTTAACCACGACGCGCCGCGGGTGGATACGCTACGCAAGGACGTTCCGTTGGCGCTCGCCGCGATCGTTCGACGGGCGCTCGCGCGCGAGGCAGCGGCGCGATATCCCACGATGGCCGATTTTGCTCACGATCTAACCCATCTTGACCAGGTCGACCTGGCACTCCTTGACCTAGAACTAAATGGCGTTACTGGCTTGCCGTCCGCGGCGAAGACCTGGCTCGTCGTCGGCTTAGTTGTGATTGCTTTGATTGTCCTGGGTATTGCCGCTCAAACCCTTCACCACGCTCAGGCGATCCATTAGGAAGAATTGAGAATGAATATGCCAAATAGTCCATTAGGATCGGAAGACGGTGTCGACCGGTCGTCGGTGCAACGCGTCGTCGACGCGGCGACCGGCCAGGGCGTGGAATTCGTCCACCTCCAATTTACCGACATTCCGGGATCGATCAAGGGCTTGAGTCTTCCAGTCGAGCGATTGGACCTGGCCATGTCGGATGGGATTTGGTTCGACGGCTCGTCGGTGGAAGGCTTCGCGCGGCTGGCCGAAAGCGATCTGTACCTCCGTCCGGATCCGGACAGTTTCGTGCTGATTCCCTGGGAGCGGCCGACGACTGCTCGGCTGATTTGCGACCTGGTGACACCTGGTGGCGAGCCCTTTGCCGCCGATCCGCGTTTCGTTCTTCGTCGGGCCCTGGCAGAAGCCGCGGAGCTTGGTTATTCGTACCGGGTGGGCGCCGAAGTTGAGTTCTACCTGTTCGAGGAACCAACCCCGAACGGAGTTGGGGAAAAATCGTCGGGTCGACCTCGAGGGGGGCGCGACGCCGGCCGATCGCTGGTTCCGTCCGATTCCCGTAGTTACTTTGACCTTCCAGACGAGCGGGCCGCGGCACTCTGTCAGAGCGCGGTAAAGATCATGCGCGGTTTCGGCTACAACGTCTCGGCTACCCACCACGAGGCATCCCCCGGTCAGCACGAGATTGACCTGGGCGACGACGACGCCATCCGGACCGCGGATGCTATCGTGACCCTCAAGTTCGTCGTTCGTGCGCTCGCCGGTCGAGCAAATCTGGTCCCGACGTTCATGCCCAAGCCGCTCGAGAAGTCGAGTGGATCTGGTGTCCACCTGTCCCAGGTTATGATCGATCGAGCGAGTGGCGGAAACGCCTTTTACGATCCTCTCGGCGAGCACCAACTGTCACTAGTTGGCCAGAGCTTTGTGTCCGGGCAGATCGCGCACGCCCGGGGGATGTGCGCCGTCCTTGCGCCGCTCGTGAACTCGTACAAGAGGTTGCTCGGCGGTGACGAGGCGCCTTCGGCGGTCGACTGGGCTCGGGTCAACCGCAATGCCTTCATCCGAGTACCCGAGGCCCTGCACCCGGCTGCCTGTCTGATTGAGGTTCGGGCGCCGGATCCAAGCATCAACCCCTACTTAGCTCTCGCCGTGCTGCTGCAAAGTGGTCTCGAAGGAATTCGCAATCAGACGCCGCTTCGGGCGCCGGCGGAACAGGATGCGCGTCAACCGACCGGGGATTCCGGGGTGGAATACGACTCCCTTCCGTCGACGCTCGGCGAGGCGCTCGAGGAGATCGAGTGGGATATGGCCGTTCGGTCGGCTCTCGGCCAGCCGGTCTACGAGCGCTTCGCCGCTGCCAAAGAACAGGAATGGCTGGCGTATCGCCATCACATCAGCAATTGGGAGCTCGAAACCTACCTTGAGACGAGCTAGCGCATTGACCCATCGCGATTGAGGACTACTTGGAGTCGAAGCTTCAGCTGGTCAAGCGCGCCAAACCAGCTAAAGCTTTGACTCCCCGGATCGCTTGACGCATGAGAAAACACCAAGATGTGGTTCGGGTTGTGTGTCCCGGGTTGGTGCGCCGCGTAACGTCGTCGAGGATTGGGCGTTATGAAGCGCGACGGAAAGTCCGCTTCCGCGAGTCACCACGTCGGGCCGGCGCTCTCTCTCGGCCGGCTCGCCGAGCGGGGTCAGTGCGACGCTGGGGCAGAGCGCGCTGACCCCGCCCTTTTTTGTGCTATAATCCACCCGAGTTCCTGCCCCATTCAGTCGAACAGGCGAGCGTGGAGAACAGAGTGAAGGTCACCGCGGAGAGGATACCCGCGAGCAAAGTGCTCTTAAAGATTGAGATTCCGCCAGACGAAGTCCAACAGGCGATCGAGAAGACGTACCGGGACCTCAGTCAGCGAATCCGCGTTCCCGGGTTTCGGCCAGGCAAAGCCCCCCGGAACCTCGTGGAGCGGTACCTCGGCGGGCCCGAAGGCGTCCAGCGCGAAGGCGTCGATCGACTCATCGACGACTCGTTCCGACGCGCGCTCCGCGACACCGATACCCACCCCATCGGCGATCCGGACATCAACGAGCGTCCCGATTTCCATCCGGGTGAGCCGCTCGTATATCAGGCGACCGTTCCGGTCGCTCCGACGGTGGAGCTCGGCGACTACCAGTCCATCCGGCTGGGGCCGGTTGCAGTTGAGGCGACTCCGGACCAGGTGAATCGATTCATCGACGAGCTCCGCGAAGCCAACGCAAAGTGGGAGCCGGTCGACCGCGGAGCCCGGGATCACGATCAAGTCGTCATCGATGTCGTCGGAGTCGCCGGTACCGTACCGATGATTTACGGACCCAGTGGCGAAACCCTCCTTCAGACCGAGGGCGGTCGCGAAGTTTTCAACGTGAAAGATCACGAGCATGTGCTTGACGTTCAAGGTGCGGTCGAGTTCGCGCCTGGCTTTGACGAAGAGTTGATTGGGCTGATGGCTGGAAGCGAGAAGCGCTTTGGTCTCACTCTACCCGCCGACTTCGCGGACGCAAGCCTTGCGAATCAATCGATTGTTTTTACGGTTAAAGTCCATTCGGTCAAAGAGAGACACCTACCCGACCTCGACGACGAGTTCGCCAAGGCGGTAGGCGGCGGCGATACACTCGACGAACTTCGCGAAGCGGTACGACAGCGGCTACAGGCGCGGCTCGACCGCGAGGCGCGCGTGATGTTTGAAAACGCCCTGATTGAAGCCGTCGTTAATCGCTCCACGATCGAAGTTCCCGACGTCATGATTGAACGACAGATTGATAGCCAGATCGAAGACTTGAAAGCCGACCTGGCTCGCGAGCGACTCACGTGGCAAGATTATCTTAGCAGTGCCAATACGACTGATGAGCAGGTTCGGGCCAGTTTGCGAGATTCGGCGGTTGCTAGCCTGAAGAGTTATCTGTCCTTGCGCGAGATTGCTCGGAAAGAGGGCATCCAGGTGACGCCGGCGGAAGTCACCGCGGAGATCGAGGGGACGGCGGCGCAATTCGGTCGCGCTCGAAATGCCGTACGCGAACGCCTTAGCACCCGCGACCAGCGAGAAAAACTTGAAAGCCGGATATTCTTTGCCAAGGCGACTGCGCGGCTAGCCGAGATTGCTCAGCAGCCAGCGCCGACACCGGAGGCAACAACCAACGAATCCCAGCCGGCCGAGGCGACCGAGGGTGGATCCGAACCAACGGCACCTGCTGAGTCCGTTGTCACGGAATCATCGACCAGCACGACTGACGAGATCTCTGGCGCCGACGCAACGACCGAGACTGCGTAACTTCCCGGTCCGTACTTCCTAGGAGACAAGCACCAATGTCTGAGCAATACACACCGCGAAATATCGTTCCGATGGTCATCGAGAACACCGGACGGGTTGAGCGCGCGTTTGATATCTATTCCCTGCTCCTTCGCGAGCGCATCGTGTTCCTTGGAACTCCGATTGACGATATGGTCGCGAACCTGATCGTGGCTCAGCTCCTCTACCTTGACCGTGAAGATCCGGACAAGGACATCAATCTGTACATCAATTCGCCGGGTGGCGTGATCTACGCTGGTCTGGCGATCTACGACACCATGAAGCTCATTCGGCCTCCGGTGTCGACCATTTGCGTGGGAACCTGCGCGAGCATGGCGACGATTTTGTTGTCGGCTGGCGCGAAAGGGAAACGCTTCACCCTCCCGAATTCGACGATCCACATGCACCAGCCCCTTGGCGGCGTTCGGGGGCAGGCGTCTGACATGGAGATCCAGGCAAAGGAAATTCTTCGCCTGAGGGCATTGATCAATACTATCCTCGTCGAGCGTACCGGCCAGGATGAGGAGCGCATTGTCCGCGACACCGACCGCGACTTTTTCATGAACGCGGAACAAGCGGTCGCGTACGGACTTGTCGACGAAGTCCTAACCGTTGCAACGAAGAACTCGCCAACGAAAATTGGAGCGTGAGCACCAACGGACCGTCGTCAGCCGATACTAGTCTTGATGGAATAAACTCCGGTCGGAGTCATCTGGCCCGCGCGTCCCTCGCTGGCGCGCCGTGTCGGCTCCGTTGCTCTATTGGCGACAAAGAACAAATCTGCATTGCAGGGAGTGGGGGACATGGCGTCGACTAGAGGAACGCGGGGCCAGTATCATTGCTCGTTCTGTGGCAAAGGGCAGGAGCACGTCCGGCGTTTGATCGCTGGACCCGGCGCCGTGTACATCTGCGACGAGTGCGTCGAGCTATGTCGGGAGATTATCGACGAGGATCAGACGCCCCAGGCGCAGAATCGCGGCCCGAGTACAAAAGTCCCCACGCCGCATCGGATTGTCGAGCTGCTCGATCAGTACGTGATCGGTCAAGAGCGGGCGAAGAAAATTCTCGCCGTTGCCGTCTACAATCACTACAAACGCATCAACGCCGGAATGCAGATCGACGACGTCGAGCTGCAAAAGTCCAACATTCTGATGGTTGGACCGACCGGCTGCGGCAAGACACTCCTGGCGCAGACGCTAGCGAAGATACTCGACGTTCCGTTTTGCATTGCCGATGCCACCGCGCTGACGGAGGCTGGCTACGTCG
>CAZBQK010000003.1:0-58066 GCA_964493975.1 uncultured Dehalococcoidales bacterium | reverse complement strand
AGGGGCCGGGGGTGAGGTACTCTGCGAAGTGGAGAAGTGAGCAATTGACCGTCGCTCCTCCGCCATCGTCACATCGACCGGGCCTACCTCGGGCCGCGGTCGGCCGCTCGGACAACTTCGAGCTGTATTCCTGGTTCTACGTCCGGGTCTCCGGCGTCTTCCTGCTCCTTTTGGTTTTCGGTCACGTCTTAATCGTGCACATCGTCAACGATGTCGCCGTCGTCAACTATGCGTTCGTGGCGGAGCGGTGGTCCACGCCGTTCTGGCGGACCTACGATTGGCTCATGCTGGTCCTCGCGCTGAGCCACGGTGTCGTGGGAATGCGGGTTCTGGTGTACGACTACGTTCACCGAACGGTCTGGCGGATCTTCTCGCTGGCGAGTCTGTACAGCTTCGGCCTCATCTTCCTCATTCTTGGCTCACTCGTCATCCTCACCTTTCAACCGGTATAACCGGTATGCAGCATCCATTTGTCCACCCGTTTGACGTGGTGATTGTCGGGGCCGGCGGCGCCGGACTGATGGCGGCGATCCAGACATCCCAGAATGCGCGTGTTGCCGTGCTGAGCAAACTGTATCCGACCCGATCCCACACCGGGTCAGCCCAGGGAGGGATCGGCGCGGCCCTGGGGAATCTCGAGGAAGACCACTGGGAATGGCACATGTTCGATACGGTGAAAGGTGGCGATTACCTTGGCGATCAGGATGCGTGCGAAATCATGTGCCGCGACGCCATCGCCACCGTGTACGAGCTCGAACACCACGGACTTCCCTTCAGCCGGACGCCATCCGGTTTGATCGACCAGCGGCGCTTCGGTGGCCACACCTGCAACTTTGGCGAGGCGCCGGTTCGACGGGCTTGCTACGCGGCGGACCGGACCGGCCACATGATTCTTCAAACCCTCTACCAACAGTCGATCAAGACCGGCGTCGACTTTTTCTCGGAGTTTCACGTTCTCGATTTGATCTTCAGCGAAGGTCGCGCGGCCGGAGCGGTCGCCCGCGACATCCGAACTGGTGAGATTCACGTCTTCCAGAGCAAGAGCGTCATCCTGGCCACCGGTGGCTTCGGACGCGCGTACAAAGTAACCAGCAACGCCCTGGCGAACACCGGAGATTCCGTGACCCTCGTTTACCGTCACGGCTTGCCCCTTGAAGACATGGAGTTCTTCCAGTTCCATCCGACGGGGCTCTACCGACTGGGAATCCTTCTCACCGAAGGCGCGCGGGGAGAAGGCGCGGTGATGCTCAATGGCCGGGGCGAGCGGTTCATGGAGCGCTATGCCCCGTCGCTGAAAGACCTGGCGCCGCGGGACCTGGTGTCGCGGAGCATGTACGCCGAGATCCGCGACGGTCGGGGCGTCGACGGGAAGGACTACCTCTACCTCGACATGACCCATCTTGGTCGAGACGTCATCGAAACGAAGCTTCCCGATATCACCGAGTTCGTTCGGATTTACATGGGGATCGACCCGGTCACGCAACCGGTACCAATCCAGCCAACCGCCCATTACGCAATGGGTGGGATTCCGACTGACCTCGACGGACGCGTCCTCGCCGATGAACAGGGGACGATCATGCCGGGACTGTACGCCGCCGGGGAGTGCGCTTGCGTGTCAGTTCACGGGGCGAACCGTTTAGGGACGAACTCGCTGGTCGACATTATTGTCTTTGGCCGCCGAGCCGGACGGCACGCGCTCCAGTTCATCCGGGAGAACGATTTACCCCCGCTGCCACGAGACTCCGACGAGGTTGCTCGGGCCGAGGTCGCCCAGTTTCTGGAAGGCGAACGGTCCGAACCGGTTGCCGCCATTCGGGCCGATCTTCAGGAAACGATGATGGATCTCGCGTCGGTGTCACGACATGCGCAAGGGCTTACCGAGTGCCAACGCAAGCTTCAGGAGCTGCGAGTGCGCTTCGCGTCGGCGCGGCCTCAGGACCGAAGCCAGACCTTTAACACGGACCTGCTCGAAACCATCGAGGCCGGCTATCTACTCGACGTCGCCGAGGCCCTGGTCGCGAGCGCGCTGGCGCGCACGGAAAGTCGCGGAGCCCACTTCCGCGAAGATTACCCGCACCGCGACGACGCGAATTGGTTGAAGCATACCTTTGTGCGTCGACGGAACGCGGGTCTGGAATTGCGGTACAAGCCGGTTCGGATAACCCGATTCGAGCCGAAGGCACGGACCTATTAACGTCCGAGGCCGCGATCGTGGGAGAAGTCCATCGTGCAAGTAACGCTCAAGATCGAGCGCTTCGATCCCGATACCGACCGCAATCCGCGCCTCCAAACGTTCCAGGTGGAGGCTGAGCCGACTGACCGAGTGCTGGACCTTCTTAATCGCGTGAAGTGGTATCAAGACGGGAGTCTAACCTACCGTCGATCCTGTACCCAGGGCATCTGCGGCTCCGACGCGATGCGAATCAACGGACGCAACCGCCTGGCCTGCAAGGTTCTCGTCGATAAGCTCGGTCCGTCGATCGACGTACGACCGCTCATTGGTCTTCAGGTGATCAAAGACCTGGTCGTGGACCTCGAACCATTCTTCGCGAAGTACGCCGAGGTACTCCCGTGGCTCATCAACGACGAGCCACCGCCCGAGAAGGAGCGACTTCAGTCTCCGGCCGAGCGCGCCCGGTATGACGACACGACGAAATGCATCCTTTGCGCCGCGTGCACGACGGCCTGCCCGCCTTTCTGGGCGAACGGCCAGTTCGTTGGCCCAGCATCGATCGTGAATGCCCATCGATTCATTTTTGATAGTCGCGATCGAGGACAGAGCGAGCGCTTGGAGATTCTTAATCAGCGATGGGGCGTCTGGCGTTGTCGATTGGTCTTCAACTGCACCGACGCCTGTCCGCGTGGGATCGCGGTGACCGATTCGATCGAGCAATGCAAACGCGCGATCCTGGAATCGCGGGTCGAGTAGATGGAGGACACCGAACAAACGCCGGAGCCAGCCCGCGGCGCCCCGGATCAGCCGGTCGTTCAGGTGAACGTCGAAGAGGACTTCGCCATTGGGGGCGGATCGTCGCCGGTGTGCGAAGGGGCGACGGTGGAGTATGGTCATACGCGTCGCCGAACGATTGCTCTGATCGCGGCAGCGACCATCACGGTCATGCTTCTGGCTCTTCCGGTTATCTGGGGGCTGATTGAGCTAGTGTCACTCGCTCGGGTCATCGGACCACTGATTCTAGCGTGGGCAGTCCTTTTGGTAGCTCTAATTGCGGCGGCCCTTGCGATTGGCGTGCGTTTAGCGCGAACCGGGTTGTAATATAGTGGAGAGAGGATGGATAAATGAAGAACTTCCTGTTAGGTGTCGTCGTCGGCGCTTCCGCCGCTCTCTGGTTCACTCAAACCCGTGGTCGTCTCGAAATCGATCGTCAGTTCGGACAGATGCAGGATCGGGCAAACGCGGTGCTGAACGAAAGTCGGCGAATTCTCGAGGAAACGCGTCGCGAGCTGGGAGCCGCCCTCGAAGCCGGACGTCAGACAATCCAGCGGTCGGAACGCAACCAAAACCCGGCCACTCCTGGCGATGCTAGCTCGTCGGCATCGACCGAGACGAATCCGCCAACCGCGTGACCGCGAGCGTCGATGCGATCGTCGTCGGCGCTGGACCGGCCGGAGCGACGACCGCGGCAAAGTTGGCCGAGGATGGTCTCGACGTTCTTCTCCTCGAGAAGGGCGCCATCCCGCGGGACAAGCCTTGTGGCGGCGGCCTCAGTCCTAAAGCGTATCGTTTGCTCGACGTCGATATCTCGGATCTTGTGCTGGCCCGACCCAACCGGGTCGTCCTGACCGCGCCCGGGGTCTCGCCCGTCCCGCTTGAGGCGCGGTCGGGATCGATTTGGATGGTCCAACGCGCCGCGTTCGACCAACGACTTGTCGAACACGCCGTGGGCCGGGGAGCCCGGGTCGCGACGAACACCATCGTCCGTTCGGTTACCCCTGGAAGCGCGGATCGAATGGCAACAGTCGAGACGGACAATGGGACGCTACGAGCCCGGGTCGTCGTCGGCGCCGACGGCGCCGACTCGGTCGTTGCTCGAACCGCTGGCCTTCGGCTGCACCGGGACCATCACTTTACCCTGGCACTCGAGATCGAGGCAAAGCGGCCGACCGGCGTCTCCGAGACTGACGCGCTGATCGACTTCGCGCTGCCGCGAGGCTACGCCTGGGTATTTCCCAAGGGCGACATCTGCAACGTTGGGGTAGGAACCGATGATCGCCGGCATTTCCGACAGCTGCGCAAGCACCTCGCGGACTTTCGTAAGCGCCACTCCCTTCACTTCGAAGGCGAGCCAAAGATAATCGGGCACAAAATTCCGGTCTGGACTGGCTCCGAGCCCCTCCACCGTTCGAACGTTCTTCTCGTCGGCGACGCCGCCGGAGTGGCCGATCCGTTCTTTGGGGAAGGGATCGCCTACGGCATTCAGACGGGCCGCTTCGCCGCCTCGGCGGTTGCCCGCTACTGTTCTGGAGACTGGGCCGACCTCGCGGGCTATTCAACTGCCGTACAAAAAGTCCTTGGCCGAGACCTTCGCTTTTGGTCGATCTTGGGCCAAATCGTGTATCGTGCCCCTGGCCTGGCGATCCGGCTTCTCGCGGCTAACCGTCGGTTCCAATCACTCGCCGACAGCGCGATAAGCGGAGACAAAAGCTTTTCTCACACCTGGCGCAAGGCCCTCGTCAGAACGTGAGCCCAAGCTGCCGCGCCGTCGGTCGTCTGGCCGGAACCGGGGCGATGCTCCTAGCACTAGCAGTTATGGCCGGCTTGCGCGCGACCGTCGGATTCCAGACGCTCCCGGAGCTCGTCTCGGATACGATCATTTTCCTCATCCCGCCCACGATCTTTTCTTTTCTCCTCGATGCCCTTCGTTTTGACGCCAAGCTACTCCTCTTACTCGGTCTTGTCGTCGCCCAAATCCTCCTGGGATCGTTAGGTGGCGCGTTCCTCGCCGGTCGGATCGGAACGGTCGAGCCCCGGAATGAATTCAGAACTGTGCTGCGTCCCGCGCTGGTCTTCGCTTTGACCGCCTGGTTCGTAACTGTCGCGGTGATATTGCCGATTGTTAGCGCGGGATTCCTTGGGTCTGATACCGAGGCCGGTCCGATTCTTACCACCGTGGGCTTTCTTCTCGTCTTTCTTACCTGGGGACTGTCATTTGCCTGGTTATACGTTCAGCTGAGCGCCACCTCGTTGGGTCCGGAGAAACGTGGACTAACCCGGCGTGCTCTGATCAAGCAAATGGGAATCGGTCTTCTTGCGATCGTCGCCGCGGGAACCGGCTTACGGGTCGTCGCGAACCTGTCGCCGCGAGTCGAGCCCGCGGCCGAGCTCCCGCCCCCGATCACGCCGACCGACTCTTTCTACGTCGTCGGCAAGAATTTGATCGGGGTCAACGTCGACCTGGGCCGCTGGCGTCTCAATGTGATCGGCAGTGGCTCGCACGTTGGCCAGCTGGATCTGTCGGACCTTAAAGCGCTTCCCACGACGAACCTCGTTTCGACGCTCACGTGCATCAGTAACCTCGTCGGCGGGGATCTCATCGGTACAACGAAATGGACTGGAGTACGCGTTAGCGACGTGATTGGCTCGCCAGGCGCCGCCGAGAACATCCGCAACGTCGTTTTCACCGGCTGGGACGATTACGCGGATAGCATTCCGATCGAAAAGGCGTTAGATCCGAGCACGATCCTTGCCTACGCGATGAACGGCGAACCGCTGCGGCCGGAGCACGGTTATCCGCTTCGGCTCGTCGTGCCCGGCCGCTACGGTATCAAGAACGTCAAGTGGGTCAGGCGAATCGAGGTGATGGAGCACGGATTCGTTGGCTACTGGCAGGCGCGCGGCTGGACCGACCAGGCCATCATCCAGACTCAATCCCAGATTGACCTACCGCGTGACGGCTCGACCCACCCGATCGGTCCGATCCAGGTTGGTGGGATCGCGTTCGCCGGCGACCGTGGGATTCGCGGAGTCGAGCTCAGCGTTGATGGCGGACGAAACTGGGCGCCAACGACGCTTCAGAGCCCGCTATCGGCGTATTCTTGGACAACCTGGACATTAATGTGGTCTCCGTCCGAGACTGGGCTATACGGCATCGTGGTTCGCGCCACGGATGGAACTGGTCAGCTGCAGCCGTCTGGCCACAGCGCACCGATTCCAGATGGCGCAACTGGATTGCACGGGATCTCTGTCCGAATCCGCTGATCGCTGGTGTCGCCCCGGGAGCAATCCAGCCCTTTCAAGGCTGCGATGAAGTATGCTGCGTTATGCTGGGAACTTGGGTGCGTCATCGTGGTTGGGCGGGCACGCGGAGTGCCAGTAGGGTACCCCGCGATGAGAAGGACTAGTGAAGCAATCACCGCCAAGCTGGCCGGTGGGGAGGGCGGATGAATAGATTTGCCCTCGGTTGCGTTACCTGGGTCGTCATCGGCGTCGGCTTAATCGCATCCGGACTTGTTGTGCCGTCTCACTGGCTCCCCCTCGCCGCTAAGGCGCTGAACGTGGCCCCTGATCCTAAACCATCGGATGTCATCATCGTTTTAGGTGGCGGGGAGGGAGACCGCGAGCGGTTCGCGGGGGAGTTGTTCCACAAAGGACTGGCGCCACGCGTGATCGCGACCGGCGCGCCGGTTGGCAGTGAAATACCGGCGATTGAGCTGGTTGGATGGGGAGTACCCCGGGGATCGATTGTCCTCGCGAACGGAACCCAGAATACGCACGACGACGCGATTCGATCCCGCCAGCTGATGGAGCAGAATGGCTGGAAGACGGCACTCCTGGTGACCGATCCGTATCACGCTCGCCGAAGTCTATGGACGTTTCGGACCGCGTTCGCGGGATCGTCACTTGAGGTCGAGCCGGTTCCGGTGGCCGATGGCTGGTTTGATGCGAATCACTGGTGGCAGAGCGAGAACGGGTTTGTTGCCGTCAACGAGGAGTACGCTAAGCTTGCGTACTACCTCGTTCGCGGCTACGTCACCCCGTCCTCGATGGTCTCGCGCTGACTCGGGTCAGGGCGAGATGACTTTGTCTCCCTCCTGAAGACCCTTGGTGATCTCCGTGTTCGTGTCGTCGGCAATCCCAATCTGAACGTCGACTTCACGGTTCCGATTGTCCGGTGTCTGGATGCGGACGAAGCGACGACCTCCGAAGGTGCGGATGGCGGTGGTCGGCAGCACCAGGACACCCTCCTTTCGCTGAACGTCAATCGCCACGTTCGCCAGGTCGCCAAGATTCACCACTCCCGGTGGATCCGGGAAATTGATCCGAACGGTCCGAAGGTTTGCCGGGAGGGTCGTGGCATTACCAGTCGCGATCGACGGCATGTGGATGACTTTGCCGACAAGCTTTGCGGTGGGGAACGCGCTCAAAACAATTGTCACCGGTTGACCTAGCGCCACGTTTGTCAGGTCGGCGGCCTGGAGCTCGACGGCAATCTCAAGCTTCGCCGGATTGGACAACGTCAGAACCGGCGTATAGGACTGAATCTGATCGCCATCTTTCGCGTCAGTTTCGGTCACAACCCCGTCAAACGAGGCGCGAATCTGGGCTTCCTGAAGCTGTTGCTGGAGAATGTCAAGCTGTAGCTTGGCGAGGTCGGCTTGCTTCTGGGCGATTTGAACGTCAATCCCTTTGCCGGTGGCGGCACCCTCGGCGTTCGCAAAGTTGGTTCGTGCAACGTCAAGCGCCGACTTCGCGCTGACAACCCCCTGCCTTGCCGAATCCAGATCCGACGCCACGGGCCCCTGCTCAATCAGGGCGAGCCGAGATTGTGCTGACGCCAAACTGGCCTGATCCGAATTGATTTGCGTCTGGAGGGTCGAGATATCCTCGGGCTTCGGCGGGGCGATCGCGACCTCATAGGCAGCCTTCGCCGCCGTGTAGTCGGTCGTCGCCTGCTGCAGGGCAACCGGTTCGGGACGCGTCCCGATGTCCGGCCGCCAACGGTTCTGATCGTACGCGGCTTGCGCTCGCTGTAGGGCAGCTTGCGCCTTATCCATCGACGCCCGGAGAATCGTGAGCTGCGCCTCGCTTGGAGGCGTCTTCAGGACGGTCAGGGCGTTCCGATCCTTCTGAAGCTGGGCATCCGCGGAGGAGACGGCCGCGGTCGCCGCCGCGCGGTCGGCCGAGGTCGACCCGGTCAGCAGTTTCGTGAGCGCGTCCTGCGCTTGAGCGTAGTTGGCCTCGGCCTTCGCGACGTCCCCACGGGCGGTGGTAACGGCAGGCGGCTCCGCGGAGGTTCCGTCTTTCCCCATTGCCTTATCGACCTGAAGCTGGGCTATCTCAGACTGGACCCGCGCGATATTCACCTGGTCCTTGAGAGTACCAGTGTCGAGCTCGGCCAGTAGGTCGCCCTTTTTCACCTTCGAATCAGTGTCAACGTACATTTTGAAAAGTCGACCAGCCTGTCGGAAGTAGGCAATATCTTCCTGGTTGGCCGCGACCCGACCAAGCGCCTTCACGACCTGTTCGATTGTCCCACGTTGGACGGTGTAGGTCGGCTTGTTGCTTTCAGCCGGGGTGGGGATTGGCGTTGGGGTTGGGTAGTCTTCCGGCAGCTTGGCGCATGCCGTGAAGACCATACCGGCAACCATGAGGGCGTAGGCGCCGGACTTCACCGGTAGCCGCATGGGGGGCCTCCATCCACTCTGTCATACGTCGCCGACCAAACAGGGGGCGTTTGGAGGCATTATAGCCTACGATAGGTCGTCTGCGTCAAATATGCGCCGCGGGCCAACCAATTAAGCCGCTGAATGTCGGAGGAGGCTAACGGTCTCCACGTGGTGGGTTTGAGGAAACATGTCGACCGGCTGAACGTCGACCAGATTGTAGCCCGCCGCCACCAGTTGTCCGAGGTCTCGAGCAAGCGTTGCCGCGTCGCAGGACACGTAGACGATCGTGGACGCCCGCAGCTTCCCGAGTGCCCCGAGGACCTCTGGGTCACAACCAAGTCGCGAAGGATCTAGAACGACCGCGTCCGGGCGCCGCTCCAGCTTTGACAACACGTCTTCCGTTCGGCCGACGACGAAGCGTGCGTTCGGAGAATGACGCCCGTTGAATTCGGCATCAGACACCGCCGACCGAGCCTCTTCAATTCCAATGACCTCACCGGCAGCGTCGGCGATCGGCAGGGTGAACGTCCCAACACCGCAGTATGCGTCGACGACGAACTCCCGGCCGGTCAACGCCAGCCGGTCGAGTACCAATGCAATGAGCAGCTCGGCCATACTGAAGCCGTTTGAAAATGGGCCACGCCAGCGATCCGCGAGGCCGTCCGGAAGGTCGCGGACGTCCACCCGCGTGTTGACCTGAAAGAACGAAGGCGCGGACACGCGGTACGTTCGTCCGAGTAGGACTTCCTCGTATGATTGCTGACCGCTCGCAACGCTCGGCGCAAGTGACGGCAGGTTGGGAGCGATCAACAACTGTCCGGTCCTTGCTCCGTAGCGAACGACGATTTGATGAGCGCCGGGAGAAGCGCCTTGAAGACGGGGCATCAACGCGAGGATCTCCGGCTGCATAATTTGACACGCATTAATCGCGAGGTGTCGATGCGACTTTGGTTCGGTGAATCCGATGTTCCCCTGGGCATCCACCGAGAATCGAGCGTTGTTCCGATAGTTCCAGGGATGCCCGGTTCCGATCGTCGGGCGGACGGACAGTGCTTCAACGTGGCCGACCCGCCGTAATTGGGACCGGACGGCCTCCCTCTTCCACGCCAGCTGGGCCGAGTAGTCGACGTGCTGAACCTGACATCCGCCACATCGATCGAAATACGGACATGGTGGTCGAGCTCGACTGGCTGAAGGGGTCAGGATTTCGACGGCTCGAGCCCGAATGTATCTCGGACGCCGTTCGACAATCTCGGCCACGACCCGCTCTCCCGGGAGGCCCCCCGCGACGAATACGACGTACGTTCCGTCAAGGTGGCCCACCCCATCGCCAAGGTAGCTCAAGTCGGTAAGATCTAGCGTGATTGATTGACCGCGTTCAAAGTGCACGTCGTTATTCCTGTGCTCGCGGAAGAATGGTCGAGCCGTCAGACGCCCCGCCGGTGACGACGGTTTGCTCTGGCCATCGTGGCCGTTCGCAGCCGTGATTCAACAGCCAGCTCACCGTGGCATCGCACTTCTGCTGCACGAGAAGACGCACCGAGCGTCGAACGTCACGGTCGATTTCCCGCGTCCGGCGGTCGATCAACGCCTTGCGCTGATGTTTGAGCCCGTCCTTCTGGCGCTCGGCGCTCTCTCTGGTCAAGGGATCGGTCGCGGCATCACTCGTCTGACGCGCGGACCCGAGGGCGACGTCGACGGCGGTCAGTGCCCGTCGAAACGCCTCGGCGCCGTCCTTTTGGGCGTTCTCGCGAATTCGGACGACCAGACGAGGATGGACGACGACGCTAAACGTCACAAGTGCGGCCACCAATGACGGCGCCACCGATCCGCCGTCGGCCACCTCGACCGTCACATCCCAAATCGGCGTGTCGTCTTCGCTCCCACTCGGCCCGGTCACCAGACGCCGCACGACGTCCCGATCGAACCAGACCGGTAGAAGCAGCGAGCTCGTTCGACTTTCGACAAGCTGACCCGTCTGGTACAACCATTCGCACAGCTCTCGATCGCCGAGCACGCGGGCTCGAGCGAGCGGGATGAACTCGTCCTGACCGTCTTCCGATGACCCGTCCGAAATCTCCGCTACCCCACCTCGGACACTCCCCAGCGCGAGATTCAGGCGGCGAAGCCGGATTCGGGTCGCGACGTCCCGTTTCCCCGGATCTAATAGGTCCAGGTCCACGACGCCGACGACGACTCGACGCGGCTGACCCGACCGTCGCTCCTCGATCCCCCGGACCTCGCCAACCGCCGACACGATTTCTTGGCGTAAATGATTCAAATCGTCGACGAGGCCCGCTCCCATGTCGAGAAAGTGCTCGCGGCGCTGGCGTTCCCTTCGATCCTTACCGTCGGGTGACCACGGCGCGCCGTAGCGCCGAAACAGCTCGGAGAGCGGATCAGGCGGTGCCTCGTGTCGGTCTCTGGAGGGCTGCGCCGGAGTCGCCTCGATGGCCTCCAAAATCGCCTCGGCTGACTCGACGAACGCGCGCCGAGCGTCGGGCCGCGCGGAGAAGGCCTGAATCGACCGATAGGTGTCGGGATTCGACCGCGCCAGATTTGCCACGCGCGCCGCCAGGTAAAGCAGAGGCTCAAAAACCGGAGTTCGTAAGGCAAGGAGATCGGCCGGATCGCGGTCTAACCGAACGAAAGTGTAGGCGAAGGACAGGAGCGCGAAATGGGTCAACGACTGGACGAACGCCATTGCGTCGTCGTGCTCGGTGGCCGTGGCCGGGGTCACGATGACTCGAAGGTCGGCAAGCTGCTCGAGAAACCAGCCACGCCAGGGCGACGGCGCCCGCCCATCGGCCGGGTCGACGGACGCGACGATCAGTCCGGTCAGGTCAGAGACGGCTGGACCAAACAGTGGATGCGCGCCGAGCAAGCCGATCCCACGGTCTAACTCCCGACTCAAGACCTCCATTGGAAGTGCCTTGACCGAGCCCAGGTCGACCACGAGGCTTCCCGGCCCAATCCACGGGCAATAGGTGCGAATGACTCGCGCAAACGCCTCGGCGCTTTCGAACCGAAGCGCGATCAAAACAACGTCAGCCCGGTCGAGCACGTGGGCGGTGTCGTCCGGTTGGACAAGCAGAACCTTGAGGTCAGATTCTGTGCGAGCGTGCTTTCGGTCAAGAAGGTCGGACAAAGAGGTGGTCGACGACTTGGCTTCGCCTTCTCGATCGGTGGCGGCTGCTTCCGGGCACAAGGTCACCAGGGCCCGATCCCCGATGCGATCCGGCGTTTCCCGCCACCGGCCAGCGTCGGACAACTCCAGTCCGGCGACGTCGACAGTCAAACCCCGGGCCTTTGCGCCGACGCGTATCTCTTCAAGGGTCAGGGCCAGGTTTGACTGGCGCGGACCGGATCCGAAATAATCGAACAGTACCATTTCACGCACTCGTCCGACGAAGAGACGCGCAAAAAGACGCCCCATCGCGCCGCCGCCGCCGATAATGGCCAGACGCGGCCGTGACGTTTGATCCACCTGAGTCCTCGCGATCACCCTCGCTCGACAGATTCTACATCCTCTCCCACGGGCACCACACGCCAATTGTGATCCCGTCGGGTAGAATGTATAATCTTTTGCGCTGGAACAGCGCATCCTGGCTTATCGGCACCGCAGCTCGTCAAGGTCAATATCACATTCGGCGAAGACGCGCAGGCGATTCGCGTCGCAAGTCGACGAGGACCAAGCGACGAACACACCGGCCGCTCTCGTACCGAGTTACCCCTCCTCCCAAATCGACACCGTTGCGTCGGTTTTCGACCGCGTTGAGTCGTGCTTGCCAATTCTTTCGGACCTCGTCCGGGGCGACGCCATCCTCTTATCCCTCACCGACAATTCGAACACGGCAATTGTCCGCGCCGTTTGCCAACCGGCAACGGTACCGACAAACGGCCCGCGTTTCGCCAAAGGTGCTATGGTTAATCAGCTCGACGAGCCAGCCATTCTTCGAGCGCTAAGTCGAGGAACGCCAGCCCGCCGCTCTCATCAGAACCGCCACGATGGTCCGCCAACGGTCCAGGAGGTTTATCCGATCCGGGACGGTACGCGGATCGTCGGCGCGCTGACTATCGAGACCGGAGTCGTGGAACGCGACCGGCAGCACCGAAAGAGCATCGTGTTTCGTCGGGCGCTCGAACGCCTCCGGCGACAAGTTGCCGCGGGAAACGTTCAAGGGGCCCTCAGCCTCGGCCGCCTTGACGAGTACGACGGGCCAATGGTCGTGACGACGAGCGGACAAATCGTCTACATTAGCTCGCTGGCCGAGCAGCTTTACCGAAAAGTCGGCTATTCCGACAGCCTGCTCGGTCGAAACGTCACGTCGCTTCAAACCGACGAGTCCGCGTTCCTCCGCGCCGTCGAATCCGGATCGTGCGTCGAACAGATTGTCCAGGAGGGCGAGTTTACCTGGCAAAGGCGAGCGATCCCTCTGGCCGGCCACGATTCTGACCAACTATGGAGCCGGGTAATCCGACAGTTTGAACCTCCGGGCATCGTGATCGTCACCACTCACGATGTGACCGACGAAACCCGACGCGAACGCGAATTGCGAATCAAGTCGGCGATGATCCAAGAAATCCATCATCGAGTTAAGAATAATCTGCAGACAATCGCGGCTTTGCTTCGGATTCAAGCGCGCCGAACGGGTTCGCCAGAGGTCGGGGCGATGCTTCACGAGACAATCGACCGAATCCTCAGCATTTCGTACGTTCACGATTTGCTCGCCCGCCAGGAATCGAACGAGGTCGATTTGAGGGAAGTCGCGCAGCAGATTATTTGCGAGGTTTCTCAGGGCATATTGGGCCCGGAGAAGCAGATCCGATTTGTCCTGGACGCTCCGAACGTCTCTTTGCCGAGCCAACAGGCAACGTCGTGCAGTTTGGTGCTCAACGAATTGCTTCACAATACCGTCGAGCACGGATTCCCGACGGGCACCGTAGGAAACGTGAATGTCCGGATCGAGGTAACCTCCGACCGCATAGTCATGGAAGTGACCGACAACGGCACCGGATTGCCGGCGGGCTTCGATCTCCGAGTCGAAGGTAGTCTCGGTCTACAGATCGTTCAAACGCTGGTGCGCGACGACCTAAAAGGTACTTTTCAACTTATGAACATCGACGGCCGCGGCGCGAAAGGCATCGTTTCTTTTCCCCGGGTCGGCTGAGGCTGGCGTCCAATTGGTTGCACCCTGGCGCGTCGTGCTCGTGGACCGAATCGTTTCGCAAGGGCTGAAGGGCGAGGAGAAGTGACGATGGGACAGACTCGGGTGGTGATCGCCGACGACGAGTCGATCATTCGGATGGATCTCAAGGAAATGTTGACCGGGCTCGGATACCTCGTCGTAGGGGAGGCCGGGGACGGGCTCAGCGCGGTCAATTTAGGTCGCGAGCTGAAGCCGGATCTGGTGATCATGGATATCAAGATGCCCGACCTCGATGGAATCGCCGCCGCGAAGATTCTCACTGAAGAGCGGATCTCACCGGTCCTTCTCCTGACCGCCTTCAGTCAGACCGAGCTGATTGTCGGCGCGAAAGCCGCGGGCGTGGTAGGCTACATTGTGAAGCCGTTCCGTGAATCGGAGCTATTGCCGGCGATCGAAATTGCGTTGTCTCGGTTCAAAGAGTACCGCGTCATCGAAAAAGAGGCGCAAAACCTGCGTGATACGCTGGAAACGCGCAAGCTCGTGGAACGTGCCAAAGGTGTCCTCATGGACACACAAGCGCTCAAAGAGACGGAAGCGTTCCGTAAGATCCAGAAATTATCGATGAACACGCGTAAATCGATGCGCGAGATCGCCGAGGCGATCCTCCTGGCGCACGAGGTCGAAAAGGAGAACGCCTGATGGCTACTGACGAACAGGTTCGCGAGGCGCTTCGCCTCGTCGAAGACCCTGAAATTGGGATTAGCATTCTCGAGCTTGGGTTGATCTACGACACCCTGATCGAAGATCGAAACGTCACCGTCACGATGACCCTGACCAGCCCCTTCTGCCCCGCGGGACCGCTCATCACCAGTCAGGTAGAATCGGTTGTTTCCGCCCTCCCAGACGTCGACAAGGTCGATGTCGACATCACCTTCAGCCCCCCCTGGGATCCAAGAACGATGGCCAGCGACGAGGTCAAGGCCATGCTGGGGATGTGGTAGAAACGGGTCAGCGGCGCAGCTGAGGATCGAGGGCATCGCGAAGTCCGTCTCCGAGTAGGTTGAAGGCTAGAACCGTCAACATCACCGCGAGGCCGGGGAAGAAGATCAGCCACGGCGCGATCTGAAGGTATTTCAAGCTATCGCTGATCATCGCGCCCCATTCCGGCGTTGGCGGAACTGCCCCGAGACCCAGGAACCCGAGACCGGCCGCCGCGAGAATCGCATCCGCGATTCCAAGGGTTGACTGGACGATCAAGGGAGACAGACAGTTCGGGAAAATGTGGCGTAGAAGAAGTCGTAAGTCGCTTCCGCCAAGCGCGCGGGCCGCCGCCACGAAGTCACGTTCCTTGGTGGAAAGCACCATCGATCGCATAACTCGAGCGTAGCCGGGGGGACTGAGGACCCCGATGATGATCATCGTGTTATCGAGGCTTGGTCCAATCACGGCAACGGCCGCGATCGCCAGGAGAAGCCCCGGAAAAGCCAGCATTATGTCGATGAAACGCATGATGACGTCGTCAATCGTCAGTCCAAACAGACTGACCTCTCCCCAAAACCCCGTCACCAGCCCCAGGACAGTTCCAATTGTCGCCCCGATTAACATCGCGACCAGGCCCACTCGAAGCGAGATTTGCGCGCCATAAATGAGGCGACGCACCTCGTCGCGACCGAGCCCATCGGTCCCCATTGCGTGGACCCAGGACGGAGATTGAAGTCGCTCCGCGAGGTTGCCGTCGGTCGCCTGGTTATAGGGCAGAAGGATCGGCGCGAGCAAGGCCATCAGGATGAAAGCGGCGAGAATGGTGATGCCAATCTTCGCGCCCGTGCTTGCCCACAAGCGACTGGCAATATCGGCGAGCTGACCCGGCCCGACCGGGACCTCGCCGGCTACTCCTACGTCGACGACCTCGTTCGGGGCACCCGCGAGCGTTTGCCTCATCGTAGCTGAATCCGTGGATCGAGAGCGCCGTACGAGACGTCGACCACCAGGTTGGCGAGGACAAAGATGACCGCGGCAACCAGAACTCCGGCCTGGACGATTGGATAATCCCGATTCAGGATGGCCTGGTACATCCAAAGGCCCATGCCGGGCCACGAGAAGATGGTCTCGGTAAGAATTGCCCCACCGAGTAAGCTCCCAATTTGAAGTCCAACGACCGTGACGATGGGAAGCAACGCATTCCGAAGCGCGTGTCGAACGACGACCGAGCGCTCCCGCAATCCTTTCGCCCGGGCGGTACGGATGAAGTCCTGGTTGAGGACCTCCAGCATCGCCGAGCGCGTAAGGCGCGCGAGTATGGGCACGGTGACCGTGCTGAGGACGAGTGACGGCAAGATGAGATGCCGAACGATGCTTCCGAGAGCCGCCCAGTTGCCACTCGTGAGGGCATCAAGTAAGTACAGGTTCGTGGATCGCTGGAAAGGAATGGTGAGGTCGATCTGGCCACTGGGCGGCAGCCATTTCAGCCAGACGGCGAAGAGGTAAATTAGCATAAGGCCGAGCCAGAAGATCGGCATGGAGACGCCGAGAAGCGAGATCACCATGCTCACGACGTCGATAATCGTGTTGCGTTTGAGCGCGGCGATGACGCCGGTCGGGATGCCGATCAGCAATCCCCAGCACATCGCGAAGAACACCAGCTCAACCGTGGCCGGGAACCGGTTTCCCAGCTCGTCGGCGACCGGATCGTTGCTGATGATCGACCGACCAAGGTCGCCGTGGGCCAGTCGGCCGATGAACTCAACGTACTGCACCCAGATTGGCCGATCCAACCCGAGCTCGATTCGGAGAGCGGCCACATTCTCCGGAGTGGCTCGCTCTCCGAGCATCACCGTCGCCGGGTCGCCTGGCGTCAGTCGCAGAAGCAAGAAGACGACGATCGAGATCCCAAACATAACTGGTAGGATCGCGACCAGGCGACGAACGACGAAGTTTATCACTCTATTGCGTCAGAGTGACGTTCCGATATTCACCCTCGGCGAACAATGGCGCGGTATAGCCTTGAAGCCGCTTGCGGAAGACCGCGGTGCCTTTCGCCCAGGCAATCGGAATGCAGGGAACGCCGTCATTCACGATCTTCTGCGCCTGCTGGTAGAGCGGATCCCGCTGCTTCGGATCGATCAGCTCCCCGGCTTTCGTCAAGGTCGACCGGAGGTCGGCGTTGTCGTAGGAGAACTCCGGCTTGTTAGCCTTGAAGAAGTAGCCGATGAAGTTGTCCGGATCGCCGTTGTCACTGCCCCAGCCGAGCATGTACAAGCCAAGCTTGCCTTTCGTGCGGTCGTCAAGGTACGCGCCCCAGTCCTTCGTCTTGAGGTTGACCGTCACGCCAACCTGCGACAGATCGCGGGCAATCGACTCGGCGATCGATTTCGGGTCCGGGAAATAGCCGCGAGTGACCGACATGTACCAGAAATCGAGCTTGAGGGTGGACGCGCCGGCGTCTTTGAGGAGCTGCTTCGCCTTGTCCGGATTGTAGTCGTAGTACTTGAGATCCTTGTTGTAACCAAGGATCGCCGGGGGTTGGAACTGGGTGGGTACATCGCCAAGCGCCCCGTAGAACGCGTCGATGAGCCCCTTTCGGTTGATCGCGTAGGCGAATGCCTGACGTACTTTCAGGTCCTTGAAGGCCGCTTCCGCGGTCGGATTAAAGGCGAGGTAGCCAACGCTGACGGCCGGTTGGGTTAGAACGGTGATGTCTGGGCTCTTCTGCAATGTTGGCACGTCGACGGCGGCAATCTCACCACGGTCAATGGTCCCCGCCTGCATCTCGGCGGAGCGAGCCGAGTTGTCCGGAATGACTTTGTAGATAATCCCGTCGATTTTGGGTGCACCGCCCCAATAGTTGGGATTCTTGACCAATGTAATGTGATCGCCCTGGATCCATTCCTTAAACATGTAGGGTCCAGTGCCGACTGGATTCTTGAAGAAGTTGTCCGGATCCTTTTTGACCGCGGTCGGGCTGACTATCGCAAAGCTGAAAAGCGAGAGCTTTGGCAGAATCTCGCCATCTGGCGCGTTCAGGGTCAGCTTCACGGTGTTGTCGTCGACCTTCTCGATCGACTTCAAGTTACCGGGGAACCCGCCGAAGTTGTCGTTCCAGTAAACGAACTTACCTTTGTGGAAGGGGTTCTTGTCGTCGCTCAGTCGCTGGAAGGTGAAGACAACCGCGTCAGCATTGAAGTCCGACCCGTCGTGGAACTTCACGCCCTTCCTCAAGTGGAAAGTCAAGGTAAGGTTGTCGGCGGAGATTTCCCAGGCCTCGGCCAGGGAGGGTTCGATCGTCAGCGGTGGCTGCGTCAGGCTGTAGCGGACGAGGCTCTCGAAGATCTCGAGCGTCACCTGATTGGATTCGCCATCTTCGATGTCGTTCGCGTCGAGCTTCACGGCGTCGCCGGCTCGGCCCACGATCAGGGTGTTGCCGGGAGTCGCGGCCGCGGCCTTAGGCGCGGCGGTTGGCGAAGGGGCCACGGCCGGCGTCGGAGCCGGCGTGTTCGTCGGCGCCGCCGTGGCGGCCGGGGCGGCAGTAATCTGAAGCGCCGCCTGAGTCGGCGGTGGCTGAGTTGGCGGGGGGGTGCTGGCCGGCGCGGCCGTTGGGGCCGCTGGTGCAGCTCCACCGCACGCAGCTAACGCCGTGGCCGCGCTTAAGGCTCCAATGTAAGTTGCAAACTGGCGGCGACTAAAGCGACGCGTCCCGTCACGCGATTCGTTCATCAAGATCTTCTCCGCAGCCCTGGGAGTCTAGCCCACGGCAAAGTTGAGGCTCAGTGTACCACCCGGTCAAAGTGCCATCAACTCTCGCGGAAAGGCCTGCCGATTCGCTTAAGTCTTATAGGTTTGTTTCGCCTGTCGCTCGGAAATATGTTGTTTCGCGCGGGTTTGAATTTGCTGATCTAGATTACGACTCGGTTGCTCGTCCTGCCAACCAGAAAAGTCACCCTCGCTAGCCATGTTCGCCATCAGGGAGAGCACGTAACCGAGGTGGCGACCGTACACTTCTTGCAGCGCCTTTGCCCGCTCGGCGGGCCCGACTTGCGCGAGGCGAATAATGACGTCGGCGAAAGGGTAAAAGCGGCGCTCGAATTCAGCGCCGAGTGGACTGCCGGGAACGGCCATGAAAGTAGATCCTTCTTCCTATATTCGTAGCAACGTTATTGTCTGTGCTGTTCGTGACACGCGAACGTTCACCAGATTCTACCGAGACCGCTTCCCTTCGTCCAACTAACCAACCCCGTCGCGAGGTGCAACTCGAACCGATTGAATCGCCCAGACGCCGCCCTGTCCGGATCGAATCGGCTGTTCCAGGGTGACCAGAAGAGGTTCCGGCGTGCGATAGACCCGCACGACCGCTCGTGAATTGAGGCTTACCGGATCGCGATCGGCCCCGTCGAGAGCCAACGAGTCGCGTGGGTCAATCCCGAACGACGGTCCGTCTCGGCGCGTCACCTCGACCGGATCGATGGCCCAGCTCGCCTCACCCCGATCGGCGGCGCGCTGTCGCGCCGCGAAGATGACGGGGTCGATCGGAGCAGGACCCAGACGTAACGCCGCGACTGGAATGACGAAGGTCGACGGTCCGTTTGAGACGACGCCAGTAACCTGGCCGGTGACCAGTGGCCCCGGCATGATGGCCATGTTGTCGATTTGCCAAACCCCATTCGTCTTGACGAGATCGATAAATCGCCGATTCGTGCCAGCTGACCACTCGTTCGCATCCGCCGCGGGATCCACGCGAACGGTGACGAGAAACTCCCGTCGGTCGCTCGGTGGGTTAGGAATCTTTGCCCCGAGCTGATTCGCCCAGGCGACGGCGTCGGTGACGTCGGTCACGGTCGCCGAATTCACCGACCTCAGGAGCGCATCGACCGCGTCGGGACCAAGTCGGCCGAGGAAGGTCGGGGTCAACAGCCGTCGAGCATCGGCGGTTCGACGCGCGCTCAACAACGAAAAGTACGATTGAATGGTATCGCGAGGATCCGTTGGGACGGGCTTATTCAAGGCGAGCTCAGGAAGTTTTGCACATCCCACGGATGCGAAAAGGACCATTCCACCTACTAGTAATTGGCGCCGATCAGTTCGAACCGTCCAACCCACGACCAGGGCCTCCTCGCGAAAAATCGTAGGCGGAGTGTAGGCAGCCTGACTTGACTATGTCAAGTGACCAGTATCCCCCTCGACGGCAGCTTGCTAGCACTCAATAGCTAGCCAAAGAGAAAGAGCGCCCGCTTAAGGCGCTCTTTCTCTTTGGCTAGCTATTTATCGTTTCGAGGGTCGTCTCTCGCTTACGACGCCGTTTCGGGCTCGGGTTGCGGGATTGAGGCCTTGGCCCCGATGGACAATCCGCCCAAACTCGCGTCGATCACGACGGTGTCTCCGTCCTTGATCTCGCCGGATAGCAGCTGCTTCGCGAGAACGTTCTCGATTCGGCGCTGAATTGTCCGCCGAAGCGGGCGCGCGCCGTAGTTGGCATCGTACCCCTCGCGACCGATCCAATCCCGCGCTTCGTCGGTCAGCTCGAGCGTGAGCCGCCGCTCCGCCATCCGCTTCTGAAGATCCGCGATCAGCAGGTTTACGATCTGGTGGATCTGTTCGCGAGTCAGCGGGTCGAACACGATCACCTCGTCGATCCGGTTAAGAAACTCGGGACGGAAGCTTCGACGCAGATCCTCTTGAATCAGGTCGCGGATCCGCTCGCGCTCATCCGCGTCCGACGTCCGGAACCCGATTGGAGCATTTCGCCGAACGTGCTGCGTTCCGACGTTCGACGTCATGATGACGACCGTGTTCTTGAAGTCGACCGCGCGACCGTGCCCATCCGTCAATCGTCCGTCGTCGAGAAGCTGCAGGAGGACGTTGAAAGCGTCCGGGTGCGCTTTTTCGATCTCGTCGAATAGAATCACCTGGTACGGGCGCCGGCGAACTGATTCGGTCAGCTGGCCACCTTCGTCATATCCGACGTAACCTGGCGGCGAACCGATCATTCGAGCGACGGCGTGCCGTTCCATGTATTCGGACATGTCGACGCGGGTCATCGCGTCGTCGCTATCAAACAGAAACTCGGCAAGGGCCCGGGCCAGCTCGGTCTTTCCAACACCAGTTGGCCCAAGGAACATGAACGAGCCAATTGGTCGGCGCGGATCCTTCAAGCCAGAGCGCGCCCGACGAATCGCATCGGAGACTGCCACGATGGCTTCGTCCTGCCCGACAACCCGGAGGTGGAGGCGCTCTTCCATGTGAACCAGCTTCTCGACTTCCGTCTCGAGCATGCGACTCACCGGAATACCGGTCCACTTGGCCACGAGCTCGGCGATATCGTCTCCGTCGACGACCTCGTCGATATCGCGCTCCAGACGCCATTCATTTCGCTTCTGGTTGCTCTCGGCTTCGAGCTGAATAACCTCTGACCGCAATCGAGCCGCCTGCTCGTATTGCCGCGCCTGTCCGGCGGATTCCTCTTCCGCCCGGAGGCGATGAAGCTTGTTCTCCAGCTCTCGTAGGTCGGGCGGTACGTTGAACAGCTGCAACCGCACTTTGGCGGCCGCTTCGTCGATCAGGTCGATCGCCTTATCTGGGAGGAAGCGGTCGCTCACGTATCGGTCGGATAGCTCGGCGGCCGCCACCAGGGCGTCGTCGGCAATCTTGATCTTATGGTGCGCCTCGTACTTGTCCCGCAAGCCACGGAGCATTTCGATTGTTTCCGCCACGCTTGGCTCGCCAACCATCACCGGCTGGAACCGGCGCTCGAGCGCCGCGTCTTTCTCAATGTGCTGGCGATACTCGTCGAGCGTTGTCGCGCCCACGCACTGCAGCTCTCCTCGGGCCAGCGCCGGCTTCATCATGTTCGACGCGTCGATCGCGCCCTCGGCCGCGCCAGCGCCGACGACGGTGTGAAGCTCGTCGATGAACAGGATGATTTCACCCTGGGCCCGACGGATCTCCTCCATCACGGCTTGCAGTCTCTCTTCGAACTCACCGCGAAACTTTGAGCCCGCGACCATCGCGCCCATATCGAGCGCGATCACTCGCTTTTGCCGAAGCGGCTCGGGAACATCACCGGTGGTGATCCGTTGGGCTAACCCTTCGACAATGGCGGTCTTCCCGACGCCCGGCTCGCCGATCAGCACCGGGTTGTTCTTCGTTCGTCGCGATAGCACCTGCAAGACTCGCAGAATCTCATCTTCGCGACCGACGACGGGATCTAATTTACCCGCCCGCGCCAGCTCGGTGAGATCACGACTATACTTTTGCAGGACCTGATACTTACTTTCGGGTCGCTGGTCGGTCACCCGCTGGGTCCCGCGAATCTCGGCAAGCACCCGGTAGACTTTCTCGACGTCCACCCCAACTGCCCGAAACTGGCGCGCTGCCACGCCGTCGCGATCGGCCACGATCGCAATTAAGAGGTGCTCGGTGCTGACGTATTCGTCGTGCAGCCGATTAGCCTCCTCGATGGCTCGGTCAAAGACAAACTTAAGGCGAGGTGTCATGTACACCTGGCCGGTGCCCGATCCGCCATACGTTCGGGGAGTGCCCCCTAACGAATCGGTCACTCTTTGACGAAGCAGATTCAGGTCGACGCCAAGCCGGGTTAGGATTTGAACGGTCAAACCGTCCGGCTGATCCAGCAAAGCGAGGAGCAAGTGCTCGACGTCCAGCTGATTGTGGCGCATCTCCTGGAGAATCTGCTGGGCACGCGCCAATGCCTCCTGAGCGCGCTCGGTAAAACGTTCAAATCCCATGATTCGTGGTTCCTTCCTGGGGGCTCGACCGCGAAGACTCCGAGCGCGCGTCAAGCGCGGCCCGGAGCCGATTGATCTCCGCTTCCATTTCTGCCATTTGTTTAGTCAAGTTGAGGATGATTTCGACGCCGGCGAGGTTGACACCTAGATTATCGACATAGCTGTGGATCAGCTTGAGACGTTCGACGTCTCGGGCTGAGTACATCCGAATCTTGCCACTCGACCGCGAAGGTTCAATCAAGCCCAGACGCTCGTAGTAGCGTAACGTCTGCGGGTGCATGTTCACGATGCGCGCGGCAACACTGATGATGTAGCACGGCTCGTCCATCGGAGATGCATCCATAGTCGGCGCCTAAATCCTTTTCACTCAAAGTGCAGTATAAACATTGCTAACGCCATTGTCAACCTTGAGCGATTGATGACTGAAAGTCGAGCAAGCGGAGCTGAGTCCCGCGGCGGCCGTTCCAGTCGTCCCGCTCGACCGAATAGACGATATCGACGTACTCGGCCAGGCTAGCCTGTCGATCGCCAAGTCGAAACCCAATCGCGTCCCATCGCGTGTGGGCGTCAGCCAGCTTTAGCTTCAAATGGCCAGGGGAGTCCTGTCCGACCACTCGCCCCTCGAGAACGCGAACTCGACGACTCAAGAAGACCGGCCGCGGGTTATCGCAGCCGAATGGCTCGAGGCGGTCGAGGAGATCTGGCAGATTCTGGTCGAAGCGACGGAGGCTGACCAGGGTGTCGATTTGCAGTCGGGGGATTAATGCGTCGTCCGCTATTTCGGCACGGCCGATCGCTTCGAGCCTCCGCTGAAATTCCTCGAAGCGGGACGAGGCCACCGTGAACCCAGCCGCCTTCGCGTGCCCCCCGTACCGGACGAGTAGGTCGCTACACTGACTGAGCGCCTCGGTGACGTGAAATGTTCCGATACTCCGAGCCGATCCCCGCATCAAGTTATCTCTGAGCTCCGCAACCAAGACGGGGCGTCCGAACTCTTCGACGAGGCGAGCGGCGACCAGGCCGACAATCCCCTGGCGATATCGTTCGTCGGCAACAACCAGAAGCCGAGGCAGGCCTTCCGTGGATTCCTCCTGACGTCGTTGGATCTCCGTGCGGGCATGGGTCAGGGCTTCAGTCGTCAAGCGCTGCCGCTCGCGGTTGGCGGCGTCCAGCTCGCCAGCGAGGTCGCGTGCCTCATCGGCCGACCGGCTCAAGAGTAACCGCAAGCTCACCATTGCGTCGTCAAGGCGGCCCGCGGCGTTGAGCCGGGGAGCGAGGCCGAACCCGATCGACATGGGAGTCACCGGCCCGGTCGCCAAACCAGCCCTTTCCACGAGAGCGCGTAATCCCGGTCGCGCGGGCGGGTTGAGGTAGGTCAATCCCCGAATGACGAGGGTTCGGTTTTCGCCAGTGAGCGACACAACGTCGGCAATCGTACCTAACGCAACCAGATCGAGCCATTGGTCGGCCAGTGACGGCTCGAGACCGGACTTTTCCAGCAGCGCCCGGGCGAGGCGATCGGCGATGCCGACGCCGCACAGCAATTTGAAAGGATAGTCACAGCCAGGTTGATGCGGATTCAATACGGCGACGGCGCGAGGCAAGACCTTTGGGACGTGGTGGTGATCGGTGACGACGACGTCGAGGCCAAGGCTCCGGGCGTGGTCGACCTCGGACTCGGCCGAAATACCGCAGTCGACGCACACGATCAAACCGACACCCAGGGCGTGAAGGCGGCCGATGGCCTCTCGATTGAGACCGTAACCTTCGGGTTCGCGACGGGGAAGATACAACAGAGGTTCGACGCCTAAACAGCGCAAGCACTCGACAAGGAGAGCCGTTGCACTCACCCCGTCGACGTCGTAGTCGCCGAAAACGGCAATAATCTCGTTACGTTGTTTGGCCCGCAGAATGCGGTCGACCGCGTCTGCCATCCCCTTCATCGACCATGGGGAGGCGAGGGGCGCCGCTCCGGAATCGAGGAAGAGGCCAATCTCGTCCGGGTGGCGCAAGCCGCGATTCCAGAGGAGCTGAATCAGGAGAGGATGAATTGTTGGGAACGCGACGAGGTGATCGCGCGGAGCGAAATCTGCCACGTCCCACTGAAAACGCGGAAGCCGCGGATCGCCGCCATTATGATTCGTTGTGGTCACCTCGGTCGCGACGGACCGCCATCATTGACGTTGGTGACATTCTACGGCGGAAAGATCCGACCGGCCATCAACGTATATGATCGCCTAATGACCGGAACGCGATCGGCCAGTCAACCGAGCAGGTTGACGATCGCGGCCGGGTGGAGTAAATAAAGGTTCGCGACCACGCAAACACCGGAGTTCCGATGACGCACGGACGCGGACGATGGCCGTGGGTTCGATGTCGATGACGTCGGACTCAGGAGATTCCCAAAGCCATACCAGGAGAATCTGATTGAGCTCGAACAGCGCTGGAGTCGCCGGAAGCCACGTCATCGGCGTCGACCTTGGCGGAACTCGTCTGCGCGTCGGGCTCGCCGACCTGACCGGCTCGGTCGTGAGAACCCAGGCGGTGCCAACTCTTGCCGACGAAGGCCGCAACGCGGTGATCGGCCGGATTGTCGCGCAGGTGAGGACAGTTCTCGAGCCACTGCCGCTCCCGGCGCTGAAGGGGCTCGCCGTCGCCGTCCCGGCCCCGGTCGATCCACGAAAAGGCGTGGTTTATAGTCCCCCCAATCTGGCTGGATGGGGTGACGTGCCCCTTGAGTCAATCCTTGAAGACGAGCTGGGAGTTCCGGTTCAGCTGGGAAACGACGCCAACCTCGCCGCGCTGGCCGAGCATCAGTTTGGCGCTGGTCGTGGTCGATCGAACCTCGTCTACCTGACGGTGAGCACGGGAGTTGGCGGCGGTGTCGTGGACTCCGGTCGACTCCTTCTCGGGTCCTGGGGCGGGGCAGCCGAAATCGGTCACATGACAATCGACATGAACGGTCCCCGGTGCTCGTGCGGAAACCATGGGTGCCTCGAAGCGATGGCGTCGGGCACGGCGATCGCTCGCGAAATGAAGCGCCGTCTAGCGTCCGGGTCACCTTCCGTCCTTTTGGAACATCTCGGAAGCGACTCGGCCGGACCAACCGCCGAGGCGATCGTCCAGGCCGCGCAGAACGGTGATGAATTGTCTCGTCGCGTTGTCGAATGGGCCGGCTACAACCTTGGCGTCGGTTTGACGAACGTCTTGCACCTATTCGATCCTGAAGTCATCGTTATTGGCGGGGGAGTGTCGAACGCCTGGGATTTGCTCGAGCCCTCGATGCGGTCGGCCATTCGCGAGCGAGCGATGGCCGCGTACTCTAGCCGAGCCGAGATCGTTCGATCCAAGCTGGGAGACGAGGTCGGTCTTCTCGGCGCGGTGGCGCTCGCTCTCCGTCCGTCGACGTCTTAAGATCCATTTTCCCCTCAACTAATCAATAATCGCATCCTCCCCCTCTGCAAATTGAAACGGCACTTTTCTTGCTTTCTCGTCCCTGACCCGGCTAGGCTCGAGGCTCCCTCATGGACGCGCGTTGGAACGCGGTTCGTCGCCTACTGGTTGTCCGCCTTGATAATCTCGGCGACGTCATCCTGGCAACACCGGCAATTCATGCCTTGCGGGCCGCCCTGCCTCGCGCCGAGATAACCCTTCTCGCGAGCCCGGTCGGCGCCCAGGCCGGAGCATTGAATCCGGACATTGACAAAACAATCGTCTATCAGGCGCCGTGGATGGATCCAGAACGGGAGCTTCCTCGGACTCCAAGTCGGGATGCCTCGACGATTGCCGAGATCCGGCGCCAAGGATTCGACGGGGCGATACTCTTCAGCTCATACCATCAGAGCTCCCTCCCAGCCGCCTATCTTTGCTACCTAGCCGACGTGCCGCTCCGGCATGGCGCGTCGATCGACGGGCCGGGAAGCCTTCTGACTTCCCGGCACCGCCACCCCGCTCGGACGCTCCACGAAGTCGAGCGGGGACTCGACCTGGTCTACGGGGTCGGCGTTGAACCGGCGGGCGACGACCTAGTCCTCCAACCGAGCCCGAGTGATTGGGCGACGGCCCGGGAGATAGTGGCCGACGTTCGGCGAGGGACCAATCCCGTCATCGCGATCCATCCTGGCTGTAGCTGTCCGTCGCGGACCTATCCTCCGGAGCTGTTTGCGCGGGCCGCGAGGGCGCTCTCTCGCGAGCTTGGCGCGCGAGTGGTCTGGACCGGGTTGCAACACGAGGCGACGCTCATCGACGAGATCCGGTCGGAGCTAGACGATCCCGGCTTGAGCCTGGCCGGAGCGACCGACCTAGCACTACTTGCCGCGACGATTGGGTCCTGTGATCTGGCGATCACGAACAACACCGGCCCCATGCACGTCGCCGCGGCCGTCGGAACGCCGGTCGTCGCGCTCTTTGCACTGACGAATCCACCGGACGAGTGGCATCCCTGGAAGGTACCCCATCGTCTCCTGAACAGTCCGGTTCCCTGTGCCGGATGTTATCAACGGGTTTGCCCTTACGAGCAGGAATGTCTTCGGCGAGTGACGGCGAATGACGTCGTGCGCGCCGCGAGCGAGCTACTTGGAGCGGCTCGGCAGAATCGCGAGAGGATGACAGTCCGATGAGCCGGGCGCTTTTCGTCGAGCTGCTCGGGGGGATTGGCGACGTGGTGTTCATTCTGCCGGCGCTCGATGCCCTTCGGCGCGCCAATCCGGACACGACGTGGGACGTCCTGACTTTCTCACCCGGCCACGAGCTTCTGGACGGGGACCCACGGGTGGCGACCACGTACATCGCGTCGCGCGGTGATGATCCGGTGGGCCCGGACGAGCACCCAGGCTGCTGGCACGACCTGGCAAGGATCTTGTCCGAATCGTGCTACGATCTCGTCGTCACGGACACCCGGCACAGTGGTATCCACGACCTCATCGAAAGCTGTAGCGCGCGACGGGTCGTCACCCAGCTGTGGCGAGACGCGAGACCGGACGAGCCGATCGCGAGCCTGTTTCTAAGGCGACTCTGGGAAGAATGTCTCATCGGGCGACCTGTCGGCGACGGCCGCCCCAGGTTACATCTAGGGTCCGTCGACCGTACGAGCGCGCGAGATGCGTGGGCAAGACTCGACCTGGATCCCCGTCACACGGTGATCCTGAACCCGCACTCCGGACAGCAGATCAAGCGGTGGGCGCTCGCCTCGTTTGTCGAACTTGGGCGGTTGATTCGGGCCGATGGGCTTGACATTGTCATACTAGAGGGAAACGTCGCCTTCGACGCGGCCTGGATTGGCAACCGGGTACCGGGATCGCGGATATTGCCGCGACTGCCCCTTCGCACCACGGCCGCCTGCCTCGAACCGATTGCGTGTCTCGTGTCTGGCGATACTGGACTCGCTCACGTCGCCGCCGCGGTCGATACTCCAGTAGTGACTTTGTACGGTCCGACCTGGGCGGGACGCTACGGAGTACCGGCTCCTTCCAAGAACGTCCAGACCCCCTACGCATGCCCTGAGCTCAACCCGATGAACTTTACCCTTCAGCGCTGTTGGCCGGAGGACCGATGCGTGATTCCAGGCAAACGGTCCTGCTGCGACGACGTCGACGTCTCGACGGTTCTCCAGGCGGTACGCGAAACAGTGGCCCGGAGCCGACCCTAAAAATGCGCGATTTTCAAATGTCCGACGTGCAACGTCTGCTTGTCGCTCGGCTTGACAACGCTGGGGACGTTCTGATGTGTGAACCGGCCCTTCGCGCAATTCGAACCGCGGTGCCGAATATACACCTGACATTGTGGGCAAGTCCGGGCGGGGCACCCGTTTCAGAGCTCATACCGGCCGTGGACGAGAACCTGGTCACCCGGGCGCTGTGGCAGGATTTGGGACATCTTCCCTTCGATCCGGAGCGGGAACGCGAGCTGGTTCAGACCCTGGCCAACGGCCAGTACGATGCCGCGATCGTGTTTACGAGTTTTGCCCAGAGCCCACTGCCTCCGGCTTATGCCTGCTACCTGGCCGGCATTCCGCGCCGGGCCGGTCAGTGCCGCGAGTTCGGCGGATCCGTCCTCAGCCATCCCGTCGACCCGACGTGCGATTCCACCCACCAGGTCGATCGGAATCTTCACCTGATCCGGGCGCTCGGTTTTCCGGTCACGTCACCGGAGCTACAAGTTGTCATTCCGTCCAACGCCCGTGACTCGCTGGGTTTGGCGCTTCGTCTGAAGGGAATTGGTCTCGGTCGGCCGTTCGTGGTGCTGCACCCGGGGGCGTCGTGCGCGGCGCGTCGCTATCCGTCGGATCGGTTCGCCGAGGTCGGTCGTCTACTTTGTCGATCGCTACGTTGGCCAGTCGTTATCTCCGGGTCGAAAAACGACGAATCGCTCGGCCACGAGCTGGTCGCCGAGATCGGGCCCGGAGCGGTGTCACTCGCCGGGGACATGACGTTACCCGAGTTCGCGTCGCTCCTCGATCGGGCGTCGGTGATCGTCACGAACAACACGTTGACGATGCATCTCGCGGACGCCGTCGGGACCCCCTCGGTCATTCTCTTTGCCGGGACCGAGCGTGAAGAACAATGGCGTCCCCGAGCAACCCCGATGCGTCTTCTTCGGCGGCCCACCGCCTGTAGCCCCTGCTATCGCTTTGACTGCCCGTTTGACCTTCAGTGCCTGGATCTCTCGCCGCGCGAGGTGGCGTCGGCGGTCCTTCACCTGGTCGGGGAGATCGACCGATGAGCGCAGTCAAAGATCTCCAGCCGAGGCTATCGGCGACCGAGCGACAAGCTGTTCGAAAGATCGCGATCGTCCGAGCGCTCCAGCTCGGCGACCTTCTACTGGCCGTGCCCGCGCTCCGGGCGATCCGCCAAGGATTTCCGGCGGCGGAGATTACCCTTATCGGTTTGCGCTGGTCGAGCGAGTTCGCCCGGCGGTTTAGTCGATACGTCGATCGTTGGCGCGAGTTCCCGGGTTACCCGGGATTGTTGGAGGTCGACGTCGATCCGGATCGGACCCGTCACTTCCTTGATGCCGAACGCGCCTATCGCTACGATCTCGCTCTGCAGCTTCATGGAAACGGCACAACCAGTAACCAATTTGCGCTTGAACTTGGCGGAAAGAGGACGGCCGGGTTCTACGTCGGGTCGCCCCCCGACGGCTTGTTCCCATGCGCGACCTATCCTGATTCATTACACGAGATCGACCGCAATCTTGCCTTCGCCCGGCTCCTGGGTCTGCCGATCGAAAACGATCGACTGGAGTTTCCCCTGTTGCCGGAGGACCAGGTCGCGCTTCACCTGGCGATACCCGACGGACTTGAATTTCGCCGACCGATCGTCGGCCTGCATCCAGGCGCCCGTCCGTCCGCCCGCCGCTGGCCGGTCGAGTACTACGCCGAGCTGGGCGATGGCTTGGCTCGGCAACTCGGCGCCCAAATCGTGATTACCGGCGGGCCAGGCGACGGGGGTATCGCTGCGGCGGTCGCCGACCAGATGACAACGCCCACGCTCAACCTGGCCGAACGGACGACGATAGGTAGTCTCGCCGCTCTGCTCGGGGAGCTCGACCTGTTTATTTCAAACGATACCGGGCCAGCCCACGTGGCGGTCGCGCTCGATCGACCGAGCATCACGATCTTCGGTCCGGCCGATCGCCGCCGCTGGGCACCACTCGACCAACGACGACACCGAGTCGCCTTTCACGACGTCGAATGCAGCCCGTGTCCCCATTGGGATTGCCCGATCGATCACCGATGTCTACGCCGGGTCGAGCCTCGGAGCGTCCTGGAAATCGCCAAAGACCTCCTGATCAAGCCGCCGGCCGGAGCCGTCGATTGAAAAATCTCAGAGTTCTTACCTGGCACGTTCACGGAAGTTACCTCTATTACCTGGTGCAGAGTCCCCACGTGTTTTACTTACCGGTCCGTCCGGGACGTCCGGAGGGTTACGGCGGGCGAGCCGGCAACTTTTCCTGGCCGGACAACGTTGTCGACGTCCCAGCCGATCAGGTTCGCGAGCTAGATTTTGACGTCATTCTTTACCAGTCGTCGCGGAATTATCTCGTCGACCAATATGAGATCCTCAGTCCGGCCCAACGATCCCAGCCCCGCATCTATCTCGAACACAACGCGCCCAGGCCACACCCGACCGATACTGGCCACATCGTCGACGATCCACGGGTTCTGCTGATCCATTGCACGTATTTCAACTCGGTGATGTGGGACGGCGGCCGGACGCCGACGATGGTTATTCCCCATGGTGTCGTCGTGCCGGACGACGCAAGGTACACCGGGGAGCTGCCCCGGGGAATTACCGTGGTAAACGGCCTCGACTCGCGGGGACGCCTGGCCGGAGTTGATATTTTCGACAACGCTCGGCGCGAGGTTCCGCTCGACCTGGCCGGTATGGGATCGGAGCGTTGGAACGGGCTTGGGGACCTACCGCACCGCGAGCTCCACCGCCTCGAGGCCCGCTACCGCTTTTTTTTCAACCCGATTCGCTACACGAGCCTCCCGTTGTCGGTCGTCGAGGCGATGGCAATTGGCTTACCCATCGTCGCACTTGCGACCACCGAGCTTCCCCGGGCCGTGCGCCACGAGGTCGACGGATTCGTCTCCAACGATGTCCGAGAGCTCGTCGACGGGATGCGTCGGCTGATTGCCAACCAAAGTCTTGCTCGGCACATGGGAACAAACGCCCAGGAGAGCGCCCGAGATCAGTTTGGCATCGAGCGCTTCCAACGCGATTGGAGCGCGGCGTTCGAGCGCGTTTTGGATGAGGGAGGCTAGATGGCGCGAATCGCGATGATCAGCGAGCACGCGAGTCCGGTCGCGACGCTCGGAAGCACCGATTGCGGCGGACAGAACGTGTACGTCGACCAGGTGAGCCGGGGTGTCGCCCATCTCGGCTATGCGGTCGACGTTTACACGCGGGCGGACCACCCGGATCGAACCGAGCCATTTGTCTGGTCGAACGGAGTCCGGATCATACCGGTGGTGGCGGGTCCGCTGTCGTCCATCCCAAAGGACGCAATCTGGTCCCACATCGACGAGTTCATCGCGAATACGGAACGAATCGGGGGCGGCTTCGGCCCGTACGACCTGATCCATGGAAACTTCTGGATGAGCGGCAAGGTCGGAGCTCATCTCAAGCAAGCGTGGGGAGTTCCCCTCATCCAGATTTTTCACGCGCTTGGTGCGGTCAAACGTTTCCACCAGGGGGACGCCGATCCGAGTCCGGCGGCCCGAACTGAGGTCGAACGGGCAGTCCTAAACGCCGCCGACCGAGTGATCGCTCAGTGTCCTTCGGAAGCCGACGATCTCGAGTCGCTGTATGATGCCGACCGTTCGAAGATTCGGGTCATCCCCTCCGGCGTCGATCTTGCACGCTTCTATCCGATCGATCGCCGGCTGGCAAGGCGGGGCCTGGGACTAGCCTTCGACGACCCGATTATGGTCTACGTCGGGCGAGTTCTGCCGCGGAAAGACATCGCAAACATCTTCGCCGCCATGGCGCTTGGCCAAACTGGCGGGGACGGTCGCTTTGCCCGGGCTCGCCTGATCGTCGTCGGGGGCGAGACGGCGGGACCACGACTCGCGGACGAGCCGGAGATGCGCCGACTCATCACCCTGGCAACGGACCTCGGCATCGCCCATCGGGTCACGTTTGTCGGCCGCCGGCCGTCGGATCAGCTGTGCTGGTATTACAGCGCCGCCGACGTCTTTGTCACGACTCCCTGGTACGAGCCATACGGCCTCACTCCGCTCGAGGCGATGGCGTGTGGGTCGCCGGCCGTCTGCTCGGCCGTCGGCGGCATCACGAGCACCGTCCAGGATGGCGTGACCGGGTTCCTCGTGCCCCCCCGGAGACCGGACTTGCTGGCGCAGCGTTTGTCGCTCGTTCTTGCCGACGACACCTTGCGCGCCGAGCTCGGAAGAAGCGCTAGGCGGCGGGTCGTCGGAAACTTCACCTGGTCAACCGTAGCCCGAAGGACGGCCGACCTCTATGGAGAGATCATCAATGCCCGATTCTTTCAAACTGCTTGACGTTTTGATTCCAACCTACTGCCGACCGGCCGCTCTTGCGACGACTCTGACCGGACTCTTCGGCCAGAGCTTTCGCGACTTCGACGTCGTCATCGCCGACCAATCCGTACCCCCGTTTCAGGACGAGACCGCTGAGTTGACGACAATTGTCCGCGCGTTCTCACTGCGCGGCCAGCAGGTGCGCCACGAGCGTCGAAACGAGCGTCATGGTCTAGCCGAACAGCGGGACTTTCTCTTGAGGCAGGCCCGAGCCCCATTCGCCCTATTTCTCGACGACGACATCCTGCTCGAACCCGACGCGATCGGGCGAATGATCGAGATCATTCGGCGAGAACGGTGTGGCTTCGTCGGGATGGCTCCGATCGGGTTGAGCCACGTCGACGACGTTCGTCCGGATCAGCAGGAGATCGAGTTCTGGGATGGTCCGGTCCAGCCGGAGCCGTACACTTTCGAGACGGTTCCCTGGCAGCGTCATAAAGTCCACAACGCCGCCAATGCCCTGCACCTTGGTTGGAGACACGCGTCGGGCGCGACGCGCCTTTATAAGGTCGCCTGGGTCGGCGCGTGCGTTCTCTACGATCGCGCAAAGCTCGTCGAGGTAGGCGGCTACTCCTGGTGGGCGGAGCTTCCATCCGAGCACTGCGGAGAAGATGTCCTGGCCGAGCTTCTGATGATGCGGCAATTCGGGGGGTGTGGGATTCTACCGAGCGGCGCATATCACCTCGAGCTTCCGACGACCGTTACGGACCGTCGTTTCAACACAAATGACCTCATCAGAAAATACCTCGACGGAGCAAGCCAATGAGCTCAGCACTTTCTGGACGGTGCGGCATCGTGACTGGCGCGGCTCGCGGGCTCGGCGCGGCAACGGCTCAGGCCCTCGTTCGCGAGGGGTGTCGGGTTGCGCTCCTGGACACGAACGCGTCCCGAATCGCGGCAATGTCCGCTGACCTCGGAGCGGGAGCAATCGCGGTGACTGCCAACGTGGCGGACGAAAGCGAGGTTGAAGCCGCCGTCGGCAAAGTATTATCGGACTTTGGACGGATTGATTTTCTCGTGAACTGCGCGGGAGTCGACCATACCTGGTCGGTGGCTGACTTGACGGTGGATCAGTGGGATCACATCATCGGCGTCAACTTACGCGGGCCGTTCTTACTGACCCGTTCGGTCTTTCCGATCATGCAACGACAAAACGACGGCCACTTCGTCAACGTCGCCTCGACGGCCGCGGTCCGCGCTTGGCCCAATGCCAGTGCATACTGTGCGTCAAAATGGGGACTGGTTGGCTTCACCCGAGCCATTGGCACCGAGGGGCGGGCTCATAACATTCGAGCGACGGTCGTCATCCCCGGTGGCATGCGGACCGAGTTCTTTGACCGACCTGACCTTCCGATCAAGCCAAATCCCGAGCACCTCAACGAGCCCGATAACGTTGCCCGAATGGTCGTGTTCGTCCTGGCCCAACCAGCCATGTCGGTCATTCAAGAGGTGATCGTCACGCCACTAACCGAAACGTCGTGGCCGTGATCTCGAGCAAACGCAGCGACGAGGAGTCTGGTAATGCTCATCGTGCGCGCTCCCACTCGAATCAGCCTGGCTGGCGGGGGTACCGACCTCGAGTCCTACTACGCGCTCAAAGGTGGACTTGTCGTCAGCGCGGCGATCACCCGCTACTGCTACGTCGTCGTCCAACCGGAAGACTCCGGTCGAATCGACGTCGTTGGATCAAATTACCATAACGTAAGTTTTGAACCGTGCGTCAACAGTCTCCCGTGGAATGGGGGTCTGGCTTTGCCCCGAGCGGCGATTCGGCACTTCCGGCTCCGGCGCGGACTCCGGGTTTCCTTTGGGTCCGAAGTACCACCGGGGACCGGTTTGGGGTCGTCGAGCAGCCTCGCGGTCGCGCTCGTCCAATCCCTATCTGCCCTGGTCGGCGAGGCGCCCTCTCGCGCCGACATCGCCGAGATCGCTTCTGATCTGGAAATCAATCGACTGAGGATGCCGATTGGCCGCCAGGATCAATACGCGTCGGCATTCGGCGGGCTGAACGCGATTTCGTTCGAATCGACCGGGATTCGCGTCGAGCCGATCGAGATTACTCGTTCGAATTTCGCGCGTCTCGAGCGGAACTTGATGCTGTTTTTCACGGGTACCTCCAGACATTCATCGGAAATCTTGCGTCATCAACAGCGCCGCACGGCCCACGCCGTGCCGAACGTGATTGAAGCACTCGACGCGATCAAGTCGTTGGCGGTCGACATGCGCCTGGCCCTAGAAACGGGCCAGATCGACGCCGTTGGGGAGCTGCTCGACCTTGGCTGGCAACGAAAGAAGACTCTCGTGCCGTCGATTTCGAACGACTTTATCGACGAGTGCTACACCCTGGCGCGCGGCCGAGGCGCACTCGGCGGTAAAATCGCCGGGGCGGGCGGTGGGGGATTTCTTCTCTTCTACTGTCCCCGACGGCATCAGGCCGCGGTGAGGACGACTCTCGCGGCACGAGGTCTCATCCCGATGGACTTTCGGTTCGACCGGCAAGGGGTCCAGGTGCTGCTGAACGGAATGAAGCAGGATATCGCAAGTCTACGATCCGGGAGCCACGAATCGTCGCGGCGGCCCGCTCAGGACCCGGCCGCGATCCCCACTCTTCGAATCGCTCTGACCAGCAGGACTCGAGAGACTAAAGCGAGGAAGGTCGGCGGAGCTAAGGCGTACGTCGCATAGGTACGGGCGAACGAGGCCCATGGCGACGATCCAACGATCCCGACGAGCACCACGCTCGACGCGAAAACGAGGGTGACGAACAAGGGAATCGCCAGCCCTCCCGGCTGGGACGGCGCCGCCCCGGCCTTACGGCGAAATGATCCAATCAGCTGACCGTGGGCAAGTAAGGTCAATATCGGGGTTAAAGCCACGCCGATCCAGGCGACAACTCGAGCGCCGTCGGTCGCTCCCGCGGTCAGGACAAACAACATGAGGATCAGCGCGAGGACACTTAAGAGGACCGCGAAACTGCTCTCGAAGAGAGCGTACATTTTCCAGCTCATGCCCTCTATGATACCAGGGGCGAGCGAACGTGGCGCAGGAGCGCGACTGGCGAGACGGTGAAGACGTCTGACGCCGCGAGAACCACCCGTCCGTGCCGCTCGACGGCCGTGACCGTCTCCTTGGTCAGCACGTTCTCGTATCGATCCCCAGCTGAGCGCTCCGGGATCTCGACGACGGTGTCACTCCACACCCTCTCCCCAAGAGGCAGCATCGTCGACTCTCCGGTCAGGCCAACGACAAGGCGGGGAACGATCGTGACAAACTCGACACCGCCGCCCGAGCGCGCAAAGGCCACCAAATGGTCGCGTTTCGTGCCCGTGGTATCGAGGGCGCGGTAATCGCCGTTCATGAACACGTCCGGGTGATCGCGTCGTTGCCCGAGCGCCCGATGAGTGAGGTATAGCTTGATCCGGCCATCCTGCCAGGACTCGAGGAGCTCGGAAGCCAATTCAACCAGACCAGCCGCGGTCGAAACTGTCAGCTGGTCGGTGGTTCTGACGATTCGTTGGCCGACCCGCTCGGCCTGACCGCGCGGGGATTCTCCTTCGATCTCGCCAACCCTTTCAACTAGCTCGGCGAGCAGCTGCGTTCGACGGGCGAAGTCGACCGGCTGCCGATTGTCGGGATCCACCAGGGTGAAGTTCCAGAGCTCATCACCCTGGTAGGTGTCAGGCACCCCGGGTGATGTGAGGTGGAGGAGTCGCATCGAGAGCGAATTAATCATCCCGAAAAAGGCCACAACGCCGCTAAATCGCCGGAAGTCAGCCAGAAAACCTTCACCAGATCGACCAGTCAGAATTCGGTCGACAAACTGGTTCATGGCGTCGTCATACGGCTGGTTTGGGTTCGCCCAACCTCCGTGAACCTTGGCCTCTTTCGTCGCCTTTTGCATGTACGTTTTGATCCGACCGCGAAACGTCTCGAGGCCCGCGGCGTCGAGATCATCGAGCGGCCACGCGCCCAAAAGGGTTTGATATAAGAAATACTCGTCGTTGCGATCAGGGGCGGGTTGCCCGTGCAGAATAGACTTTTTCGTTCGGTTGGCTCGACTCCACCGAACCAGCGCCGCGCGCCATGCCCGAGTCATCTCCGAAAGCACGTCCAGCCGCGCCCGTACGTCGGCGCTCCGCTTCGAATCGTGGGTTGACGTGGCTAGCAGCCCGTACGGCCAATGGGCATTGCGGTCGACGTTTTGACGATGAAAGTCGGTAACGCTTATTCCAAATTGCTCCGGATCACCTCCCACGTCGTTGAGTGAAAGCAGACGATTGTAGACGTAAAAGGCCGTGTCCTCGACACCCTTGGCCATAACCGGGCTCGTGGTCTGCTGGAAACGTAGCGAGAAATTGCGCCACTCGTCCCGATCGGATTCATCCGCGGTCTCCGGAAGCTGTTGCAGAAGAACACTTCGGACGAACTCGAAGACCGCCGGCGCGGTCCGGGGGTTGCGCCGCATTGCTTCAAGCACGGCCTGATCGATTGCTTCGAGCTCGTGAGCCTCGATCGGTCCGCCATCACCGGTGAGGTAGGTTCGATAAACCGAAAACGCGGCGATGATCTCGCGGATCGCGTGGGTCAAGCTGTTGAGTGTGAAATCTCGATACCAGCGGTTCTTCCAGGCGATCCTCTTGAGAGCGTAGGCGAGCTCGTTGATCTCGCTCGACAGCGAGACCAGCATAATAATTTTCTTCGTCGAATTGACGAGGTCCCGAAAGCTAGTCGGCTGAGTGCGGGTAAACCAGGAATACAGATCGGTGAATGCCTTCCGCGATCCGGCGTCGACGAACAGTCGATTGACGGCGTTGCTGAAGTCGTAGCCGGTCGTCCCGTGGATCGGCCAGACTTTAGCAAGCTCCTCCCGTGGCGCCAGTATTTTTTCGACGACGATCCAGCAGGACCGCGCGATTGGATCGGCCGGATTTTGGGCCACGGTCGCGTCGTACTGATCGGCCAGTCCCTGACATTCAACCTCCTCCACGACGCCGTCGCCGCCCGATTCGCCGTCGAATATGCCCTGGACGAGCGAGCAAAAGGCGGACCGTTGAAGTTTGCGAAGGTATCCCGCCGGATCCCAGAGACCATCCGCGTGGTCGATCCGTAACCCGGTTATCTTCCCGTCACGAAGCAGGCCAAGCACCAGTCGGTGCGTCTCCTCAAAGACATCGGCGCGCTCCATCCTAATCGCGGCAAGATCGTTAATGTCGAAAAACCGGCGATAGTTAATCTCCTCGGCTGCCACTCGCCAGTAGGAGAGGCGATAGCACTGGTTGTCGAGCAGCCCGTGCAACCGATCAAAGCTGCTAGGGTCTCCCCGCTTCCCGTTGAACGCGGTCACGGCGACGTCAATCGCCTCGCCGACCGGTGCCGAGCTCGAGGTGAGACTATCGAGACGCCGTTTGATGATCTCTTTTTCCCGCTGCCGCTCCGCGATTTTCTCGGGCTCGACGTCGGTTTCCAAGGGGAGGTGTCCGATCGCCGTCACGATCGACCAGAGCTCGAGGACATCCGAGTGATCGGCGCCGAGGGAGTTGCTGAGAGACGCAAGCGGTTCCGTCAGAATATCGGCGTACTGCCGAGGCGTTATCGGCATCCTTCGGTCGTAACAGGTGACGAAGAAGGCGCCACGGTCGTAACCTAGATGTATCTCACCACTCTCGAGCGCCTTTCCGTAAGCGTCGGCGAGAACCGGCAGGAGAATTCGGTTTTCGGCCTGAACTTCGGCCTTGAGGGGATGCCAGTCGATGTCGAAGTACCCGGCGTACGGGGAGCTTGGACCGTTCTCCAGGACGTCAGTCCACCAGAGATTGTCAGGATCCGCGATTCCCATATGGTTGGGCACGAGGTCGAAGATGAGTCCCATCCCGCGGCGCCGAAGCTCGTCGGCCAGCGCATCAAAATCGGCCTCGGAACCGAGGACGGGGTTCAGGACTCGGTGATCGCAGATGTCGTAGCCATGGGTGCTTCCCCGGCCAGCTTTCAAGCAGGGTGAAAGATAGACGTCGCTGATCCCCAGCGCATCAAGATAATCGGCAATCTCACCGACCTGGACGAAGCCAAGATGCTCGCCAAGTTGCACCCGATAGGTTGCCGTTGGCAGTCGACGCCGGTCGAGAACCGCCCGGGCGACGTCGGCGAATCGGGTAGGAATGGGGGACTGCTCCGGCAAGCCATTCTCTCCGGGGAGGCGACGCGCCCGCCTGAAGTCATTTACTAGTATGCAAGTCCCGTGCTCGGATCAATCGCATCGTTTCATTTCGCGAAGAGGAGCGCCGTGGCCGGGTTGATGATCACGGGTCGGCCCGGTTCGCGCCGAATACGACGGGACGCCTCGCCAGAGTAGCGATGCCAACCAGTCGAAAGCACGAGGCGCCAACCATCGGGGGGAGATCCTTGAGCATCAAGTATCGAGGTGACGTCGGTCGACCCGTCGCGACTCGCGTTCGCGACGAGGAGGCGCTGGTGACCTTTTGCCCAGCGTCGTATCGCGATGCACCGGTCGCCGAGTGCCGTCGTTTCGGTCTTAAAACGATCCGGATTGGAAAGCACGAGATCCGTCCGCCGGAGCCTCAACAAGTCGCGGTGCAACCGCAGGATGCCCGGGTTCGATTCGCGTTCGGTAAGGTTAAGTCGCGAGCGGAAAAACGTTCTCTCGTCCTGAGGGTCGGGGATGCGCTCGCGAGTGGAAGGATCGCGGAAGGAAGCAAAGCGGGCAAACTCTTCGCGCCGGCCGCTTGATACCAACTGGCCGAGCGCTGGCTCGTGATCGGTGAAATACAAGAATGGCGTGCTGGCGGCGAACTCCTGTCCCATAAAAAGAAGTGGCACCTCGGGACAAAGTAGGAGCAGCGCCACGGCGACAGCGTACTGTCGTGGATCGACAAGATGGTTGAGACGCTCGCCGAATGCCCGGTTGCCGACCTGATCGTGATTCTGAATACAGAACACGAACGCCGCGGCCGGATCTTCCGGAAGCACCGGCGAGCCACGATAATCGCCATGAAAGGTCGACCATTGGCCCTGGTAGACGAATCCCCCCCGGACCGCACTGGCGATCTCATTCGGCGTGCCGGAGTAGGCCTGATAGTAGCCGTCCCTCTCACCAGTCAGGAGGACGTGAACCGCGTGGTGGAAATCGTCGGCCCACACGCCGTCGAGCCCCAGTCCTCCTCGCGCGGTCGGCCGTGCGAGCGAGATATCACGTCGGTCATCTTCCGCGATCAGCAAGATCTGCCGCGAGCCACCAACTGCTGCCCGAGTCTGCTCAGCGAGGTCGGCCAGGATGTGCCGAGGGCTCTCGTCGATGAGTGCGTGAGTGGCATCCAATCGAAGACCGTCCAGATGGTACTCGACGAGCCAATAACAGGCGTTTTGGATCACCACCTCTCGAACGCGGGCCGAGTCCGGCCCATCGAAATTGAGGGCCGGTCCCCAGGGCGTCTGATGCCGGTCGGTGAAATACGAGCCACTAAATGCCCGGAGGTAATTGCCGTCCGGTCCGAAATGGTTGTAGACAACGTCGAGGATCACGCCGAGGCCGACCCGATGGGCCGCGTCAACCAGTCGCTTCAGAGCGGCGACGCCACCGTAGTTCCGTGATGGAGCGAACAGGTCGACGCCGTCGTAGCCCCAGCTTCGCGCTCCCGGGAATTCCCCAACCGGCATTAGCTCGATCGCCGTCACACCCAGTCGGCGAAGAATCGACAATTCGTGAATGATGCCGTCGAATGTGCCGCTCGGCGAAAAGGTGCCGACGTGAAGCTCGTAAATGACCAGAGCTTCTCGATCGAGGCCGGTCCAGCTCGAGTCGGTCCAGCTGAAGGACGCGTGGTCGACGACCGCGGATGCCCCGTGGACACCATCTGGCTGCGAGCGCGACCAGGGATCCGGATAGCTCTTATCGTTCGCCAAGCGAAAGCGATATCGAGTGCCCGGCTGCAGGCCGGCGACGGTTCCCGCGTGGAGGCCATCCGGTTCCGTCGTCAGCGAGTAAAACTGAGGTGGCGTGTACGGAACCAAGATCTCGACGTCGACGCTCGGCGCCCTGGGCGCCCAAACGGCGAAACGCACTCCGTCTTCGACAACCTGCGCGCCGAGCGGCAGCGACCACGTCGATTTCGTCGACGAGACCGGGCTACTCCCCACCGGCCGCAAGCTCGCCTTGACGAACAGTACGGAGAACTGCGCGGTTGAAGGTGTCCGGGTTCGACAGGTTGGAAAGGTGAGCCGCTCCTTCGATGATCTCGTACGTCGAAGCCGGCACGTATTCGTGAATCTTAAGTGCCATTGTCGGCGGCGTGGACTCGTCGAGCGATCCGACGAGAACGGTGGTTGGCGCCGCGACCGACACCAGTCTCTCGGTAAGATCGACTTCACCAATCGCCCGGCAGGACGCGGCGTAGCCGTGCGGCGAGGCCATCTCGAGAATGCCCCGAATCCGGGCAATGGTGTCGGGATCTTCCTTGCGAAAATCGTCCGTGAACCATCGCGCAATTGTTGCGTCGACCAGCGGAGCCATGCCCCGCGTTTCCGCGATGCGCGCCCTCTCGGCGAACTGTCGTCGGGCCTCCTGGGCGTATTCGCTGGTCGTGTCGGCAAGAACCAGTGACCGGACCCGCGCCGGCCAGGTCACGGCGAGCTGTTGGGCGATCATACCGCCCATCGAGATTCCAACAAGGTGCGCTGAGCTTAGTCCAAGCGAGTCGAACAGGCCAACAAGATCATCCGCAAACTCCTCGAGGGAATATGGTCCGACCGGAACGTCGGTCTGGCCGTGCCCTCGGACGTCATACGCAATGACCGTGCAGGCCGACTCGAGGGCCTCGACCTGGGGCGCCCAGATTCGATGATCGACTCCGAGAGCGTGGATCAGAATCAGTGGGGGCCCGCTACCGCGTCGTTGATAGTACTGGGCGATGCCGTTCGCGACTACCTTCATCGGTAAACAAATTCCTCTCTCATCGAAATTATCACGGCGTTATCGCGTCACGACGACGTCGACGATAAGACCATCGATCGTCGTCGAAACGCCGACAATTCGGTATGGCGTGTTGGTCAAAGTGCGATTGAGTTCGTTGTTGATCTGGTTTTCGAACGATTGAAACCAATTACCTGGAAGCTTGAGCGTCCCGATTTGAGCCTGGACGATTGTGATCGCGACCCGATTGTTGACCACGCTGGGGCGCAGCACGATGCGAACCGGAACACTGCCCGGCATGCCGGTGACAACCGCCGTTCCGGCCAACACTAAGTTTTGGTCCGGCTCGGCCTGAACGATGAGGCCCTTTGCCGATACTGGAGAATTGACCTGCGCCAGCTGAGTCTGAAGTTGGCGAGTCAAGAATTCGTTCCGAAACAGGATCACCAGGTCGGAGTTCACAGGCGCAGCCTGAGGCAGCGGGTTCGGGCGAACCACAAAAATCTGCAGTACGGCGAGCAGCAGGACGCCTAGAACAACCCCGACGACGAAGAGGAAGCAGCCGCGCATTCCGGTCCCCCGTCGCGTTTCTTCGATTATACTCGGCTATAATTGGTCTCATGAGTGAGAACGTCCGCCCTCCCGCGACGGAGCCAACCTGGCCTCTCCGCATTCTCGTTCACCTCTACGACATGCGTCAATCCGGGTACCTTCGGGTAACCGAGAAAGACCTTGTCCGTCAGTGGGAAAACCTGTCCTCGTCAATCCGAGTCCATTTGACGTATCTTGAAGAACGGGGATTGGTCGCCTTGCACGTCGTGAACAAAGAGAATTGCTTTGTCCACTTGACCGATCGGGGTATCGCATTCGTCGACGCCGGAATTCGCGAGGCCTCGGCCTCGCGGGAGAAAACTGGACCATGAAACACACTGCTAACGATGTCCGTTAACGTGGCCTCCTCCTCTCCCTCGGAGAGCGCCCCCAGGCGCGTCGAGGATTCCAAAGTCACGATGAGTCAGATCATGTTGCCAGGTGATGCGAATCCGTGGGGAAACGTTCACGGTGGTGTCATCATGAAGCTCGTCGATACAGCCGCCGGCGTCTGCTCCATTCGACATGCGCGTCGTCGATGCGTCACGGCTCGAATCGACAGCATGAGTTTCCTCGAGCCGGTCTATGTTGGCGACCTTGTCACCCTGAAGGCGTCGGTGAATGAAGTCGGACGGACGTCCATGGAAGTTGGCGTCAGGGTTGAGGCCGAGAACCTGATCGACGGCACGACGCGCCACGTGTCATCAGCCTACCTCGTGTTCGTGGCGCTCGATGACGATGGTCATCCATCGACGGTCCCCCCGTTGCTCGCCGAAACCGAGCTTGAGAAACAGCGGATGACCGAGGCAAAGTTGCGACGGAGTCACCGGCAGCGCGGCGATCAGGCGATGCGCGCGCTTCGTGGATCAGGAAACGGGCGAGCGACCATCCAGGCGTGGCGCAAACCCGGATCACAGTTTGGCGTGGTTGGTCACCGGGGGGCGGGAGGTCTAGCGCCTGAAAATACCCTTCCGTCGTTCGAATTGGCCGTTTCTCTCGGAGTTGACGCGGTCGAGCTGGACGTTCATCTCAGTCGGGACGGCGTACCCGTCGTCATTCACGATCACTCCGTGCACCGGACGACCGGTGGGCACGGTCTGGTTGGCAGCCTCTCTGTCCGCGAGCTCAAGGAATTCGACGCGAGCGCGCAATTCGGCTCGACCTACCGAGGAGCCCGAATCCCAACATTTGAGGAGGTCTTGCGGTGGGCCCGGGGCAAGACTCGCCTCGTCGTCGAGTTAAAAGGGACGGAGAACCCCGCTTTGGTCGACCAAACGCTTGCTCTGATTCGCGAATACCGTCTGGTCGACGATGTCCAGGTGATCTCGTTCGACCACCATGCTCTTCGTCGCGCTCGATCGATCGAGCCGTCGATTCGGACGGGCGCACTCTACTTTGCCAATCCCGCCGACCCACTTTCAATCGCCACTGCGATTGGAGCCGATGCGCTCTGTCCGCACTGGTCCTACGCCACTGCGGACGTTGTCGCGTCGGCGCGGGAGGCGGGTCTCGCGGTTTGCGTGTGGACTGCGAACGAACCCGAGGAGATCCAGGCGGTGATCGCGGCCGGAGTAGACGCGGTAACGACCGATTATCCCGACCGGATTCGCTCTATCGTGGAGTCGTCAAGCCGGTAAGCTCTTCGGCTGCTCGGTTGAGCTGGGTCTCCAGGTAGCGTAGGTGACCTTCATCCTGGTGATGGTTCGTCTCGAGCAACCCGATGATCTCGCGGTTCTCGATCCGCTGCTGAATCTGCATGAACGTTCGGCCAGCTAAAGTCGACTGAAAGACGAGAACAAGCAGACCGCGAACAAAACTGAACGCGCTCTCCTGGCTAACCCCAATCGTCGTCTCCGCCGCGTGTCGGCCTCGTTCGATCGCCGGTTGAACGGATGCTTCGGACCCAAGCATCATCCGGAGGGCCTGCAGCAAATTTTCCGCATGTTGCTGGTCTTCGGATGCGAATCGCTCGAGGTGAGACCGCACGTCCGCGAGGCTCGTCCGCGAAGCGATATCCTGCTCGATTCGGATAATTACTTGCTCGAGGCCGTACAATTCGCCGATCTGGTCGACGATGAACTGGAGCCCCACTGATGCCGAAGGCGACGACCTTGCCATCAAATCATCCTCACTTTTAAGAGATTAAGCGATGCCGCGCCAACGCGGCTCAAACGTCGATACCCACCGAAGCAACCAGCGTGCCCGTCGGGCAACTTCTTCGGCCGCCTGCTGGCGTCTTTTACTATCATGCAGCGACCACCTGGGACGTCCAACGGCTCCGATGACGCCCATAGGTGCCTTCTCGAAGCGCGTCTCTCATCTCCCGCGTGACGTCCAGACAGTAGGTTAGGTTGTGGATCGTTCCCAGACGGTGACCGAGTAATTCTCTCGACCGATACAGATGATGAAGGTACGCTCGGGAGAATCCCCGGCACGTCTCACACCGACACGTTGGATCAACCGGCCCGTCGTCAGCTTGGAATGCCGCCGCGCCGATTCGGAGGCGGCCATTCCGAGTTAACAGCGCTCCATTGCGCGCGAGTCGGGTTGGCAGCACCGAATCAAAGAGATCGACGCCCCGTTCGACGACCGTGGCGAAATCGTCCGGATCGCCAACCCCCATGGCGTATCGCGGTCGATCCGTTGGGAGTACATCGGCGATCCATTCCAAGATGTTCGCCGTCTGCTCTTTGGAAAATCCGATGGATTCTCCTCCAATCGCTATGCCCGGAAGATCGAGCGATGCAACCACCTCGGCGCTCCAACGGCGAAGGTGGCGGTGATTTCCTCCTTGAACAATCCCAAAAAGCGCCTGTGGCGGCCGTCCGGCATCCTGCAGACTTCGCCAGCGGCCCAGACAGCGCCGGGCCCAGCGGTGGGTCCGGTCCGCCGCCGCCCGAGCGGTGACCTCATCGGCTTCTTTAGCCGTACACTCATCAAACGCCATGATCACGTCAGCTCCGAGGTCCGCTTGAACGTCGATCGCCGATTCCGGGGTAAAGCGCCATTCTTGACCGTCGACGTGCGACCGAAAGGTCGCCCCCTCGTCGTCAATCCGCACGAGCGACTGGCCCCGGGCTCGGTTGGCCAGGCTCCAGATTTGGAACCCTCCCGAGTCGGTCAGTATTGGGCCGTTCCATCCCATGAATCGGTGGAGGCCTCCGAGCGATGCGACCCGACCGGATCCGGGCCGTAGGGCCAGATGGTAGGTGTTTGCTAAAACGATCTGGGCACCGGTCGCCTGCAGCTCCCGCGGATCGACCGTTTTCACCGATGCCTGGGTCCCGACCGGCATGAAGGCGGGAGTCTCGACGACACCGTGCGGCGTCACAAAGCGTCCAAGACGGGCCGCACTCGACGAGTCCCTCGCCACGACCTCAAACTGAAAGACGTCCGGGTTAGCCACGTGGCACGGTAAAGCTCGGGTGATGCACTGCCTGAACCTGAATCAACTCAAATGTCCTTTCCGGATCGAAGCAGGCACAGGTCGTGCGGCAAGGCGAGCCGAACGCGAATGCGTGCACCTTCGGAGACAAGACATAATGGCCCTATCCAATGACGCAATTCCGGACTTTGTCCGGCGGCTGGTTGAGCCCGAAACGCTCCGTGCCGCTGGATACGTTCGGACAATCGACTGGGTCCTGCCCGTCGACGTCTGGGAATGTCCGGAAGCCGAACGGCTGCGACAATTTGTGGAATCGCCCCCGCCAAGTCGTCGCGCCGCGTTGACCCTGGCGCTCGGATACGAATTCGATCCGCGTCGTCTGCGATTCGAGGAGCTCGCTCGACGAATCGTCGTCGTCGAGATGTTTCGGAACAGTGGAACTGATCGTTTGATTCAGTCGCCCGTACTGTATCAGAGCCGACCTCGCTGGGACGTCTACGCGGCGCGCCTACGCGCCCTGGCGATCGTGAACCACTTAGCGTCGGAAAGCGATGTCCTGGGTCACCTTCGCCACAGTGGGCTTCGCTTCGTCCTCTGGGCGCCAGACCCAGCCGAACGATCCACGTCCGATCAGTGGTACTGTCTGCGCTACGTCGCCCTGAACCCCCCCGACCCGACGGCACGAAACTGGTTCGACGAGACCGTGCGACAAAGCGAACAGGAAAGCCTTACCCGGCGACGCCTGACCCTCGAGCTAAAGAACGGCGAAAAAGATCTCCCTAGCGTCCAAGCACACGTCGACACATTTCGAGCGGCCGTTCGCCAGAATCTCGGAACACACACCCTACCCTAGATTATCGGCTGGTCATCGGGGCATCCTTTGTGGGGTGCCCCATATTTTTCCGACCCGCCTTGGGCTCCGCGTTTTGGATTAGTCGACCTCGAGGATCATCTCGATCTCGACCGGGATCCCGCCGGGCAAACCGGCGAAGCCAACCGCGGAACGGGCGTGTTGACCGTTTGCTCCGAATATCTCGACCAACAGGTCCGAGCACCCGTTAATGACCTGCGGTTGCTCGGTCCATCCGGACACACAGTTGACCATACCCAGTAGCTTCACGACCTGGCGGACGTGGCCAAGGTCGCCGACAGCTGCCTTTGCGGCCGATAGGAGGTTGAGCGCGCAACCACGGGCGGCTTCGTACCCTTCCTGCGTTGTGTACTCTTGGCCAAGTTGGCCTTTCCAGGTCTTGCCACCCCAGTTTGGACTTGCCCCGGAGAGAAATAGCAGATTACCCGTGCGCACCCACGGGATAAGTGGCCGGTCGCCGCGCTCGACCTTGATTAGTTCGATTCCTTTTGCTTTGAGCTTCTCTTCGGGCGTCATCTCGTCCTCCCAGCTTCGCGTTCCGCCGTCGCGACGGTTCTTGCCGCGGGAACATTATAGCGCACTCGCTAAATCGTCATCCATTTCTCTTCAGTCGGCCGTTTCGCTTTGCCGATTGCTCCGCCCAGCCGAACACGATCAGCCCAATTGGAATACTAAGCAGCCCGATAATCAGGAGCGGCAACAGGTTGGGAATGAGGGTGACGACGTCCGCCCCCTGCATCAAGCTCTGGCGCATTCCTTCGAGAACGTAGGTAGCCGGCGAGAACCGGGCGACGGTTTGGAGCCAACCCGGAAGAACGCTGACCGGGTAATAGACGCCAGACACAAGCAGGAATACCGCCTCCACGATTCGCGTCATCTGCGCCCCTCGTTCGGTAAAGGTCAATGGCAAGACAGCCGTGACAATGCCAAGCCCGACGAAGCTCAAGCTCCCGACGAGCAGGATGACGATTGCGCTGAGAAAGTTTGCCTTCGTCAGGTCAACCTTGAAGAAAAGGCTCACGATAACCAGGATGACCGCGGTTCGAAGAATTCCATACACAACCGCGAAAAGCACCGTTCCAATCATGTGAGTTAGCCGGTGGACTGGAGCCATGAAGGTGTACTCGATCGTCCCTTCCCAGCGCTCCCAGGTGATCATGTCGCTGATCGAATCAAACACGACCGAAAGGTAGCTCCAGACCAGCGTCCCAATCAGCAAATAAAGAATCAGGAACGACGTGTCGATCTGCTGCCCACTGATCTGAGTCATCGCCGCGCCGATAAACGTGATCGCCAGGCTGTTCACGACACTATAGACCAGGAAAACGACTTCCCAGCCCCAGTAACGCTTTACCAGATTAAAGTTTCGCTCGACAAACGCGTAGGAGACCCGCGCTTCGTGAACTAAAGTCGACAATTAACCTCCTTCCTACACCTCGACCGGCTCTGGTTCTTCTTCCAGTCTTTGACCGGTGAGCGCCATAAACACGTCTTCGAGCGAAGCATTGGGCGTCGCTCCGTAACGGACTTTCAGGCCAGTGGGCGAGTCTTCGGCGACGATTTTTCCCTTGTGGAGGACCGCGATTCGATCGCAGAGGCGGTCGGCCTCGTCCATGTCGTGGGTCGTAAGAACCACGGTGGCGTCGTGCCGATCGCGAAGGTCGAGGACAAACTGCTGGACTTCCCGCTTCGAGCGCGGATCGAGTCCGGTTGTCGGCTCGTCGAGGAGGAGCAGGACCGGCGACGTCAGGAATGCGCGAGCGATCGCGACTTTCTGTTGCTGGCCACGTGACAGTTTTTGTAGCGGCTCGGCGAGCTGCTTTGGCTCGATTCCCAGCTGGCCCATGATCTCGACGATGCGGACTCGCGCCAGGGCCGCGTCCATCCCGTACATTCGTGCGGCGTACAGGAGGTTCTCCATGGGGCTAAGCACCCGAAAGAACGCCGCCTCGACGCTGACCCGGTTGATCAGTCGTTTCACCGCCATGTCGTCGCGGGTGACGTCATACCCGAAGACGGTGACTGTACCAGAATCGGGCAGGAGGAGTGTCGAAAAGAGCCGGATGAGGGTGGACTTACCCGAACCGTTCGCACCAAGTATGCCGTAGATCTGACGCCGGGGCACGGTAAGGCTCACGCCGTCGACCGCGACGGTGCGCTTGCGCGGAGGCGATGGGCGAAACGGCGAGCGAATTCGAAACATTCCGCCATCGACGAAGACTTTCGTGGCGGAATCTACCTGGAGCGCCAGGGACGACTTTGGCAGGTCCATAAGAACGTTCCTCCTCCTCGGCGTGGCTGAGACGCGGTGGGAAGGAGCGCCATGTCCCCGGCAAACAAAAAGCCGTGGGCGGCGTTCCGTCCCACGGCATCGGACTGACGAAAGCGGCGTCTACCGACGGCGCACCGTGGGCATGGTCCACCGGACCGAAAGAACGGCAATACCGATTTCGGTTCGGATTACATTGCGGGCCATTCCCACGGATAATCTCCTGAAGCAGACGAAGTCGGTCAAGTACTTGGCTTACTGACGTATCTGTTCATCTCTACAGGCAAATCTACCAGCCAGGGGGACGCGTGTCAAGGGACGAAGAGCTCTGAGAATACGCGGTCGTTACTGAATTAAGCCCGGCGAGGCGGTCGTGCCCGCCCTCGACAAGAATTCTTAAGAACCGGTATACTTCATTATGAAGTTGTAGAGGGTTTTCACCGGAAGGAACACGCGTGCGCATCGCGTTGGACGCGATGGGCGGGGACACAGCACCGTCAGACACCGTTGCTGGAGCGGTGCAGGCGGCTCGAGAGCTCGGCATCGCGGTCGCGCTGGTTGGTCCCCGTGACATCGTCGCCACGGAACTCGCGCGGCATCGGCCCGGTCATCTACCGATCCAGGTCGTCGACGCACCCGACGTTATCGACATGGCGGAGCATCCGGTGCAGGCGGTCCGCGCTCGACCGAACTCGTCGATGAACGTCGCCGTTCGCCTCGTCAAGGATAAGGCGGCCGACGGATTTGTGACGGCCGGCAATACCGGCGCCGCGATGGTTGCCGCTCTGTTTGGTCTCGGCCGGTTAGCGAACGTCGAGCGTCCCGCGTTGGCGACAATCTTCCCCACCCGGAAGGGACATTGCCTCATTCTGGACGTCGGTGCGAATGCCGATTGCCGTCCCGAGCATCTCCAACAGTTCGCCGTGATGGGCGAATGCTATTCCCGGCTGGTCCTCGGCGTCGCCGTGCCACGGGTGGGGTTGCTGAGCAACGGCGAAGAGCAGTCGAAAGGCAACAAGCTTGTCCAGGAAGCTCACGACCTTCTGCGGGAAGGGACGGTGAACTTCATCGGCAACGTCGAGGGCAAAGACGTGCCGGCGGGACTGGCCGACGTCGTCGTCTGCGACGGATTCGTGGGTAACGTGCTGGTCAAACTGGCGGAAGGGATCGGCGAGTTTACGTTCTCCCTATTACGAGAAGAAATCGGACGAAGCCCGGTTGGCATTCTTGGCGCACTTCTTTTGCGACCGGCACTTCGTCGAATCCGACGGCGGGTCGACTACCAGGAGTACGGTGGCGCACCCCTCCTGGGCGTCCGGGGGGTCGTCATCGTCGCCCACGGGCGTAGCGGCCCCCGGGCGATCCGAAATGCGCTCCGCGTGGCCAATCAGGCGGCTGAATCCCGATTGCCCGACGCGCTGGTCTTACCAGGGCCCGGCCCTGATGGCCGAACGCCGGCCAATCCGGCCGAGACGCCGACGTGAGGTCATTGACATGACGATACCAGCCACTCCAAATGCGAGCCACCATCGGCGGCGGGTCGTCGTCACTGGTTTCGGCGGTGTCACCGGAGTCGGACTGTCAGCCGAAGAGAGTTGGCGCAACCTGCTCGCGGGAAAGAGCGGCGTCGCTCGGATAAGTCAATTCGACCCGTCGAACTACCCGTCGACCCTGGCATCGGAAGTTAAGGGTTTTCAGGTCCCGGCCTTTCTCGATCCCAAAGAGGCCCGTCGGATGTCGCGCTTCGAATTGTTCGCCCTGGCCGCGACGAAAGAGGCGCTGGATCTTGCCAGGGTCACAATTGACGAGTCGAACGCAGACGACATCGGTGTGGTCATTGGCTCGGGAATTGGTAGCCTCACGACGACCGAAAGTGAAACCCGGGTCATGATCGCCCGCGGCGGAATGCGGATGAATCCTTTTTTCTTACCGATGATGCTGGCGAACATGGCTTCGGCCCAGGTCACCCGGGTGTTCGGGGTCCAGGGCTATTCCTCCACCGTGGTCACCGCCTGCGCCAGTGGTGGCCAGGCGATTGGCGAGGCTACTGACGTGATTCGGCGAGGCGCGGCGGAGATCATGATCGCCGGCGGCAGTGAAGCATCGATCTGCGAGCTAGGCCTATCCAGTTTTTGCGTTTTGCGCGCGCTGAGCCAGCGAAACGACGATCCGGAGGCCGCGTCCCGACCATTCGACCGCGACCGCGACGGAATGGTACCGGCCGAGGGAGCAGCGGTCCTCATTTTGGAATCGCTCGAGTCCGCCCAGAACCGTGGCGCCCGGATCTACGCGGAGATCCTGGGGTACGGCGTATCATCCGACGCGCATCACGTCGTCGCCCCACGATCGGATGGGATTGGCGCCGCCAAGGCGATGGCCCGGGCGATGCGCGACGCCAACGTGTCGCCGGAGCAAATCGACTACGTGAACGCCCATGGGACGTCGACGGTGCTCGGCGATGCCGCTGAAACGAAAGCGCTGAAGCAGGTGCTTGGCGACCATGCCTACCAGATTCCGGTTAATTCGACCAAGTCAATGATCGGCCACGCGATGGGAGCATCCGGAGCGATCGAAGCTCTCGTCAGCGTTCTCTCGATCCGCGACAGTTGGGTTCACCCAACGATCAATCTCCACACCTCCGATCCCGAATGCGATTTGGACTACGTGGCAAACGAGGCCCGAACGGCTCCGGTCAATGTCGCCATGTCCAATTCGTTTGCCTTCGGGGGGCATAACGCGGTCCTGGTTCTCGCGCGGCACAACGGTACGTTGGCGACGAACTGACGGTAGGCAGGAGCGGAAGTGCAAATCACGACAAACGAGCCCTTTGTTCGCCGTCGAGGTCTCATCGGCACGGTTGCGCGGTTAGCCGGAATAATCGTCCTGGCACTTGGAATGTACGTGTCGGTCCAGCAATCCGGACAAGTCCAACAAACGACCTGGTTGCTGCTGGTTCCCTGGATTACTTTAGGCCTGGGGATTATTCTGCTGAACCTTGGAAGCTACTTTGCCTCGCGCTACGGGACTCGACCTCGGGTCGACGTCGGGATTGCCCAGGCTCTCAAAGGATTGGACAACCGAAACCACCTCTACAACTTCGTACCGACCATCCCGGTGGAACATCTGCTGGTCACCCCCACTGGAGTCGCAATTCTCGAAACCCGACCATTTTTCGGTGAGGTGATCCATGAAGGAGACCGGTGGTCACGACCGGTCAATTTTATGGCGATTCTGCAGCGATTTACCGATGGAGGGCTTGGCAACCCGACCCGGGAGGCGCTGCGGGACGTCGAAGCGGTGCGAAACCTGCTTCGAGAGCGTTTGGGAGAGGAGGTTGGCCGAACCGTTGGCGTGTCGCCAATTATTGTGATGATCAATCCGCGGGTCAAGCTGAAAATGACCGATCCAGAAGTACCAGTCGTCCAATTCGCGGACCTGCGCGACGCCGTCCGTCGTCTCAAAGGTAACGGCAAACTCACAAGCGACGTCCAGAAGCAACTTGCTCGGGTCCTACAGTGGAACAACCAGTCGGTTAGCGACGAATCACAACCATCCGCGCGGAGTAGTGCATGGCAACGAACCAACAAGTAAACACTGAGCTGACCCTCGGAGAAGCGGCAGGACGTTTTCTGTCCGCGTCGAAAGAGGTCGATCGAGCTCAGGCCCAGTCAGAGCTGAATCGATTTGTCCGCCATTTTGGCAGTGACATTATGACGATGAAGCTTCGGGCGATCGACATTGAAGACTATCAAGAAAAGGTTGAGAAGACCGGAGCCGACGTCACGCGGCGCCTCGAGCCGCTCAAGCATTTTCTCACCTTTCTCCACAAGCAGGGAGGGACGGAGTTCAATTACGGTCGCTTGATTAAGTCTCGACGTGCCGCCGTGACAAAGTCCGGCGCGCGACGGGCCAGCCGCGACGACGAAGAAGCGATTCAGATGACCGGGGAGGGGTTTGAAAACCTCAAAAAGGAGCTCGAGCACCTCACCACGACCAAACGCGACGAGATTGCCCGGGAGTTGTACGAGGCTCGGATCGACAAAGACTTCCGTGAAAACGCACCATATGACGCGGCGAAGCACCACCAGGCCGAGGTCGAGGCACGAATTCGACAGATCGAGCGGCAGCTTGCCACGGCGCAGGTGATCGATCAAAAGCCCCACCAGGGCGATCAGGTCGCTATCGGGTCGACCGTGTTACTGCGCGATCTCACCCACGGCGAAGAGCTGACCTATACCCTCGTGGGGACCAACGAAGCCAATCCGCGAGCCGGGCGAATTTCAATCGCCTCGCCGGTCGGGCGAGCTATGCTCGATCGACACGTCGGCGACGAAATCGAAGTTGCCGCGCCGATCGGGGCGATCCGCTATCAGATCGAACGGATCATGAACTAGCCGGCTTCAGAGCAATCCTCGTCGCCGCAAGGCGAAAAGGGCGACGAGAAACACAACTCCCGCGAGCGCGGTAGCGACGGCGAACGCATTAGGGACGTTGGCAAGAGGATTACCGTTCGGCAGGGAGAGAATCGCGACGACGGCGATGACGGGAAGACTGAGCGCGACGACCACCAGAATCGCGCGCAAGGACCGAGCGCTCTCGAGCTGAGCGATCGCGGTCGCGGTCCCGATCATCCCGTCCGTTGTTGCAAGATCCTGTTCGGCCATCATGACAAGCCGGTCGGCCCTCGCTCCAAGTCGGTCCCAGTCTTCGCCATCCGAATCCACCATTGGTTCGAGCTTGGCAAGCGCGCGAACTATTGCTGGCAGTGGATGGGCGAGGCGATGAATCGTTCGAGCCTCCGACCGCAGCCTGGTCGCTCCAACGATCGCTTCTCGGCTAGTCGCGTTCGAATCGCTTGCCCGCGCTGCTCCATCCTCAATCACCGCGATTGATCGGTCAACGGACGCCCGCGCAGCCACCACCGCGTCGAGCAGACGTTGCATCACCGCGAAAGCAACGCCGTTCACTCCCGACGAGAATGCCTCATCCCGCGCCAGCTCATCGGACTCGAACTGACGAAACAGTCGGATCAACTGTCGAATTTCACCCGTATGCACGGTCACGACGAAATCGTGACCGACGAAAAGAGTCACCGGCGTCGAGCCACGCTCCGATCTTTGCTTGCTCGAGGAAACGATCGGGACGTGAAGGGTGATGACCGAGTGGTCATCCCGTCGCCACAGGCCAGTAGGACCAGAACGATCGAGGGAGGCTTCGAGGTCGGTCCGGCGGAGGCTAAAGGTATGGCTCAGCGTGTCGATCTCGGCATCGGTCGGTCGCTCGACACTGACCCAGGTGCAACCACTTGCTGCGATCGACTGAACGATTGCATCAGATGACGCCGAGTCACCAATCACGGTCGCCCTTGTTCATAATGTAGCCTGGGAAGTGCTTTATTCCCAGGTAAGAATCCACACACAGGCACCCGCGAGGAGTGTCGTCGCGACGATTAGCGCGGCAACCTGCGTGGGGAGGAGAGCAACATCCTTTGCCGCATAGAGAAGCATAACGACCATCCCGACCGCCAGTACCGCCCAAGCGGCGAGAAGGGGGTGCCGGCCTAACCAGGATCGAAGTAGTTCCACCTACTAACTCCACTTAATCGGCGTGTGGCCGGTATTCTAGCACCTTCAGCCCGGCGCTGCACCGTTCTCACACAGCCGCTTCAGGTTGGCAAGCGATCGACGGGTCTGCTCTCCAACCACTTGCTCGAGCGCACGGTCCCCAAGCAGCCGTAGAGCGAGAGGAAGATGGTAGTCCCCGACAAACGCGACCCGAGTTCCTCCCGAAACCTCGCTCAAGTTCCAGGAAGTCCGACTCCGCACCCGCGATGTCGATTGAGACACCAGTCGGACCGGAGGGACATACTCAATTATCTCGAGGTCGGTTTCGACGACCATTCCCAGGAATCGACCTTCGGCGCGCACCCGAGCGCCAACGCCCCGTAAGGGCCCACCAACATGCTCGAAGCAATCGAATCCGTCGAGCCAGGTGAGGGCTCGCCGACTATCCGCGATGAGATCAAAAATAGCATCGATCGGAGCCGCGATGTCTATACGCTCTTCGACGTGTGCCATCTGTCCTTTAGGCAGTTGCGACCGGCTTTCCTTTCGTTGCCGCTCGACCGCGCTCTAAAATGTCGCGGGCCTCGTCTCGGACGTCAAGATCGATACAATCACGGTAGGTCGAATAGAGAGCTTTATCGATCAAGCGCCGCCGCCAGTCTTCCTCTTTCAGAATCTCGGCGTGCAGACGCCGCTTATCGACGAGGTCTTGTAACCTTTTCAGAAAAAGCGCTTGCTCGAAAGTGTGCGCCGGCCGTCGGAACCGGTCGAACGTCGGGCTAGCCGGCGAGGGGTTGCGGGGCTTCCAGACGTTGGGAATATTCGAGGACTGCATTGGGTTTCCTCCTCAACGCGGTTGACGGCTACATTCCCTAGAGACGCATAATCCGTGCCCGACCGTCTGCTCGCCTGGTTTGCAGGGAAGGCTCGGGCGACGCCGACCGAAATGGCACGTCCATTGCCATGAGCCCGACAACAGTCGCGGGCCCGGCCATCCCGCCTCGATCCACCTCACGTTAGGGGTAAGCGATGCGCCATAACGTTATGACGATTGAAGAGCAGGAGGTCCACTCGGAAGCTCTCCGAATCCTCAACGCCGCTGGAATCCACTACGTGGTCTCCGGCGCGGTCGCCCTCGGTCACTATACTGGTCTCTGGCGAAACACGAAAGACCTCGACCTATTTTTGGTTCGATCGGACCTAACGTCGGCTCTCACCGTTCTGGCAACCCACGGCTACACCGTCGAAACGCAGTCGACGCACTGGCTCGCAAACGCCCGGAAGGGAAGCTACTACGTCGACCTCATCCATGGGTTTGGTGGTTGGCGCGCGCCGATCGACGAAGAATGGTACACCCGCGGTCAGCCGGCATTCGTCCTAGGTCAGCCGGTTCGGGTGTCTCCGGCAGAAGAGCTTATCTGGATCAAGGCGTACGTCGCCCACCGCGAAAGATTCGACGGGGCTGACATTCTTCACCTAATCCAGGCCTGCCACGATTCGCTCGACTGGCATCATCTGCTCGATCGATTTGATGGGTGTGCCGATCTCTTTCTTTTCTACGTCGCTTTGTACGATTTTGCTTATCCAGGCGGCCACGACGATATCCCGACTTGGGTTCGCAATGAGCTGGTAATGCGAATACGTCGGCCGATGCCAAGCGGCCCCATCGAAAAAGTGTGTCAGGGCACGCTCATCGACCGATTTTCCTTCCTGATCGACCTTCGCATGGGGTGGACCGACGGTCGGATTCCCTGGGCGGAAAGCCAGGGATGGTCCGAACACGACATTGCGCTCGATCGTCAGGAAGCTGAGCGCATGGTCGAATGCGGCAAGGTCCAACCAGAGCGCGCCGCTTGAGACGGTTGACCGATTCCAGCGTGCTACAATCGGGACGTGAAACCCGGCAAGCTAAGCCCGCTGGAATTGCGATCGATCGTTTTTCCGCGCCGTGGTACCCAACGTCGTGAGGTTCTGGTACGCTCCGGCATCGGACAGGATTGCGCGATCGCGGACCTCGGAGAGGGTGTCGTCGTTCTAACGTCGGATCCGATTACCGGAGCCGGCAAGAACGCTGGCTGGTTGGCGATTCACGTCTGCTGCAACGATATCGCAACGACCGGCGCCGAGGCGGTTGGAGCTCTCCTCACCCTCTTGTTGTCGCCCGCGTCTCCCATCGACGACGCGCAACGGATCATGTCCGATGCCAATCGCGCCGCTGGGGAGCTTGGAATCGAAATCGTTGGCGGACACAGCGAGATTACCGCTTCTGTCGTTAGCTCGATCGTGGTCGTAACTGCTCTCGGGCGGGCTGGACGAGGGCGGTACGTCACCCCGGCGGGAGCGAAACCGGGTGACACGATCCTGCTAACAAAAGCGGCTGGCCTTGAGGGCACGGCGATCTTAGCAGCAGATCGGGCTCCCTTCCTGAGTTCTCGGATCTCTTCGGACGACCTGTCGCGCGCTTCTAACTATCTCGCCGAGATCAGTATTGTTCCCGAGGCAAGGGCCGCCCACTCGGCCGGAGTGACGGCGATGCACGACGCGACCGAAGGCGGTGTTCTCGGAGCGCTCGCCGAGTTGAGCGCCGCGTCGAATCACGGAGTCGAAGTCGATCTCGACCGGATTCCGATCCGACCGGAGACACGATTGATCTGCAACGCGTTTGGAATCGATCCGTACGGGCTGATTTCATCGGGCGCGTTGGTAATCGCGACACCATCGCCAGTCGCAGTCGTCGACGCCGTCCGGCGGATCGGTTGCCCCATTGCCGAGATCGGCATGGTGATCGATGGCCCAAGCCGAATCATTCGTCAACGGGCTTCACAGCCACTCATTCCACCCGACCGCGACACCCTCTGGGACGCTCTCGCCAGGTCTTAGCGAACCACGTGAACGACCAGATCCCGAACAAGCGGTCGCGCGACGTTGTAAACTGGGACGCCGTTAGGCGTGCGGCCAAAGGGACTTCCGTAGTGGGCGTGACCGTGAAAGACGACATCCGTTTCGTAACGATCGATCGGATCGGACAGGCTGCTGTTGCCAAGATAGGGCCACAACTCGGGGGGCTCGCCGACCACGGTGTCGCGCACCGGGGCATAATGGACGACGACGACGACGTTGTCGACCACGTCGTCGTGCCGTAGCAGGCGCAGTCCCGCGTCTAGCTTCGAGGTCTCGATCTGGCCTACCCGGACGAAAGCCTTTAACGCCTCTTCGCCAAAAGGAGCGATGAGCTTGTCGCCGAATCCCCCGCAAAAGCCTTTAACCCCGACAAAGCCAACTCGACGGTCTCCAATTGTCAGCGTCACAGTGTCGCCATCAAGTACGCGGACACCAACGTCGGTCAACTCCTTGGCGATCGATCCTTCTTCGTTTAGCTCGTAATCATGGTTTCCTAGGACGGCGACGACCGGGATCTGAATCCGACGTAGCTCATCCGCCAGGACCACCGCCTCGTCGCGGCGGCCGTTAAGAGTCAGGTCGCCCGCGAGAACCAGGACGTCGGCCTCGGTGTTCGCGCGTTCCAGCTCGTAGCCAAGACGACCGCGAAGCTCCTCATAACAATGCACGTCGGCATACGCGGCGATGCGGACTGGAGCTCCAGCCGGGGACAATAGCGCCTCCATGTCGAAAGTCACCCATCGTCCACAATTATACCGTCATTATGTCTACTTCGCTGGTCGGACCTCCGGACGCACTCTTCGCGGACGGCAGGAGTCGTACCGAGGGTGGGACGGTGAACATCTGAAGGCCCCGCCGCGCGAATGTTGGCCCGCGACGCTGAAACTCAGGCGGCTCTCCTCCCCTCTCCCTCTGGGAGATGGTTGGAGATGGTTGGGGTGAGGGTCGTTCTTTCCCCTCTCCCCACGGGAGAGGGTTAGGGTGAG
>CAZBQK010000002.1:0-62887 GCA_964493975.1 uncultured Dehalococcoidales bacterium | reverse complement strand
GAGAGCGAACATCTTGCCGGTCCGACCGAAACCGGTAATGACCTCGTCGGCGATGAACAAGACCTTGTGCCGATCGCAGACGTCGCGAACCCGCGGAAAGTATTCGGCAGGGGGCGGGATCACTCCTCCCGCGCCGATGACCGGCTCGGCAATGAACGCGGCAACCGTGTCCGGTCCTTCTTGAAGAATCGCCTGCTCCAGGTCCTCGGCATTGTCGATTGGACAGTGTCCGGGGGTCTTTCCAAGCTCGCACCGATAGCAGTAAGGAGGAGCGACGTGAACGAATCCGGGAGCCCGCGGCTCAAACTGCGGCCAGAACGTGGAGATGCCGGTCGCGCTCATCGCTCCCAGGGACACACCGTGGTAGCCAAACCGCCGCGAAATAATTTTCACTTTGTCGGAATAGCCCTGGCCGCGCCAGTACGAGCGGGCCAGCTTGAACGCGGATTCGTTCGACTCCGCGCCACCACTCGCGAAGTAGACGGATTCCAGGTTCGGATAGGCGATCTCGACGAGCTTTTGGGCCAATCGAATCGCCGGAATGTTAGCCTGCCCGGTGTAGTTCGAAACAAAAGCAATCTGGCTAATCTGTTCAGCAGCAGCGTCCGCTAGCTCTCGCCGGCCGTGCCCGACGTTGACGTTCCAGAGCTGGGAAAGGCCGTCGATGTACTCCTTGCCATGGGCGTCACGAAGTACCGCCCCTTGACCGCTCACGATGACAACCGGACCGGCAGCAGCATGGGCGCTTGGATTATGTTGCGGGTGGATGACGTGGGCCTGATCGATTGCGATGAGCTCTTCGACGCTGAGATCGAGCATGCGAGTTCCTCCGCTCCGGCCATCTCGACCGGATCCATTGGATGGCTACGAGGTAGATCGTCTCGAGCCCTATTGTAATCCGGTCCTTCAGATGCCAGCAAGCGCGCGGGGAATACGGAGACGTTTCCGCGAAACGTCTCTACCGAGCGCAAGGATGCAAGGCTGCCACCCGAAGACGGCACTTTCTCGCGCCCAACTATGTCTAGCACTTGGTTTGCCGGGGTGAAGCTGGTCCCACTATACTACTGCCCAATTCAATCGGCGTATTCGTCACGCACGCCGAGATCGGGGAGGAAAGGTTGGCAATTCGCGTTTCGTGCCATGGAATAACCTGGGGGCGCGACGGACTGGACCAGGCGATCGAGGACCTTCGGACGCTCGGGTTTCACGGATTTGAAGCGTTTGCGTTTGTCGCCGACGATTTTGGCTTCGGCCGTCTAGACGAGTTTCGTAGCCTGCTTGCTCGGAATGCTCTCCAATTGGTGGCGCTTTACGGTGGTGGCAACATGCACGATGCCTCCTTACACGACGAGCTTGTCGCTCGAAACGTCCGCCTGGCCCGATTCCTCGCGGCGAACGACGCCGGGCGGCTCGTGCTTGGTCCGGGTCGACGTCCAGAAGGCGGACCAACTCGGGACGATCTCCTGAATCAGGTCCACTGCCTGAATGAGATAGGGCGTCGTTCGCTTGAGTACGGTGTTCTTTCGTGCGTGCACCCGCACGTCAACACGGCGATCGAAAAACTCGACGAGATCGATTTCATCATGGACCGGGTCGACCCGAGATTCGTCGCGATGGCGGCCGATACCGCCCATTTGCGGAAAGGAAATCCCGAGTCTCCGACGGCCGAGATTGACGTCTTTCGACGCTACGCCAATCGGATCAAATACGTTCACCTCAAAGATTGGGATCCGAATCTGCCGCCGGAACACACCGGACAGGGCGGAACCGCCGTCATTCGGGACTTTTGCGAGCTGGGACTGGGGATTGTTGACCTCAAGGGCGCGATCGAGATACTTCGGTCATCCGGCTACGAAGGGTGGCTCACGATCGAGCTTGACTACACCCGGCGCACACCCTACGAGAGTGTTGCGATGAGCAAGGACTATCTTCTTCGCGAGCTTCACCTCGAGCTTTGACCGGTTCAGGCATGCAAAGATACCGGGTGGTGGCGTTCGAAACCGTATTTCCCATCTGGGACGATCAGGTAGCCCGGCGGGGTGGGGGCATCGCCTTTTGTCCAATCGAGGCAAACGATTGGTCCGCGACAGTGTTGACACTCGTGCGAAAGCACTTCCACCACCATACCGTCCGCACGGCTGAAGTGGGAATCGCGACATTGGACGAGGCCGTACTGTCGCAATTTTGCCAGCGCGATGGTGAAGTTTTCTGGCAGGGCGGCGACTCCGACTAGCCGCCCAATGTCTCCGCGGTGCGTCCCCCCAACCTCCATCTCTTCGACAGCGTGGCTCTACTTTCGTGCCTGAACACTCCAGTCAATATTGACAATGCGATCGATCTTACACATAATCCCTAGGCCGCCTAGCTGGACTGGCTCTTTGGGGAGGTCCATTTCCCAGGTTGCGTGGATACGATGCTTCGACGATAACCGATTTTGCCCTTGCGATATCCTGTGGGCGGCCAACTTGATGGGAGACGGCAGCCGGAGGGATAAGTAGTCTCGTCGGCAGGCACCGCCACGTGATGACCTGGGAGTCGGAAGGTGGTTTTGTCCATGAGTTGTCTTCCGGCCTTTCTCGCGCGGTCAGCGTCTGTCCCATTGGTTGGATCCAGCTAGACGCCGGGCCAGGACGACGTGGTCCGATCGTCCAAACGTGAACTATCACGACCCCATCAGCAAAGGAGACGGAGTTGGCGGATATTAGGTATACCCGTAGGTCATTTGTTGCGTTAGGCACCGGGGCCGCGGCAGTGCTACTACTGAATGCCTGCGGCGGCGCGACAGCCCCCCCAACGGCAGCACCAGCATCTGGAGCAGCACCAGCAGCAGGCGGTGCCGCGGCAGCAACAGCAACCGAGGCCCCACCGAAGATTATTGATACGCCGTCGCCGACCCCACCGACCATCGCGCAAGTTGTGGTCGCAGCAGGCCAGACCAAGGTTGACTGGTGGACCCCACGTGGCGACAAGGTCGACCTGGACGCGACCAATCAGGTCGTCGATATGTACCACAAGTCTCAGGACAAGATCCGCGCTCAGGTCGTATACATCCCCGTCACGCAGGGCACGCAGATGTCGGAGAAGCTGCTAACGTCGATCGCAGCTGGCACGCCGCCTGATACGGCCGAGTTTGACCGCTTTATTGTCTCCTCCTGGGCGGCCAAGGGCTCGCTCGAGGACCTCAGTGACCTGGCCAAAGGCGCGAGCGTTACTGCCGACCAGTTCTACCCGTTCGCCTGGGAAGAGGCATCCTACAAAGGCAAGCTTTACGCCCTTCCTCACGACACTGATACGCGTGGCATCTACATCAACAACGATCTTGCTACCAAAGCCGGCATGGATTTGACCAAAACGCCGACAACCATCGCGGAGCTCGACACCTGGGCCGACAAGCTGACCAAGAAAGACGGCCGAAAGTTCGTCTACTGGGGCTACAGTCCGGCCTTTCGGCAGTCGTTCCACTTCGCGGTGGGCCTGCAGTTCGACGGGTCGTTCTACGACAAAGCTAGCGGGAAATGCACCGCCAACGATCCGAAGATTATCGAAGCATTCACCTGGATGAAGACGTACGCGGACAAGTACAACATCCAGGACATGGAAGCCTTCCAGTCGGCTTTCGGCACCCAGGCGAACGACCCGTTCATGGCCGGGCAGATCGCCATGATCTCGGACGGTGACTGGCAGATCGCCACGCTCCAACAGTTCAAGCCGGACATGAAGTACACCGTCATTCCGATGCCCGGTAAGACCGGCCCGGCGTCGTGTATGGCCGGTGGCTGGTCGCAGGTTCTTCCAAAAGGCACCAAGCAGAAAGACGCGGGCTTCAACTTCATTAGCTTCTACTGCGGACCCGTCGGCATGAAGGCGTGGTGCCTGGCCACGAAGCACATACCGACCAACGTCCAGGCGTCGATGGACCCTGGTTTCCGCGAGAACCCGGACCATGCCAAGTTTATGGACTTTCTCAAGACGGCGAAGAACCGCCCGGCCATTCCAGCCGGCCAGCTCCTCTGGAACTCACTCGGCGAGGCCCAGAGCGCGATCATGCACGCCAAGCAGACCCCGCAACAGGCCATGGACGACCTCACCAAAGCGGTCAACGACGAGCTGGCGAAGTACGCGTAGCCTCGTCGATCGGTCGGACCTGCCCAATCCCGGATGCCGCGCGGCATCCGGGATTGGGCCCAACGAGAGGCGTTGTTCACCGACACGCCATCACCGCTCAGAGGGGGCGCGTCTATGGCCACTAAAGGAATAGCGCTCATAACGCCCGAGCGTCTCCGGGCCGCACGAGCCAAGCAGATCAGCAAACTGCTGACCGGCGTGGCCTTCGCCTCGCCCTGGATCGTCGGGCTCGCTGTCTTTTTCGTCTACCCGATGTTCGCCTCGTTTTACTACAGCCTCACCGACTACAGCGTCCTCGAGGCGCCGCGCTTCATTGGGACGAAAAACTACGTCGATCTCTTGACCACTGACAAGCTCTTCGGTCTTTCCGCCGCCAACACCGCCATCTACGCGGGGATGTTGATCCCGATTGGAACAATCTTCGCGATTCTGCTCGCATTGCTCTTGAACATGAAAGTCAAATTCCTTACCTATCACCGCACCATCTTCTACCTTCCCGTTCTCGTCCCTTCGGTCGCCCTGGCGCTCGTCTGGCAGTGGGTGCTCAACCCCACCTACGGAATCTTGAACGCATTACTCGACATGGTCGGGATCGTCGGTCCTGGTTGGTATGCCAACGAATACTGGGCGAAACCGTCCTATGTGATCATGTCACTCTGGACCGTTGGTAACGCGGTGGTCATTTATCTGGCCGGGCTCCAGGACGTGCCGGCGGACCTGTACGACGCGGCGTCGATCGACGGTGCGGGCTCCCTCCAAAAAGTGCGCAACGTCACGCTGCCGATGATCACCCCGGTCATCTTCTTCAACGTGGTCGTCGGCCTGATCGGCGCAATGCAGACCTTTACCGAGGCGTACATCATCACCGGCGGAACCGGAAATCCGGTCAATGCCGCGATGTTCTACGTTCTCCTCCTTTACCGCAACGCCTTCATTTACTTCAAGATGGGCCTCGCCTCCGCCCAGGCGTGGATGCTCTTTCTCATCATTCTTCTCATGACTCTCGTGCTCGTTCGAACCTCGAGCCGCTGGGTCTACTACGGCGGAGACGAGAAGAAGTGAGCGTCGGATGATGATAGCGCAAGAAGAGTCACCTGGACCTCGATAGGAGTTAGATCGTGGCAACAACCGCCGCGCCGGTAACGACCGTCCACACGAGGAAACGCAGTATCTTGCAGGGTTGGATCCAACCCATCCTCGTCCAGATCGTGCTGGTCATCGCCGGCCTGTCGTTCCTGGTCCCTTTTCTCTGGATGATCTCGACGTCGCTCAAGGTCGACACGCAGATCTTTATTTACCCGCCGGTCTGGATCCCAAACCCGGTCGTCTTTTTGAATTACCCGCGCGCGGTCACGTACATTCCGTTCTTCAGGTATTTTTTCAACACTCTCGAGATCTCGGTGATTGCGACGATCGGCACCATCATCTCGTGTTCACTGGTCGCGTATAGCCTGGCCCGTCTGCAGTGGCCCGGTCGAGACTTTCTGTTCCTCTTGACCCTTGCGACGATGATGCTGCCATTCGCGGTGACCCTGATCCCGCTCTTTATCGTTTTTAAGAACCTCGGCTGGATCAACACCTTCGGTCCGCTGGTGATTCCTCAGTACTTTGGCACCGCCTTCTACATCTTCTTACTCCGACAGTTCTTCATGACGATCCCGCTCGACCTCTCCGACGCCGCCCGGATCGATGGCGCGAATGAATTTGGTATTTTCCGTCGAATCATTCTGCCGCTCACCCGGCCGGCCATCGCGACGATCGCCCTGTTTCAGTTCCTCGGCTCGTATCGCGACTTCATGGGACCGCTGATCTACCTCACCGACGAGGCAAAGTACACGCTCTCCATCGGTCTGACCATGTTCTCGAGCCAACACACCACGGAGTGGTCCCTACTCATGTCCGCGTCCGTCATCATGAGCGCGCCGATCATCATCCTGTTTTTCTTCACCCAGCGCACCTTTGTCCAGGGCATCACGCTCACCGGCATTAAGGGCTAGTGGGTCACGCTGCATGTATCAAGCCCTTTCGATATCTGGTCCAGACGGCGGAATCAACACCACCGCCTGAGCGCTCGGTATGCTTTTCTCGTTCCCTCGCGTTAGTCGACGCTTATTTCCCGCTTGACACCATCGATACTTACTTGTCAACGGCGACAAAGGAGGTCCGATATGGTGGAAGTAGCACTAACCCTTGACTTTCTTCGCACCGCCGAGTCGGCTGCCCTCGCGGCAGCGCGCTGGATGGGACACGGCGACAACAATGCCGCGGACCAAGCGGCGGTCGAAGCAATGCGCAAGGCACTCGAGGGCATCCCAGTCTCCGGAACCGTCGTAATTGGTGAGGGCGAGCGCGACAAAGCTCCTATGCTTTTCATCGGCGAACGGGTTGGGTCTGGTCAAGGACCCGACGTCGATATCGCGGTCGATCCGGTCGAAGGAACGAATTTAGTCGCGCGGGGAATGCCGAACGCCCTGGCCGTGATCGCGGCAGCCGAACGAGGGGGACTGCTCCACGCTCCCGACACCTACATGGAGAAACTCATCGTCGGACCGCCAGCCGCCAACAAAGTGAACATTGACTATCCGGTCCGGGCAAACTTACAGTTGATCGCCGATTCGTTGAATCGGCATGTCTCCGATCTCACTGTCATCATCCTCGACCGGCCTCGCCACGCGGCGTTGATCGAAGAAGTCCGCGACGCCGGTGCCCGCATAAAGCTCATTTCGGACGGGGACATCTCGGCGGCAATATCCGTTGCCGTTTCTGGGACCGGCGATCACGCGGTGATGGGCATCGGCGGCGCCCCGGAGGGGGTACTCGCGGCAGCTGCGTTGCGCTGTCTCGGTGGAGCGATTTTCGCCCGGTTCAAGCCACGCGACAACGCCGAGGCCGAACGCGCGCAATCGATGGGAATCGACCTCAGTCGGGTCTACACGACGGCCGAGCTTGCCAGCGGCGAGGAGATTATCTTCGTGGCGACCGGGGTGACGGACGGTGAGCTCTTCAAGGGAGTACAATATTTTGGCGGCGGTGCCCGAACCCACTCGCTGGTGATGACCTACCGAACGGGAACGATTCGCTTTATCGACACTGTTCATATAGTCGAGCGACGGGCGGTTGGGGTCGTTCGCTTATAGCCCGGTTTCCTCGCCTAATCGGTCGTTTCTTGTCTGCATTATGCTATAATGACCGTCTGTCCGCGTTACGGGTCGGTTATTCGACCGGACCGTCGACCCGGCAACTCCAGCACGTCGAGGTAGGCATGCCGGTTCTTGTTGTCGTTGGTGCCCAGTGGGGAGACGAAGGCAAAGGAGGCATTGTCGACCACCTCGCCGCGGAATCAACCGTCGTCGCCCGCTATCAGGGGGGGACGAATGCCGGCCACACGGTTGTCAACGACCGCGGAACGTTTCGCCTGCATCTGGTGCCCTCCGGCATCTTTGATCCTCGCGTTACCTGCATCATCGGCAACGGCGTCGTCGTCAATCCCCGCGAGCTCATCGCCGAGCTGGACATGCTGACCGGCCTTGGCGTGTCGATCGATCGGCTTTATGTCAGTGACCGGGCCCACGTCGTCATGCCGTATCACCCGGTCTTGGACGCGCTAGAAGAAGAGAAACGGGGTGCCGCGAATCTAGGGACGACGCGACGTGGGATCGGTCCAGCGTACGTCGACAAGGCCGCGCGGTCTGGGCTGCGAATGTGCGATCTGATTGACGTCGCCAGCCTCCGGAGCCGCATCTTCGAGCTGGTAGGGCAGAAAAACCGGATTATCACGTCGTTGTACGGGGGAACCGCGCTGGATCGAGAGGCGGTTCTCGATGAGTACCGCTCGTATGGGGAACGGCTTCGACCCTTCATTCGCGACACGTCCGCGCTATTGCACGCGGCAATTCGGAACGGGGAAAACGTTCTCGTCGAAGGCGCCCAGGCGACGCTGCTCGACATCGACCACGGCACGTATCCCTACGTCACGTCGTCCTCGCCCGTGGCAGGCGGAGCCTGTGGTGGGCTCGGGATTGGACCAACCCAGATCGACCGCGTTCTCGGTGTTTTCAAGGCGTACCTGACGCGAGTTGGTGCCGGACCGTTTCCAACCGAGCTCTCTGGAGCCGAGGGCGACCGCTTACGCGACCTCGGGCAGGAGTATGGGACGACGACCGGACGCCCACGCCGTTGCGGATGGTTTGACGCCGTTGTCGGGCGGCACGCGGTTCGAACGAACGGCATGAGCGCGGCGGCGGTCACCAAGCTCGACGTGCTCGACGACTATCCGATCATCCGGGTGTGCGTCGGCTACCGCCTCGACGGTCAGACGATCGATTTTCTCCCGGCTAGCCTGGCAAGCTACGCCCGGTGCGAGCCAATCTGGGAAGAGGTGGCGGGCTGGAACGCACCGACGTCAAATGCCCGAACTCTCGGCGATCTTCCCCGAAACGCGCGCCACTACCTCGACCGCCTGAGCGAGCTGATCGAGTGTCCGGTCGACCTCATCTCCGTTGGCCAGCACCGCCGACAGACGATCTCGGTGAACGGGGCTTTTGCGTCGGTCTAACCGAGGCGAGGAAGTAGCTCGGTGGCCAGGCTTCGATACGCCGCTGCCCCGCGTGAAGTCGGGTCGTACGCAGTAATGGGCTGTCCGTAACTAGGGGCCTCGGACAACCGGACGCTACGCGGTACCACGGTCTGGAACACATCGTTTGGAAAGTGGGTGCGGACCTGTTCCACGACCTGTTGGGATAGGTTCGTTCGCGCGTCAAACATGGTCATCACAATTCCGGCGAGGTGAAGTCGGGGGTTGAGGTTATCTCGGATCAACTCAAGAGTACTCGTTAGCTGACCGAGTGCCTCCAGGGCAAGGTATTCGCACTGAATCGGGATCAGAATACCATCGGCCGCGGTGAGCGCGTTCACCGTCAAAAGTCCGAGAGACGGCGAGCAATCCACGAGCACCACGTCGAAATCGCCGCGGAGCGGTTCGATGATCCGACGAAGCCGTTGCTCTCGAGCCATGAGACCGACCATCTCGATTTCCGCGCCAGCGAGCCGGATCGTCGACGGTATGATCGAAAGCCCGCTCCATTGTGTCGACTGGACGACCGAGGCCGCGTCGGCTTGTCCGATCATTGCCTCGTAAATCGACTTTTCCATCCGTCGTTTGTCGAAGCCTAAGGCGCTAGTGGCATTTGCCTGAGGATCCAGGTCGAGAAGTAACGTCTGTCGACCCAGCTCGGCGAGCGCGGCGCCCAGATTAACCGCGGTGGTCGTCTTTCCGACCCCGCCTTTCTGGTTGGCTACAGCCAGAACAGTCACGTCGATTACTCCGCGACGACTGGAAATGACGAGGCAGCGGCCAAACGCTGCTCGATCGCGTGGGGCGACCACTCGGAGGGTGGTCCGAGAACTTCCACCGCGAACGAGGCGACGCAGTTACCGAATCGGGCCGCTTGAATCGGATCACCGGTATCGCTCAACTTGAGGAGAAACGCGGCCGCGAAGACGTCGCCCGCCCCCGTGGCGTCGACTTCGGTCACCGGGAACGCCGGAACGTTCCATCGTCGTCGCTTGTCAAAAACTGCGCAGCCTCGTTCTCCTTGAGTTGCGACGAGCAGCTTCACAACTGACGCCCAGTGCTCGATCAAATCCCAGTCGCGATCCACGTCCTCCTCGCTGAGGATGACGACGTCACAGCCGGCAAGGGCCGACTCCGGTTGTCGAAGGGAGCTACGGCGAACGAGTCCATGCTCGTCCCACTCGCGCAGCCAGCCTTGCGGGGTGATTCCCAGCAGTTCGCTTCCTCGCAAACCGCCCACGAGGTCGGCGCCGACGTCGTTGACCAGAGGCGCAAGGTGGGTAACGCGGGCGCGTCGCCAGTCAGGTGGGATGAGATCGAGATCGAGGGGAAGTGCCGTGCTTCTCAGCCATTGGGTTCGGCGACCGTCGCGATAGACGTTCTCAAAAGTCGTCGACACCGCGGCGGGACGGACCCGTACCGACATGCCAGGTAAGGTCTGCTCAATCGAGATGTCGGGACCAACACTCGTCACCGCCGCGACTCGTGCACCAAGCCCCACGGCCGTGAGTCCGGCATAGGTCACCGTGCCACCGGGGACATAGCCATCCCGTACCACATCGCGCGTCACCGAGCCGACCAAAAGGTAATCGAAACCACTCCCCTCGTCGACTGACGCGCCAGACCGGGAAGGGCCGTAAAAGGCGTCTATCGCTTTGGCAGAATGACGACGTGCCGCGTGTCGCCCTCGCCCGAGCTCGAGGTGGTAACGGAAGGGTGTTCCTGCAAGGTCAAATGAATGACTCGTCGCTCATTTGGCGGCATCGCCTCGAGCGCGACCGGCTGTCGGGTCTGGACAACGCGCTGCGCCATCCGAGTAGCCATGCTTCGCAGCGATACCTCTCGGCGCGCCCGGTAACCTTCCACGTCGACGAGGACTTTCGTCCAGTGGCCGACCTTTCGGGAGAGTATAAGCGTGACCATGAACTGAAGGGATGAAAGGGTTTCGCCTCGCCGGCCGATGAGAATGCCAACATCCTCCGCTCCGACGATGTCGAGAATCGCGGCGAATCCCTCGTCGGCGACGAGGTCAGGAATTGGCCGTACCTCGACCTCGGCCTGAACCTTCATTCCGCCCAGTATCGTCTCGAGAACATCACGCGCCGTCGCAACGACGTCTTCACTTGATAGCGTCGGGGGCTTTGGTCGGGCGACCACGACGGGTTCCCGTGGCGAGACCAGGATCCGAGCGTCCTCGCTGCCGATCCCCAGAATCCCGCGACTCCCCTCGGAAAGGACCGAGATATCAACTTCCTCCCGCGACTTGCCTAGCCGCGCGAGCGCCTTCTCAATCGCTTCGGGGACAGTCCGAGCGGTGATCTCCAGGCTCTCCACGATTCTTTCCTCCTCCAAGGGGGAGCTCACTTCCGACGTTTCTTGGTCCGGCGTGGGGCGCCCGTTGCCGGCGCGCCCGCGGGCGTCGCAACCACGGCCTGGGGACGAGGAGCGGCCTCGATCCGCGCCGATCCGGTTTCGGTGCTTTCGATCGTACCCGTCGGTCGACTCGTGGGCCGGGTCCGGCCGCCCCCGGCCGCCGCGGCCGGCTGGGTCCAACGCGGCAAAACCTGGCTCCAACCGGTATAGAACGATTGCTGGACCATGGTAAATACGTTCGAAGCAACCCAGTATAGAACAAGCCCAGCCGGCATGCTATACGCGAACACAAGGTACATCAGCGGCATGAACTGCATTGCCTGGTTCATCGACTGCTGCTGTGGATCGGTGCTTCGCACCGCCATCATCCTTTGAACGACGAACTGGCTACCAGCGGTCAAAAGTGCCAGGATAAATGGAAATCCCTCTGGTTGGGCGAGACTTGGAATCCACAGGAAACGACTCGCGAAGTCTTCGCGACCCTTCAGCAGGAACAACGCCTGATACAGGCCGATCCATATGGGAAACTGGATCAGCATGGGCAGACAGCCGGCCATCGGGTTGACCCGATTTTCCTTGTAGAGCCGCATCTGCTCCTGCATCAGCATCTCTTTGTCTTTGCCGTGCTTCTTCTTCAGCTCGTTGAGCTGCGGCTGGAGCGCCTGCATTGCTCTTGACGCACGGAGCTGCTGCATGCTCAAGGGCCAAAAGACCAGCTTGACGAGAAGGGTGAAGACGATAATCGTCAGCCCCCAGTTGGCCAGTCCGAAGCCTCCAAGCAAATGGTACAGGCCGACGAGGAGCTGTTCCATGGGGCCGGCGATCGCCGCCCGCGCCCCATTGTAAATAGCGCCGATGTCCACGAAAGAGCCTCCTCACCGGCTACTGAACTGGGTCGTATCCACCCGGGTGGAACGGGTGACATCGGCCAAGACGGCGAATGGCCATCCAGCCGCCCCGCGCGACGCCATATCGATCGATGGCTTCATAAGCATACCGCGAACACGACGGGTAGAACCGACACGTCGTGCCCAAAAGCGGCGAAAGTGTCATCTGATACAGTCGAATGGCTCCCAACGCAAGAGCTTTCACCGGACCATTACTCGCCCAGTCGCCCCTAAATCGTCCACCGGCGTTCACATCTGGCCTGGCCGCGACCAAAATTGAGACCCGCCGGCGGACGATCGATCCTCCGGCGGGCCTTCAAGGAGCCCGGCACGCGACACCAGTGCTTCCAGATCCTGCAGAACCTGATCGGCCTTCACACCCAGAATGCCCGACCGCGCGACCAGAACGACATCTGTTCCCGGACGGAACCGCGAGCACAACCGCCACATCGCCTCGCGCAGAAGGCGTCGTGCCCGATTGCGACGCACCGCCTTCCCGAGACGCTTGCTTGTCACAATTCCGAATCGGATTTGACCCTCGGGCCCCGGCGCGATCCGCATCAAGAGCATGGTCGAAGACCACATCCGTCCCTCAGCGCGAATTCGCTCGAAGTCGGCGTTCTCGGTGAGACTCACGCAAAGGCGACGTTGAGAATCCGCGGAATGGGTAAACCGCTTACTCCGGGACCAGCCGTGCGCGCCCACGTGCGCGACGACGTCTCAAAACGTCGCGCCCACCCCGCGTCGCCATTCGTGACAGGAATCCGTGAACGCGGGCTCGACGGCGCTTCTTCGGTTGATAGGTTCGTTTGGGCACGGCCTACTCGTCCTTCCGTTAGACATTCAATGATTCAAGGACAGATTATAGTCGCCTGACCGACCAGTGTCAAACCAACAACCCCCGTCGAAGCCGCTTCCGCCCGATGACACTGGGCATAAATGCGACCATGGGAACCGGACCTAACCCCCGCGCCCCCTTCCCTTCGAGGGAAGGGGGACTTGAACGGACGGGCAGGTGGGCTCTGACCAGCTCTTGCGCGAAGCGCAAATGACCGGGTGGGGAATGGCGCCGTGATCGGCCCTGGTCGTGCTCTCGGTCCCCCTTCCCTCAAAGGGAAGGGGGCGCGGGGGTTAGGTCTATCCGCGTACGGTCTTCAGCAGCGCCTTCGCGGCTTCGGCGATGTGGCGGGGCGTCAGCCCGTACTTCTCGAGCAGGTCGTCGTTCGACCCCGATTCTCCGTAAAGGTCGGCTAGTCCGTGGCGTCGGAGCGGAGTGGGGCGGTGCTCGCCGAGGATCTCGGCGACGAGGCTGCCTAATCCACCGATCACGGTATGCTCTTCGGTCGTCACGACGGCGCCGGTTTTGGTCGCCGATCGAACGATCGCGTCGGGATCGATCGGCTTGAGCGTGGGAGCGTGAAGAACCTCGGCTGAAATTCCATCGGCTTCGAGTAGTTTCGCGGCCTCGAGCGCGCGACCGGACTGAGTTCCCGTTCCGACAAGCGTGACATCGGTACCGGAGCGCAACGTGACGACGGCGCCGGGGACGTAGACGTAGTCGTCGCCGAAGATTGACGGGGTCGCGTCACGAACCAGCCGGACGTACCACGGTCCGGGGCTTACCGTCGCGGACCGAATGATCAAACGAGCCTCGACGCCATCGCCTGGTGCAGTGACCGTCATGTGAGGCATCGCCCGCATAACCGCGAGGTCGGACACGTCCTGATGCGTTTTGCCGGTTCTGGCGGTGAAAAGACCGGAGTAGCCGGCCCCAATTTTGACGTTCAGGTTTGGCTGGGCCACGACCATTCGAAGCTGATCGAGGTCTCGATTGACGAGGAAGACCGCGAAGCTGCTCAGCCACGGGATGAATCCGACCGTGGCAAGTCCCGCCGCCACGCCCATCAAGTTCTGCTCGGCGATCCCCATCTCGAGGAAGCGCTCCGGATAGTGTTGCTCGAAAACTTCCGCTCGGGTCGAGTTGGCAAGATCGCCGTCAAGAACCACGAGATTTGGGTGCTCGGCGCCCAGCTCGACCAACGTGGAAGCGAACACTTCGCGCATCGCCACCGATTGCGCCACGTTACTTACCCCCCAACGGTCGCTCGAGATCCGCCATTGCCCGTTCGAGGTCCGCGGTCGTCATGACCTTCGAGTGCCAGTTGTAGTCATTTTCCATGTAGGAGACGCCCTTCCCCTTGACCGAGTGGGAGATGATCACCGTCGGCCGGCCCTTGGTCTGGATCGCGGCACGACAGGATTCGAGGATCTTACCCACGTCATGGCCGTCAGTCTCAAGAACGTTCCAGCCCCAGGCGTCCCAGAGCTTGCCGGGATTCTCGATTGAAATGCGCATACGTCGCTTTCCATCGTCGTGGGCCGCCGTCCAGCCATACTGTTGGAGACCGTTGTAGTCAAGAACCGCCGTGAGGTTGTCCAGCCCGTAGCGCTCGGCTACCAGCGAGGCTTCCCAGATTTGTCCTTCCTGAATTTCGCCGTCGCCGAGCATAACCCACGTTCGGAAATCCTTTCCAAGCAGCTTAGCACCCAGCGCCATTCCCACTCCCGGGGAAAGGCCCTGACCGAGCGAGCCACTTGACATATCCAATCCGGGTAGCTTGGTCATGTCGGGATGTCCCTGGAGGCGCGAATTGATTTCGTCGAACGTTGCCAATTCTTCGACGGGAAAGTAGCCGCGAAGAGCTAGGATTGAGTAAAGTCCAATCGCGGAGTGGCCCTTCGACAGAATAAAGCGGTCTCGATCGGGCCAGTCCGGCCGGGTTGGATCGATCCGCATGACGTTGAAATATAGGACGGTCAGGACGTCGGCCGCGGAAAGCGGCCCACCGAGGTGTCCCGCTCCAGCGTGATAGACCGACTGAACGATGAGTCGGCGCGCTTCGCGAGCGGTTTGTCGAAGTGTGTCCAGATCTTCGAGAGCCGCGGTTTGCACGAGGTACCTCCGACGTGAGTCACCGCCCCCGACGCGCGACGTCGCGGGAGAGGCATCGCGCATTATAGCACGGGCCATCCCCGTCTAATCCGACCGCGACGGGTCGGTGGCTACCCCTTTTCGAAGAGGCCAGTCGGTGTCGGTGTCGGACGCCGACGACACGAGGGCCAGCTACGAGCGCATTCTAGCCCTGGCGTCGGGCCCCGTTAGAATCGTCGCGAAGCCGTTGCAAATTACCCTTTGTGCCACTATTCTACACACGCTTGCGCGAGAAACGCCCCGAGCGCTAGGAGCTGGTAGTGTCAGGAAGACCTAGGAACCCCTACCATATTGACGAGCAGTATGCCGACGCGTTGCTCCGTCCGATTGGCCTAACACTGGCTGAGCTCGACGAGCGGCTGACCCAGTACGTCGACCGACTCTACCTCGCCGACGGCGACCGGGCCCGGGTCGAACAGGCGCGCGAGCTCATCGCGGACACCCGTCGCCGGTTACGTCCGCTCGTCGATTCCCGTGATGACGGTAAGGCCCAAGGGGAGGGCAAGTGACGAATCCCGGCGCGTCGCGGAAGCGAGTCCTCATTACCGGCGCCGCCGGTCGCATCGGCAGCTCGCTCGCCGAGTCTTTGAAAGACCGTTACGACCTTCGCCTCCACTACCATCACCGCATTCCCGAGAAACCGCCGGTTGACGACGTTCACATCGCCGACGTTTCGAAATACGAAGAAATCGCTCCCGCGCTCGAGGGAATTGACGCGGTCGTTCATATGGCCGCGGATCCCAGCACCCGAGCCACCTGGGAGAGCGTGCGCGATCGGAATATTTCCGGCACCTACAACGTCTTCGAAGCCGCTCGGCTAGCCGGGGTTCGTAAGATCGTCCTGGCATCAACCAATCACGTCATGGGTATGTACGATCGCGATCGACAATGGCCAATCTACACCTCGCAACCGCCTCGTCCAGATTCGCTCTACGGTGTGTCGAAGGCGTTCGGCGAAACTCTCGCCCGTCACTACGTCGACCGGTACGGCTTGTCGATCGTCTGTCTTCGAATCGGCTGGTTTCTGCCAAAACCGCACGACGAGATCGGTCTTTGGATGTGGTTGAGTCCCCGCGACTGCGCCCAGGTCGTCTGGCGCGCAATTGAAAGTCCCATCGGATACGGCGTCTTCTATGCCATCTCCCGCAACAGTCGCCGTCATTGGGATCTTACCGAGACAATCGAACGGCTGGGCTACCAACCCGAGGATGATGCCGAAATCTACGCTCACGAGATTCTGGGGTAAGGGAGTCACCGTGGCGGAAGTTACTCCAGAGGTCAAATTGCTGGACTACCCGCGTGATCCGCTCGCGGTTCTGTATGTGGCCTACCGGACGTGCTACTCCAGCATCGCGCCTCAGGAGCTTCGGCGTCGGATCGACGCCGGAAAAATTAGCCGGGAGAAGATGCTCGAGTTCCTCGAGCGCTGGCTACCAACCGGCCACGGATCGCCCAAACAGCAGCTGAGCTTTACCTTTGGGCTCAGCGGCATGTCGCGGGTGACGTCCCACCAGTTCGTTCGCCATCACGTCGGGATCGTGTTCGATCAGCAAAGCCAGCGGTATGTCGAATTTAAAGGCGCTGACTTTCCGTACGTTGTTCCACCGACCTGGGTCAAGGCCGGCAAGGTTGATCGATACGTTGCCTTTATGACCCAGGCAGCCCAGCTGTATCAGGAAGCACTCGACGCCGGGATACCGGGCGAGGACGCGCGGTTCGTTCTCCCGCACAGCGCGGCAACCAACATTCAATTCACCGTCAACTTCGAGGAGTTCCTTCATATTGCGGACCAGCGGTTATGCACCAGGGCTCAGTGGGAAATTCGTCACGTCTGGGCCAAGGCGCGGGCCGAAGTCGGTAAGGTTTGCCCAGAGCTGAAGAAGCTCATCCAGCCCAAGTGCGGCCAGTTTCGTCTCGGGTACTGTGACGAAACCATTGGCGACTACCAGAAGTGCCCGCTAAGCCGCGTGCGCCCCCATAAAAGCATGGTTCCGAATCGACCCGTGGCGGTTGAGCCGCTCGAGACAGATGAAGATGTGTCGACGTCGTAACGCTGGCAGAAACCTAATCCCCTCTCCCCACGGGACAGGGTTAGAGCCTGCCCTGAGAGTAGCGAAGGGGTGAGGGGCGACCCGTCCATTCCCAACGCTTGGAAGGTTTCGGGGCCTTCCAGAATGGAACGCCGCTCATCCTCGCCCTCTCCCGACGGAGAGGGGAATAGTGATCCGCCTCCCTACTTTCCGGACTTTGGCGCGCTTCGCGGCTGGGGTTTGGCGCCGGCTTGAGCACTCGTAGGCGCTGCCGACTGGGCCGCGACGTAGCTTGTTACGTCGCAAACACGCAAGGCGAAGGACCACTCGTTGTCGTACCAGCTAAAGACCTTAACCAGGCTACCGCTTGCCATTGTCAGCGTCTTGTCGATAACCGATGACTGGTCGACGCCAATGATGTCGCTCGAAACTAGCTCCGCGTCGATCGCGGCCAGGTACGGTGAGAGCTCATCGCTCTTCGCCGCCTGGTCAAACACCCGATTGACCTCGTCCGCGGTGACGTCACGTTGAAGAACACAGGTCAAATCAATCAGCGATCCGTCCGGAACCGGCACCCGCAGGGCGATACCGTCGATCTTGCCTTCCAGCTCCGGAATAATCGTGCCAATCACCCTCACGGCACCCGTCGTCGTCGGAACGATGTTCAGACCGGCGGCACGACTTCGGCGAAGCGACCCCATTGGTTTGTCGAGCAGCGGCTGGGTATTGGTGTACGCATGAGCCGTGTTGACGAATCCCCGGACGATGCCGAAGGTATCGTTCAGCACCTTTGTGACCGGCGCAAGCGCGTAGGTCGTACAGGAGCCCATGCACACAACCTGGTCGCGGGAGGGATCGAAGCTCTGCTCGTTGACTCCCATGACCAAGCAGGTTGGAACGTTCTTGGCCGGGGTCGTGATAATGACTCGACTTGCGCCACTCTGGAGGTGCATCGAAGCCATTTGCATGTTCTCGAAGACGCCGGTGGCTTCAATGACAATGTCGACGCCGACGTCCTTCCACGGAATCTTGGCGGGCTCCCGTTCGGCGAAGACACGTATCTCGTGTCCATCGATGATCAGGGAGCTGTTTCGGACGTCAACCGATCCCTCGAACGTGCCGTGGACGGAGTTAAACTCGAAAAGATACGCCAACGTTTCCGGCTTCGTGAGATCGTTTACCGCCACGAATTCCAAATCGGGGTAGTCAAGCCCGGCCCGCAATGCCAGCGTGCCGATCCTCCCCAGACCATTAATTCCAATTCTGGTCGCCACCTGCGCCTCCACCGAAACGCGATTCGCGTTAAACTAGCCGGATTCGTCGGCATTATGTATGCCGACCTCCAAGCGAGACATCGAACGCGACTTCGATCCCCCATTGGTCCTGACTTGACTGGGCTGGCCCGAATTACCCATACGGCGTGGCGTTTTGGGCTTGTCGGAGCGCGGCGGTTACCCGTACCCTTGACATTGGCATCCCACACCGACAACAGGCGAGTACCGGGACGAGTCCGCGAAGCGAGACTCGTGATTCTGGCGCGGCCGATAACGTTTCGCGAGCGGAGGTCAACGGGAATGTTCGGAAAGAAAGACAGCATCAAGGAGTTTGAACAAATGCGACAAGCGCTCAAGCCCGCGGAGCGGTATGCCCAGAAATCGGAATCCGAGGGCGCGTCGAGCGCGGAAGGGCAGGATTCGTTGAAAACCGCGACAAGCGACTCGGCGATGCAGCTACCAGCTCTTAGCGTCGACATCGACGATCACTCAAGCGTCGTGTCGTTTGGCTCTTGCTGGCAGGGGAACCTGAAAATTGACGGCAGTGTGCGAATTGACGGGCAGGTTTCGGGCGAGATCGACGCGCGTGAGACGGTTTTCGTCGCCGAGTCGGCGAAGGTAAACGCGAAGATCCGAGCCGCCAAGGTCGTGATCGCCGGCGATATCGAGGGCGAGGTCAATTGCACCGATCGCCTGGAGATCATGCCGACCGGCCGAGTCCGCGCCGAGCTCACGACCCGCTCGCTCACCGTCTTCGAGGGCGCGTATATCGAGGGACAGGTCCACATGACCCGGAATGAGACGGCGGTCACTCCAGCTCCGGCCCCTGCATCCCGCGATGGTGGGCTCAAGCTGGTTCCCGAGAAGTCAACTAAGCATCCCGCGCCAGTACCCGCGGTCGCCGAACACGTCTAACTGAGCCAATCGCGACGGCGCGGTGGACCGCGCCGTGGCCTGGCTAGGTCGCCGGCTGGAGGACGCGCGGCGTCGCGAGTAGCTGGACGATCCGGTCGACCACCCGCTCCGCTACCTCTCGTTTTGACAGAAGGGGTAAAGGCTCGGCGCGAGCCCGATCGATCAGAATAACCTGGTTGGTATCGGTTCCAAATCCGGAGCCGGGCGACGAGACGTCGTTCGCGACGATCAAGTCCAGACCTTTCCGTTCTAGCTTCGCGCGGGCATTTGCGAGCACATTCTCGGTTTCCGCGGCGAAGCCGACTTTAATTAATGTGGCCGTGGCGAGACCCGCGATAATGTCAGGGTTGGGCACGAGCCGAAGAGTTAATGCCTCGGGCCCACGTTTCATCTTGTGGTCCGCGATCGACGCCACCCGGTAGTCGGCCACGGCGGCGGCCATGACGATCGCGTCGGCGCCGACGACCGCGGCGTGGATGGCGTCTCGCATTTCTTCGGCGGTGGACACCGCTCGGACCTCGACCCGATCTGGCGCCCGAAGGGCCGTGGGTCCGGTCACGAGCACGACCGAGGCTCCCCGATCCCGAGCCGATTCGGCAAGAGCAAAGCCCATTTTTCCACTCGATCGATTACCAATGAAGCGCACCGGATCGATTGGCTCCTGGGTGCCGCCGGCCGTCACGACGATCCGGCGGCCGGCGAGCTCCTGGACCCGACCGAACCGGGCGCGTAGGGCCGACAGAATCTCCAGGGGCTCCGCCATCCTCCCTCGGCCAACCCGGCCCGAGGCGAGGTGACCGGACGTCGGCTCGAGGATCAGGGCTCCGCGCCGGCGCAACGTTTCGAGGTTCGCCTGGGTTGCCGGATGCTCGAGCATCAGGGTTTCCATAGCTGGCGCGAGAAATATCGGTGCGACCGATGAAAGCGCGGTGGCTCGCAGGGCATCGTCGGCGAGTCCTAGCGCAAGTCCGGCGATACAGTCGGCGGTGGCGGGCGCGACGATAAATGCGTCGGCGCCAACGCCGAGTGAGACGTGAGGGACGGAACTTGAAGAACCTTCCCACAGGTCGGTGAGCACCGGCCGGTGAGTGATGGCGGAGAAGCTCAACGGGGTCACGAAACGCTGAGCGGCTGGGGTCAGAATAACGTCGGCGAGAGCGCCAGCTTTCGTCAGCTCGCTGGCAAGTGCAACTGCCTTGAAGGCGGCGATACTGCCGGATACACCCAGAATGATTCGCTTTCCCTGGAGGACGTCGGTCACGGGACCGTCCCGGCCGCCACTGTCTGCCGATTCATCTCGTATATGAGGCGCAGGCCTTCGAGCGTCAACATTGGATCGATGATGTCGACCATAGTCGTCTGGCTGGCGATGACGTCAGCTAGACCGCCAGTTGCGATTACCTTCGCCGGTCCCATGTCCACCATTTCCTGTCGGAAACGCGCGATCAACCCTTCGATGAGCCCGACGTAACCAAAGATTATTCCAGACTGCACGCTCGCGCTGGTGTTACGCCCGATGGCGACGTCCGGCTGTTTGAGCTCAACCCGAAAAAGACGGGCGGCGTGCTGGAAAAGCGCGTCGGCGGCAATGGTCAGGCCCGGCGCAATGGCGCCTCCAAGGTACTCGCCATTTCCCGAAAGTGCATCGAAAGTCGTCGCGGTCCCGAAGTCAATCACGATGGCCGGGCCACCGTGAAGCTTGAGCGTGGCCACGGCGTTCGCGATGCGGTCTGCGCCCACTTCTCTCGGATTCTCATACAGGATCTTGATTCCGGTCTCGATCCCGGCTCCCACGATAACCGGATCGCACCGACAGAAGCGCTTCGCCAGCTCGACGAACGTGGCGGTCAGCGCCGGAACGACACTTGACACCACGACAGACGAAACGTCGCGAAGCGAGACGCCGGCGTACCGGAAGAAGCCGTCGAGAAGGACCGCGTACTCGTCCGCCATTCGAGATGCATCGGTCGCCGCTCGCCAGCTGTCGAGCCAACGACGACTGTCGTGCAATCCGACGACGATGTTGGTATTTCCAACGTCAATGGCGAGCAACATGAGCGCATTATAGCATCGGCGGGCGCAGCTAAACAGCCAACGCTTGCTAGGACGTCTGTTTATGGCCGCCGCTCGCTTGACAAAGACTAGTGGCATTTTTATACTGACTCTGCCTGCCAGTGGCACGTGATCTGCGAGAGGCGCCAGCACAGTCTACCGTTTGATTCCGTCGCCCTATCGAGAGGAGAACCGTCATGCTGGTCGAGATGGTCGTGGAAAGCGTCCGGGTAAATCTGCAGACGTACCAGCGGGTTGTCGTCCTCAAAGAGAAAGCCTCAGAGCGGTACCTCCCCATTTGGATTGGAAACAACGAAGCGGATGCGATCGTCATTCAGCTTCAAAATGTGCCCGTACCGCGGCCTCAGACCCACGACCTGTTGAAGTCCGTGATCGGAGAGCTCGGGGCAAAGGTAACCCGGATAATCGTTAACGATCTCGAAAACGACGTCTTCTTCGCCCGAGTAAACATTGACATCGATGGCCGGCACGTCGAAATCGATTCTCGACCGAGTGACGCGATCGCGCTGGCGGTCCGGGTCCAGGCTCCGATCTTTGCCGACGACACTGTTCTCGAAAAGGCGGGGGTGGCCCTCGACGCCGAAGCGGCCGGGCAAGAAACCGAGTCGACCGGCGAAACGCCCCCAGCAGTACGCGAGGAAGAAGCTAGAAAACTGTCCGTTTTCCGCGACTTCATTAATACGCTGGATTTAGACGACTTGGGCAAGCGAGACAAGTAAGGCAGGTCGCCAGCCAGGAATCTCGCCCAAGCGAACCCCTGTCCCACCGGGAGAGGGGTTTTTTCATGGTCCGCGGAATGGTCGAGCAAATGACCAATCCGGCAGTACAATCATGACGACCATCATTCATGTTCCCCAGGAGCCATTCCATGCCGCGGGGCTATTTCACTTTCGTCCTGCATAGCCACCTGCCATACGTTCGGAATGCCGGTCGCTGGCCTCACGGTGAAGAGATGATTCACGAGGCCCTGGCCGAGACGTACGTTCCGCTACTCAACGCCTTATTCGATTTGATCCAAGAAGGACTGAAACCACGGTTGACCCTTGGCCTCACGCCAATCCTCCTCGAACAGCTTGCCGACCCGGAGGTCAACCGTCATTTCGAGCTGTACCTGGCCGAGGAGATTGAGGTCGCAAAGCGCGACGCCAAGCGTTTTGTTCGGGAGGGTCTGGATCGGCAGGCGGCACTGGCGAGGTATTACGCATCGTGGTACTCGGGCATCCAGGACACGTACGAGCGACGATTCGACCGAGACGTCGTCGGCGCGTTTCGTCGGCTTCGAGTCGAAGGTGTTCTCGACATCATCACCAGTGCGGCGACCCACGGCTATCTGCCTTTGCTCGAAAGAGACTCTTCGATCGACGCCCAGCTCGAGGTCGGTACCCAGACAACTCGACGGCACCTTGGCCACCACCCACGTGGGATCTGGCTCCCGGAGTGTGGATATCGGCCGGCCTTTTACGGACAAGGAAATGGCGATTATGTTCCGGGCATCGAAGAGTTTCTCGCGAACCGGGGAATAGACTACTTCTTTACCGACACGAGCGTGATCGAAGGTAGCGCGCTCGTCGGCAAGATTGCAAACGACGTGCATGGCCCGTACGGCGGTCTGCCGGACCGTGATCTGGCGGCGCCATCGACCGTCGTCGACCGAGACGAAGAGCGAACGGCTCTGCGGCCGTATTACGTTCGCTCGTCTCGGGTCGCGGCCTTTGGGCGCGATGCGCGGACCGGCACCCAGGTCTGGTCGGCAAAGCAAGGATATCCCGGTGACTTTCTCTACCGCGAGTTCCACCGAAAAGACCCGGAGTCCGGTCTCCAGTACTGGCGCGTTAGCGGCGCGGAGATCGACCTCCAGGACAAGGACCTGTACGATCCCGACCGGGCTCTCGCCCAAGTCCAGATTCATGCGGACCACTTCGTTCGACTGCTTGCCGACATCGTTTGCAATCATCATTCGCCGGACCGGACGCCCGGTTTGATCGTATCCGCCTACGATACCGAGCTATTTGGTCACTGGTGGTTCGAGGGAGTCGAGTGGATCAAACAGGTTCTTCGACGGCTGGCTAAGCAAGAGACCATCGGCATGACGACGGCTGCCGAGTACCTCGATCGCTTCCCGCCAACCTCGGCGCTCAACCTTCCCGAAAGCTCCTGGGGATCCGGTGGTAATCACTGGACCTGGCTAAATCCAAACACCGAATGGGTCTGGCCGCTCGTCCACGCGGCCGAGAGCGAGATGGAGCTGCTGGTTGCTCGCTTCCCAGACGAAGTCGGCTGGCGTAAGTGCGTTCTCAACCAGGCGGCACGAGAATTATTGCTGCTCGAGTCCAGCGACTGGCCGTTTTTGATCAGTACCGGTCAAGCGCGCGAGTACGCTTTCTCGCGCTTCCAGGGGCACCTCTCGCGATTCAATCGTCTCGCGCTAATCGCGGGAGCGCCACGTCTCCACGACGAGGACGAGCAATTCGTCAAAAGGATTGAAGAGCTGGACAACCCGTTTCCCTGGATCGACTACCGGGCGTTCAAGGCTCGCAAGCGAGCGAACAGTCGCCCAAAGTGTAATTGGCGGGCGCGTACGCCCGAGGAGGCTTAAGTGGATCGTTCCGCGGCACTGGCTCTGCTGCGCGATTACGTCAAAGGCGAGGGGCTCATTTACCATTGTTTGGCGGCGGAGGCAGCAATGCGAGCCTACGCGGTTCGCTACGGTGGAGATCCTGACGAGTGGGGATTGGCCGGGCTGCTCCACGACTTCGACTGGGAAATACATCCGAACGCCCAGCAGCATCCAACCGCCGGCGCGCCCATTCTTCGGGAGGCCGGGGTGCCAGAAGCCGTCATCTACACAATTCTGGCTCACGCTGACTACCTCAACCTGGAACGACGCAGCTGGATGGACAAATGTCTTCCGGCCGTCGACGAGCTCAGTGGCTTTGTCATTGCGGTGGCCCTCGTTCGCCCAAGCAAGAGCCTGGCCGATGTCGAGGTCTCGTCGGTCAAGAAGAAGATGAAAGACAAGGCTTTCGCCCGAGCCGTTCGGCGGGAGGACATCGTCGCGGGGGCGGAGTTACTCGGCGTGACGCTCGACGAACACATCGCGTTCGTCCTCCAGGCAATGCGCGAGATCGCTCCCCAGCTTGGCCTTGCGTCGTAGGAAAGGCTCGTGGGCGGTGCGATGTCAACCTTGGGTCTCGTGGACACCCACGTCCACCTTCACTCGTACGCCAACATCGACGGGCTCTTGTCGAGGGCGGCGGCGGTCGGGGTTCGGCAGGTCGTCGCAATTGGAGTTGACCTGGCCACCTCGCATTGGAACGTTGAGCTGGCGCGCGGCCGGAACGACGTCGTCGCCGCGGTAGGAGTGCATCCCGTTGAAGTTCGATCTCCCGTCGGGATCGAGTCCCTCGCCGAACTTACAAGGCTCGCGTCCGAGCCTTCGGTTGGGTTCATCGGAGAAATCGGCGTCGACACTCAGAACGGTCCCACCGATCTCACCACCCAGCTCGACGCCCTTGCGACGATGCTGGCGCTCGCCAGTCAGGTGCGAAAGCCAGTTAACCTCCACCTGGTGGGCGCCGTCGACGAGGCGCTCGCGGTCGTGCGGGAACGCTTTCCCGTCGATCGTGGCGCAATTTGCCACTACTTCACCGGTGATTGGAAAGACGCGTTTCGCCTACTCGACGCCGGCCTGCTTATCTCGGTAGGGAAGCCCATTACCCGTCCGGCAAACTGGGCCCTTCGCGCCGCCATCCGAGCAATTCCGCTGGATCGCCTACTTCTCGAGACCGACACGTACCCGTTGCCGGGTCGAACGACCGAGCCAGCCGATCTAGTGGGGGTTGCCCAGGCCGTCGCGGACGTTCGACAGTGCCCGGTCGACGCGATAATAGCGGCGACGACCGAGCTTTTTGAACGGATTACTCAACGCGCCTAAGCAATGAAATTTCGTCGTGAAAGCAGGTTACAATAACCGAAGCCGCGGCGACGGCCGTGCGACCCACGCCAACGAACCCGCTCCAATCTCGAGACGTTTCAGACTAAGTCAGACTGAGTTGGAAGGCACGAATTGATCACAATTGGTCGTGATACGTGCTCGGTTTTCGACCGCGTGGTCGAGCTCGAGTGGTTAGTAACGAACGGGGTCGGCGGCTATGCCTCCAGCACTATCTCGGGCATCAACACCCGGCGCTACCACGGGCTCCTAATTGCGGCGTTGCGCCCGCCCGCTGCGCGAACCCTCGTGCTCGCAAAGATCGAAGAGGAAGTTATCTCGGAGGACCGCTCCTTCTACCTTGGCGCCAGCGAGTTTAAGGACGGAACGGTCAACCCAAACGGTTACATTCATCTTCGCGAGGTACGAATCGACGACGGTATCCCGACGTTTGTTTACGACGTACCGGGCGCGTCTCTGACCAAAACGATCTGGATGGATGACGGTCAAAACACAATTACCGCACTGTACGCGCTCGAACCGGGGTCCCAGCCCATCACCTTGCGGGCCAGTCTGTTTCTCAACTACCGCGACTTTCACCACGAAACCGCGGGGGCACCGGATTGGACGTTTCACGTTGCAGACGTCCCAGAGGGGACCGAGATCGGGGCGTATCCCGGCGCGGCCATCCTACGGGTTCGGGCCATTCCGGGAGTTAGATTGATTCAGACGGGCGTCTGGTATTGGCGGTACTTGCATCGGGTTGAGCGGGATCGTGGCCTCGACTACCTCGACGACCTATACACTCCCGGACTTTTCGTGAGCACGATTGGGCCGAACGAGTCGTTCGCGATTCAGGCGAGCACCGACGAGTGGAGCGATTTGTCTCGTGACCCGGCGGCCTCGTTAGCGCGCCGCCGCGATCGACAGCGCCGACTCTGGACGTCGTCGCCAATTGGCCTTGGTATACCCGGTTTGCGCGACATTGTCCTCGCTGCCGATGCGTTTGTCGTCCATACTCGTCCCACGGTCGCGACTGAACCTCGTGGCGGCGGGACGATCGCTGGATACCACTGGTTCTGCGAATGGGGCCGCGACACCATGATCTCGCTACCAGGGCTCCTGGTGGCGAACGCGCGTTTTTCCGAGGCGAAGGACGTTCTTCGCCGCTACGCTCGCCTCGTCGACCACGGTCAGATTCCCAACCGGCTTCCCGATGAAGGCACGCCCCCGGAGTACAACACGATTGACGCGTCATTCTGGTATTTCTGGGCCGTCGAGCACTATCTCGACGCTTCTCGGGATGATGATCTTCTGGCCGAGGTCTATCCGACCCTGGTCGAGATCATTCGTTGGCATCGCGAAGGGACGAGATTCGGTATTGGCGTCGACGAATCGGACGGACTATTGACCGGCGGGGCGCCGGGACTACAGCTCACGTGGATGGACGCGAAAGTCGGGGACTGGGTTGTGACGCCGCGACACGGCAAGCCAGTCGAGGTGAACGCACTCTGGTACAACGCCCTCCGACTCATGGACGCGTGGACCACGCGACTCGGTCACGTCCAACTCGACTATCGCGAAAGCGCCGACCAGGTCTACGACAGCTTTAATCGTCGCTTTTGGAACGGCGATCGGGGATACCTGTATGACGTCGTCGACGGTGAGGATGGCGATGACCCCAAACTTCGACCAAATCAACTCTTCGCAATCGGTCTGACCTATCCGACTCTTGACGCTCGGCGATGGGAGTCGGTCCTCGACCAGATTGACGACAAGCTGCTAACACCGGTCGGCCTTCGCTCACTTTCCCCGGACGATCCGGCGTATGTCGGGCGGTACGGCGGAGACCAGCGCCGACGTGATTCGGCATACCACCAGGGAACGGTCTGGCCGTGGCTGCTCGGGGGATACGCCGACGCTTGCCGTCGCTCCGGTCGGGACATATCCCGACTGCGCACGGCTCTGGAACGGCTGATCGGGACGTCGACGGGTATCGGGTTGGGATCGATCGGCGAAGTTTTCGACGGCGACCCACCACACGCGCCGGGAGGATGCATCGCACAGGCGTGGAGCGTCGCGGAAGTGCTGCGCGCGTGGCAACGCGTCAGCCAGGAGTAACAGCCCGTGCCTCGAGATTTACCCCTCAGTAACGGTACACTTCTCGTCAATTTTGATTCGCTGTACCAAATTCGTGACATCTACTTTCCACACGTTGGGAAGGAAAATCAGACCTCCGGCCACCCATTTCGTTTTGGCGTGTGGGTCAACGGCGTGTTTCGCTGGGTCGACGACGGCAAATGGTCGCGGGAGCTGGTCTACGAGAACGATACGCTCGTCACCTCGGTCAACCTGGAGCATCCCGATCTACCGATTTCGATCCTTTCCTCCGACGCCGTCGACTTTCACGAAAACCTCTTCCTGCGGCATCTACGAGTATCGAGCCGAGCCGACACGCCGCTTGACGTTCGGTTCTTTTTTCATCATGACTTTCATTTGTATGAAAACGATGTCGGCGATACCGCGTACTACGAGCCTCAACGACGGGCGATTTTTCATTACAAGGACCTTCGCTGGTTCATGATCAACGGCTGGCGCGGACCGGATAACCACGGGGTCGACCAATTCGCGACCGGCCAAAAAGAGAACAACGGCTTCGAAGGAACGTGGCGGGACGCCGAAGACGGTCAGCTGAGTGGCAATCCGATCGCGCAGGGCCTCGTGGATTCAACGGTTGGCCTGCACCTGGCTCTGGAGCCCCAGGGGTTCGGCGAGCTGTATTACTGGATCGCCGCCGCGACCCGCTTTGACAACGTGACGCTGATCAATCGACTGGTCATTCAGAAAACGCCCGCCACCATGCTCGATCGCAATCGCCACTATTGGCGTCTCTGGGTCCGAGGGGCCCAGAATAAGCTCGACGAAATTCCGCACGACGTCGGAAAGTTGTTTTCGAGAAGCCTGCTCGTCCTACGAACTCAGATCGACGTCGACGGCGGAGTCGTCGCCGCGACGGATTTTGACATAACGAGATTTAATCGGGACACCTACGCCTACGTCTGGCCAAGAGACGGTGCTCTCGTGGCCTCGGCACTGGTCAACGCCGGTTACGCTGCCCCGGCTCGCAAGTTCCTCGATTTTTGTTCCCAGGTGCTCACGAAAGAAGGTTTTTTTCTTCACAAATACAACGCCGATGGTAGCCTGGCAAGCTCCTGGCATCCCTGGTACGACCATCAGCAGCGCGAGCTGCCGATCCAGGAGGACGAGACCGGTCTCGTGTTGTGGGCGCTCTGGAACTACTTCGAGCGATTCCCCGAGGTCGAAGTCATCAAGCCGTTGTATCGGGATCTCGTCGTTCGAGCGGCCGAGTTTCTAGCGTCGTATCGCGACCCAAAGACTGGTCTTCCGAAGCCCAGCTGGGACCTCTGGGAGGAGCGACGGGGGATCCTTGCCTGGACGACGTCGGCAGTCTACGCCGGACTGATGGCAGCCGTTCGATTCACCGATGCATTCGGCGAAACCGACCTCCGCGACCGATACCAATGCGCGGCCGAAGAGATCAAAGCCGGCGCCGACGTGCACCTCTGGAGCAAATCGGCAGGCCGGTTCGTCCGGATGGTGAACCCAACCGCCGACGGCGGATTCGAGACGGATTGGACGATCGACGCCAGCGTTGCCGGGTTGTTCATGTTCGGCATGTATCCGGCTGACGATCCGCGGATTGTTCGGACAATGGAATCCGTTCGCGAGCGACTCTGGGTAAAGACCAACGTCGGCGGCGTTGCCCGCTACGAAAACGATTACTACCATCAAGTCTCAAACGACATCGAGAAGGTACCCGGAAACCCGTGGTTCATCTCAACCCTGTGGCTGGCGCGTTGGTACATCGACCGGGCGAAAAGTCTCGAAGACCTGAAGCCGGCGCTCGAGTTACTTCGTTGGGTCAGCGACCGATCTCTACGGAGTGGGGTGCTGGCCGAGCAGGTACATCCGTTTACGAATGTGCCGCTCAGTGTGTCGCCTTTGACCTGGAGCCACGCCGAGGTCGTCGCGACGGTCGTCGACTACCTCGACAAGCTTTCAACCCTACACCTGTGTCCAACCTGCGGACAACCTCTATATCTTCGGGAGCGGCAGCGAGTCCGGGCGTTGAGGGGTTGAATCCCTAAGAAGGAGAGTTCGATGACGCTCAACCATGACGTGTCAATTCAATGGTTAGGACACTCAACGTTTCGGGTGAAAACACCCGGTGGAAAGACGATCCTGCTTGACTGCTGGGTCGATGGAAATCCTGCGTGTCCGGCCGAGCTCAAGCCGATTGAAACCCTGGACGCGATGCTGATCACCCACGGCCATTTCGATCACATCGGCGACGCGGTCACGATTGGCAAGCGAACCGGCGCGACCGCGGTTGGCATTTTTGAGATTTGCCACTGGCTTGGGCGGAAGGGCGTTACGGCCACGGCCCCAATGAACAAGGGGGGCACCCAGACGGTGGACGGCCTCAAGATCACGATGGTCCACGCCGACCACAGCTGTGGAATCACCGAAGAGGACGGTTCGATCGTCTACGGTGGTGAGGCCGTGGGGTATGTCGTCGAGCTCGAAAACGGGTACCGGCTCTACCACGCGGGCGATACCGCGCTCTTTGGCGACATGCGGCTCATTGGCGAGCTGTACCGTCCGGATATTGCTTTTCTGCCGATCGGCGATCTCTTCACAATGTCGCCTCGCGAGGCCGCGTACGCGATTCGCTTTCTCGGGGTTCGGGAGGTCATTCCGATGCATTGGGGCACCTTCCCAGCGTTAACCGGAACGCCAGAAAAACTGAAATCGCTCACATCAGACGTCCCCGATCTTCGAATTCACGTACTGCAACCAGGCGAGATCCTCACGTAGAGAGTCTCTAACAAGCTTCGTTGGTACCGGCCGAGTGCTCGTTCCTCAGACCGGCACACCTTCCACGATCGAGAGCGTGCTCGGAGTCGGAAGGACTCGCGTGAGCCGAAGCCCCGCCGCATCGAAGAGGGCGCGGAACTCCGGCTCGGTGCGCTCGCGCCCGGTCAGCGCCGTCAACATGATCACGTCCACGATCTTCGCGGGATGGGGATCGTTCCCAGGCGGGATGACCGCGTCTATCACCAGCACCCGTCCCGTCCGGGGGAGCACCTGGCGGCACTGTCGAAGCAGCGAGACGCAGGTCTCGTCATCCCAATCGTGAAGCACGCGCTTGAAGATGTAGAGGTCGGCGCCGGGGGGAAGCGACCGAAAGAAGTTTCCCCCAACAAGAGCGCACCGATCGATCACACCGGCGGCCTCGAGCAGCCGACGATCCTTTACGACCTCGGGTAAGTCATAGAGGACGCCGCGAACCGAGGGATTGGCCTGGAGGATCGCGGCGAGGAATCCCCCCCGTCCGCCGCCGACATCGACGACACGTGTTGATGGGGGGAACTCGTATGATCGTGCGATCGGCACGTTTTCCATGTCGGAGAAGCAGGCCATGCCCGCGTCGAAGATCCGCCCCGATTCCGCGTGTGCCGTGAGATAGTCGAAATAGGGCGTGCCGAAGATGCTGTCGAAGGCCGGGCCGCCTGTCATAACACTCGTCAATACCTGGCCACAGCTCTGATAGTACGGTGGATCCCCGATCCAGATGACGGCCGCGCGAATCGATCCCGACACGTCGGTCCGAAGGGCTTCGCTAAGCGCCGTCTGCGCGAAGCGGCGGTGGTCGTGCTCGACGAACACTCCGGCCCCGCAGAGCACCCGCAAGAGCCGGTACAGGGACAGATCGTGGGCGCCCGTGGCGACCGCCAACTCGTCGATGTGGCGCGGTCCCTCCGCGAGGAGGTCGGCGATTCCGAGCGTCGCGGCGGCGTGCAGAGCCTGCGCCATCACGAAGCTCAACGCCATGCTCACGACCTGTACCCGCTCCATATTCCCTGCCATTGATCCAGCGTGCTGATCCTCACCTTTCATGTAACCCTCCACGTCGAATCAGGTGACCTGATTCGGATATAATCGCGACGGTCTCATGATTCGCGGGGCACCGTCCCTGGCGTATCCCCCGGGCTTGGGGTTTCTCCGGGAACGCGACCGCGCGACGATGAAGACGATGCGTCATTCCGTCGTAAGGGTAGTTCTTACCTTGGGGAATCCAAGGAACGCGTCGGAGGAGACAACAATGGGACGCTTGAGCGAGACGGACGTTGCCGAGTTTCGCGCGGTTAAGGCGCTGTGCTATCAGGGACTGGATTCCGCGCGCCTGAGGGAACGGATCGGCGAGCGGCTGGCGGGCCATCTGCACTGCCCGTCCTTTTGCTTCGGGGCGAGCGACCCGGCCAGCGCGCTGCCGGTGCATTCCGTGACAGTGGGTCTTGGTCCGGACTCCATGGACGCGTTCCTCCGACTGGTCCTTACGACACCGGCCCTGGACTTTGGCCCCTGGGTGACCCGCCCCCAACGGGTCGCCCGACTCGAGGAGCTCGTCGACGACGTGGACCAGGACCCGTACATGATCAAGGTATTGCGTCCCGCCGGCCTGCGCTACGACGTCCAGGTAGCTTGCGTGAGTGGCGGACAGTCGTGGGGACATCTGTGCCTTCGCCGACGGCGGGAGGATGGCCCTTTCAGCGGGCGCGAGCTGCGCTTTCTCATGGCCCTCGTGCCGCACCTAGCCGCGGGACTGCGGGCAGCAGCGGTCCGGATGGCGCTCGCCGCGGCGCCCGGCACGATGACCGGGGTCGTGGTTCTGGGGCCGGACGGCGGCATCGAGCTGGCCAATGGGGTCGCGCAGCGCCTATTCATTCGTCCCTCCTCCGGCACCCGCCACAGCTTCCTATCGGCGGTGAACATTGTCGCCGCCCGACTCGAGCGGGCGCTCACCGACGAAGGAGCGGCGGACGTGCCGGTCCTCACCCTGACGGATGAGGCAAACGGCGAGATTTACCGACTGCGGGCCGAGCGGGTCGCGGGCACGGACGGACGCCCCCGCGGCATGGTCCTGATCGAACCGGCCGCGGCGGTGGGTCCAACGACCACGAGGGAAGCGCTCGAGCAGCTGGGCCTCACTCGGCGGGAGGCGGACGTTGCCCTGGTAGTCCTCCGGGGGCAGAGCACCTTCGAGATCGCGGCCGAGCTGGTCATCTCACCGCACACGGTGCACGACCACTTGCGAAAGGTTTTCGACAAGCTCGGCGTCAACTCCCGTCAACAACTCGTTGCGCGGCTGCTCGGCGCGGCCTGATACGCTACGCGCGACGCAACGCGACGATAAAAGCTTTGGCTCTCGGGATGACCGGTCGTAAGATAAAACAACTGAGCACAGGACAGTTGCGCTCAGCTCGTGGCAGGCAAGTCATTCAACGATGTAAGGTGAGCACGGAGATAATGAATCCGCACGACACCAGGGCGAAAAACAAAAAGACGAGCGAGCACGCGATCGACATACCGCGATTAAGGGTGTCGCCGGGATCGTACGAGTCGTCGTCAAGCGGCATGTCTGGGTTACTGGTCATCCGGTCTGGTGGCGGCCCGCCGCTTTGAGAGCCTGGATCACCGCTCATTCGGTTTCGGGCTCCTCGTGGGACTCGAACCATTCTTCCGCCTGCTGATGCAGGTCGGCCAGGTCCGGCCGGTCGTAGATCATCATCCACATCCGACGCTCGACCACCTCCGGCGATGCCTTTGCCAATTGTTTGAGACCACGGTTGCCCAGACGATCGCCCCAGATTCCGGCGAAACGTCGCACCTCCTCGGCATCGGTCGTGCGCAAGGCACGGACGAGTGCCTGGTTATAGGCGGCAACTTCTGGATCAGAGGTCGACATAAACGGTGCCCCCACGGTCGGCTGGTGGAGTTTAACCAACCGTTATCGTAAGATGTGCGGAGTCATGCTACCACGCCCACGGAACCACCGGGCTGGAATGAAAATTGTGTCTCTTTTTCCACCCGTGCTAAAATACGGAGAACCAGCTTGGAGGAGGCGATGTCCTTCCGAGGCGACGGCATGCTGAACGTATTCCGTCGTCGAGAATCGGTCGGCCTAGCCGCCCTTCTGCTCGTCGCGTTTGGTCTTCGGGTTTACCAATTCGACTGGGACCTTGGCCACCTTTATCATCCAGATGAGCGATTCATCCTGATGAGCACGGCGGCCATCAGCCTGTCCTGGCCGCTCAATTTCTCCGACCTTCTTTCCCCTCAGAGCAGTCTCATACCGCGTGATTTCTCGTATTCGTACGGGACGTTCTCGTTTTATCTGCTCCGGATCGTCGCCGCGATTCTCGCGGGGATCAACCACGCCCTACCATTTGTCCACGCCCTTGACGCGACGAACGACCTCGGGAACCTTCGACTAATTGGCCGGCCAATCTCGGCCTTATTCGACACGGCCAGCGTTTATCTTATCTATCGAATCGGAAAGCGCTTCTACGGGCCTCGAGTGGCGCTCCTGGCCGCTGGGTTGGTGACGTTCTCGGTCATTGACATTCAGCTTTCGCACTTTTACGCGACGGACACGATTCTCACCGCCCTCGTCCTGGCTGCGATCGCGGCGTCGGCGTCGTTCCTCCACACCGGTCGGCGGCGGGATGCCGTTCTGGCCGGCGTCTTCTGTGGATTTGCGTTAGCAACCAAAGCCAGCGCCGCGCCGATCCTCGTACCGGTCGGGATGGCGCAGCTGCTCCGGCTCTTTACGAACGATTCGATTGGCCGACTGCGCTTCCATCGACGGCGCCAGGTTGCGATCTCTCAGGCGACTGCCTTCGCCACGTTGACGCTCGTCGCCGTTGCGGCCGCCTTCATCGTGGCTGAACCGTTCGCGATTATTGACTTCAAACACTTTATTGGCGGGATTGTCGAGCAGGGGAGTATGGTCCGCGGGGTCGCCGATCTACCCTACACCCGCCAGTACTTCGGCCGGCCAGCCTACTTGTACTTCCTCGAAAACTTAACCATATTTGGCGTCGGCGTTCCACTCGGTTTGGCCATGATCGCCGGGACGGTCTACGTTTGTGCTCGCAACTTTCGACTCCTTCGGGCCGGGGACGTCATCCTCCTGTCTTACGTTCTGCCTTACTTCGCGATAACCGGTAACTTCTGGGCGAAGTTCCTGAGATATATGCTCCCGATCTCCCCGATCCTCGCTCTATTCGCCGCGATGTTTCTCGTCTGGATCTTCGAGGTTGCACGTCACTGGCGAGCGGTTCTTAACCCAACCCAAATCTCCAGTTTAGAGTCCGAGGCGCCGAGCACGTCGCTGCCCCCAGAGTTAATCGCGGAGACGACGTCGGAGACCGAGCTCAAGGAGCTCGAGCTCGTCGACGGGTTCTCCGGTCCCATTGAGCATCAACTAGAACCGGACTCGACGAGAGCCGAGTCCTTCGCGGCGACGAACTCTGTGAACGACGGACCGAGCCTTTTGGTTCGTGAGCGAGCGTCCGTCGTGGACGCTGCCACCGAGCGCTGGTTCGCGATGAAAGGATTGTCGCTCGACCTGCTCGCTGCGGACAACGTCGCCCCCACCGAAGCGCCACCAAACGGCCATGGCATTGGACGAGACGCGCTCCACATTCCACGAATGGCCCCCGGGTTTGACGAACCTCCGACGACGTTGCCCGTTCCCCTCGCGGTCCGCGAATCGCCGACTGCCTCGCGTTTTTTTGCTAGCCGTTGGCCGACGCGATTTGCCCTGGGGGCAATTGCAATCGTCCTCGGGTTTTCGGCCTTCTACAGTCTCGCCTACGACCACATGTACGCCTCGCCAACGCCGCCGGTCCAGGCGTCGGAGTGGCTTTACGCGAACGCGCCCCGCGGATCCGTCCTCGCCACCGAGCACTGGGAAGAAGGAATGCCGGTCCCAGTTCCGGTCGACGGAGGTACGCTCACTGCCGAAAGCTTCAATTATCAGAATCTAACGATGCCGATGTACGAAGACGACAACGCCGCCAAGCTGAACGAAGTCGTGGGCAACCTCGTCAACGCGGATTACATCGTGTTCTTCAGCAACCGATTGTACGGAACGGTACCGCGAATACCGGCCCGGTACCCGATGTCGCGGCGGTACTACGAAAAGCTCTTCGGCGAGCAGCTCGGGTTCACCCTGGTCGACGTTGCCGAGCGCTACCCGAATCTTTTGGGCGTCGCTTTCGTCGACGATACTCTCGCCGACCCGGGTCTCCCAACTCCGGCTCTACTTCGCCGGATCAGTCCAGCGCCGATAACGATCAATCTTGGCCACGCGGACGAGAGCTTTTCGGTCTATGACCACCAGCGAGTGCTCGTCTTCAAGAAGACTCAGCGTCTGAGTCCAGATCAGCTTCGCGCCCTGATCGGACCTCCACCGACCGCGGGCGATCTGACACCCACCGACTCGTCGCCGCGCTACCGGTCGCTCCTGCTGTCGCCCGCGCAATCGGCAATCGTCCAGGTGGGGGGAACGTTCCACGACCTGTTCGACCGGAACGACATCTTTAATCGGGTGCCGTTACTTGTTTGGATCGTCATGACCGCGCTGATCGGTTTGGCCGCTGCTCCGATCGGTTTCCTGGTATTCCGATTCCTTCCAGACCGCGGTTTCCTGGTGTCGAAGACCCTCGGGGTCCTGCTCGTCGGTTGGGTCAGCTGGATCGCGGTCAGCGTTGGCATCGGCACTGCGACCCGACTGGAAGCTCTGGTGGCGCTTGCCTTCATCCTGGCTGTCGGATGGGCTGTCGCTTTTTGGCAGCGCGCCGAGATCGCGGAGTTCTTCATTCGCCGTCGCCGGCTGGTCCTGTTCGAAGAAGGTCTGTTCTGGGTCGCATTCTTGTACGACGTCTGGGTCAGAAGCTTGAATCCTGACCTATGGCACCCCACCCTGGGTGGCGAAAAGCCAATGGATCTCGCCTATCTCACCGCCGCGATCCGGAGCCCGATTTATCCGCCGTACGATCCGTGGTACGCCGGCGGGTACCTCAACTATTACTACTTTGGCCAAATCCTCGTCGGCACGCTTGCTAAGATCTCCGGCGTCGTCCCGACGACTGCCTATAACCTGATCGTGCCGCTACTTTTTGCGCTGACCGTCGGAGGCACGTTCACGGTCGCGCTGGGTCTCATCCGCCGGGGTGACGACCCTCCTGACCGAATGGCGATCGTTGGGGGAGTCCTGGCTTCGATCATGGTGTGTTTGCTCGGGAACATTGGCGGCTTTAGCCAGCTGGCCGGCGAGATCAGCCAGCAGTCGGCGTCCCCAACTCAGAGCGACCTCCCGGGAGTTACTTCGCTCGTGAGCTTCCTGAGCGGCGTTTACGCGATTGTCCTTGGCGGCCGTCCGTTGAACATTCCCCCGGATTGGTACTGGTCGAGCACGCGCATGCTCGCCCTCCTCGATATCAAAGGGGGTACCGGCTCGATCAATGAATTCCCATATTTCACTTTCTTGTTTGCCGACCTGCACGCCCATCTGATCGGCCTCCCGCTGACCCTCCTCGTCTTAGCTTTGTGCGTGAATCTTCTGAAGTCGCGCACGGCTTTATTGGAGGATGTCGTCGACCGCGTTAGCGCCACGCTGAGGGACAAGGAGAGAGTGAGACGCGCGGTTACCTTGGCGCCGATGACGGCGGCCGCGATCGCGACTCTCGTCGTGACCGGTTTGGCAGTGGGATCCCTATATCCGACAAATTCCTGGGATTATCCAACGTACCTCGGTCTGATTGCGCTCGCGCTGTTGGTGCCATGGTATGCGTCGCGCAAGCGCGGTGTCCGAAGCCTGGCGATCCGGCTTGGCGCGTTTGCGCTGATCGTCGTCTTGAGTCAGCTTTTGTACCGACCCTTCAGCGCCTATTTTCAGTCCTTCTACTCCGGGGTCCACCCAAGCGACGAGAAGTCCGAGATTCGTTGGTATTTCGTAATAAATGGCCTATTCCTTGTCATTATGCTGTCGTACTTTGTCCTGGAGGGTTGGGCGGTCTACCGGCGCACGGGAATCGTTCGCTCGATCCGACTGATCGCCACTAACTGGGAGCTGACGCCACGGATCATTCAGCTTCGTCAGGCGCTTGTCCGCGCCCCGGCCACCGACACGGTGCTGTTTTTGTACGGTTTGGTCGCGGTCGCGGTAGCCGTTGTCGCTTCGATAGTTGGGGGGATGGCGCTGACCGGGGTGCTCCTGGTGTTCCTTCTCGTGGCGCTGGTTCTTGGTCTCCGACGCGACCGCACCGTTGAAGACTGTTTTATGATCTTGCTCTTCGCAACTGGCCTCGCCATTAGCGTCGGCACCGAGCAGGTCGTCATCGACGGCGACGTTGGTCGAATGAACACGATTTTCAAGTTCTACGAACAAATCTGGGTGCTGTTTGGCATAGGCGGTGCGGTTGCCTTGATCCGGATTCTGGACCGCCTTGGATCGCTCCGTTCGATCTGGATCCGTCGAGCGTGGGTGACGGTCTTGGCCGCTTTCTTCGTCATGTCGGCGGTGTATCCGATTCTTGGGACCGAGTCGAGAGTATCACAACGATTTAACACGTCGATTCCTCCAACCCTTGACGGCACAGCCTACATGGACAGCGCGATCTACACCGATTCGGACGAAACATCCCATCTGACGGCTCAATTGCACTTTGCCACCGACAAAGCCGCGATTCAATGGCTCCAGGACAACATTCAAGGCACCCCGACAATTCTCGAAGGAACTCGACCGCTATACCGATGGGGTTCGCGGATCGCGATTTACACCGGGCTCCCGACCGTGATTGGCTGGGACTGGCACCAGAAGCAGCAGCGCTGGGGCTTCCAAACCACCGTTGACGATCGGCTGAACGACGTCCGGCAAATGTACGACAGTCCATCGACCGACACGACGTTATCGCTCCTACGTCGTTACGACGTGAAGTACATTATCGACGGCGAGCTCGAGCAAGGGTTTTATCCCCGGGCGCGGGCCAAGTTCGATTCTCTGGTTGGAACGTCATTGAATGTCGTGTACGACCAGCTTGGCGTCCGGATCTACCAGGTAAAATGATTGCTTATGCTTGATCTTCTTAAATGGTTAATCGTGCTCGAGGTGATGGGTTTCGCCGCGCTTCCGCTGGCCATTCGAGCGTTCAGGAACCTTCCGGACCGCGGCTACGCCTTCGCCCGTCCGGTCGGAGCGCTGGCGGTTGCCGTGGCGCTGTGGGCCGGCTGCACGTTTGGGCTGTGGTCGAACAGCGGAGCAACCGTCCTCCTACTCGTCGTTGTCATCGCGGTCGCCGGCTGGCTTGGCGTCCCGGAAGCTGCGGCCGAGCTACGATCGCTCTGGGCGAATCGACGCGCGCAATTGCTGGCCGTCGAAGCGCTCTTCATTGGCGCATTCCTCGTCTGGGCCTTCGTTCGGGCGCACATTCCAAATATTGAAGCCACCGAAAAACCGATGGAGCTCGGCTTCTTGAATGGGATCTTGCGTAGCTCAAGATTCCCACCGGCCGACCCGTGGCTATCGGGCAACTCGATCAGTTACTACTACCTTGGTTACGTCGTCGTCGCCGCGATCACCGAGGCGTCCGGAGTTGACCCGGCCGTGGCCTTCAACCTGGCAATCGCAACGCTGTTCGCGGCGGCCGTGACCGGCGCATTTGCGCTGGGTCACGCGCTCGTCGATGGATCTCGAGCCGAAGGCCAGCCGCCGGCGAGTGCCGCCCGTGACGGAAGCGAAATGAGCTTGGTACCGGCGTCGGCCGAACGACCGGGTTGGATCGTCGGCGGACTCACCGCGATTTTCGTCGCGTTACTCGGTAACCTCGAAGGCGTTTTTGAGCTGCTTCACGCTCATGGCTTTGGTTCGACCCAGTTCTGGCAATCGCTGGCGATCTGGCACCTCGATCACCCGTTTTTCAGTCAGAAGTGGTACCCGACCGAGGCGCAGGACAACTGGTGGTGGTTCCGGGCGTCTCGGGTGATTCTCGACTACCCCTCCGGTACGCCCCCACCCGACGGGTATAACACGATCACCGAGTTTCCATTCTTTAGCTTCCTGCTTGGCGACCTTCACCCGCATTTGCTCGCTCTTCCGTTTGCATTTGTCTGCCTCGCGTTCGCCTTGAGCTTCCTTCGCGAGCCGGGAGAGTTTCCGTGGAGACGAGTCCGAACCGTCGCGTTTGACGCGGCATTCATCATCTTCCTGTTTGGGTCGATGTTTCTGCTCAACGCGTGGGACATCCTGACCTATCTTTTCGTTCTCGTCTGCGCCTTCGCCGCGCGACGCTACGTGAATCGTCCCCGATTTGACCTGCGCTGGCTGCGCGATGTCGCGTCGTTCGGGCTGGTCGCACTTTTCATTTCGGTCCTGGCGTACTTTCCGTTTTACCTGACTTTTCGCTCCCAGGCGACTGGCCTGCTCGGGGTCGTTCGGCTTCACAGTCATCTCGGCTATTTCCTGATCTTTTGGGGACCGCTCCTATTTCTCGCCGCGTCGCTCGTCGCGACTGACCTTCTGTTCGCGGGGGACCGATCCCGCGTTGACGGTGAGCCTCAAGCCGGACCTGCCTGGATTCGAAGCTCGTTCGTTTGGATCGGAGTGGCCGCGCTGGTGGCCGTCGCGATCTACGTCGACGCTCCGGCTCTGGTCCTGGTTATTCCGATTGGCGTTGGCGCTCTGGTTTTGACGCTTCGGTACCTCGCGGACGCGGGTGCGGCAGCCGGTGGCCCATATTTCGAGTCGATGGACAATCATCGAGTAGCGATCTCGTCGTCGAGCCCCGACGCCCAGGGTCAACCGGCAGGGATAGCTGGGGGCGCGCCGACGCCAATGCCAAACGCCGACAAAGTCTATGTCCTGATCTTGCTGTTCGTCGCGATGCTGTTGTTGTTCGGCACCGAGCTTGTCTACATTGAGGACTCGTTCAGCAGCCGGATGAATACGGTCTTCAAACTATACTTTCAGACGTGGGAGCTCCTGGCAATTGTTGGCGGTTATACGATTTTCGTTCTAGGGAGAGCGGCATTCTCGGGGAGGTTGGCGACGGATCCGGTCCCCTCGCTGCGCTCCGAGGCGACCCGGCCGTCATCACTCGCTAGCAATCGCTGGGCTTTGCCCCGCCCGATGGCGCTGACCTGGCTCGCGGCGGCATCCCTCCTGATCCTCGCGGCGGGGGTTTACGCGCCGGCGGCGTTGGCATCACGAACCGACGGGTTTACAACGGAGCTAGATCTGAACGGACTAAGCTACTTTGCCCGTTTTCAGTCCGACGACGCGGCCGGCATCGCGTGGTTAAATCACAATGTCAAGGGAACCGCCACGATCGTGGAAGCGACTGGCGGGTCGTATAGCGCCTTTGCTGAGGTGGCTTGGATGACTGGACTCCCGACGATCCTCGGCTGGGACTTTCACGAAATCCAATGGCATGGCGCAGCGATCATCCCGGTCGAAGACGAGCGAAAACGTGACATCGATACAATTTACCGAAGCTCCGATTGGCGAGTCGCTCAAGACCTTATTCTCAAATACAAGGCGCAATTCGTGTACGTTGGTCCGATGGAACGTCAAAAGTACGCGCAGAACGAGGCGTCGCTGAATAAGTTCAGTCAATTCATGGACGTCGCCTACCGGAATCCGGGCGTCACGATCTATCAATCGCGAGGGGCGAACTGATGCCTCCCATCCGTCGGCGGGCGCGCGGCACGTTTGCGTCGGAAGCGGATCGCTCGAATCTCGGTCGATCCACCACGGTCCTAGTAACCGGCGGCAAGCCGGTGCCGGTCGAGCACGCGTCGTCAAGCACTTGGACGCCGACGACGAGTCTCGAGCTCGTGGCCTGGCTTGCCGTCGCGGCGGTCGCCGTCGGGGTGCGCGCGCTCAACCTCGACGGTGCGCCGCTCCAGTCGAACGAGAGCGCGCTTGCGATGGAATCCTGGCGAATCTTTCAACGCACCGGCTTGTCAGTCTCGTCGGCCCCACTGCTCATTTATGCGAACACCCTGATCTTTCTCATGCTCGGAGCATCCGACGCGACGTCACGCTTGCTCCCGATGGTCGCGGGAACGCTCGTGGCGCTGAGTCCGGTCGCGTTCCGCTCGAGGCTCGGGCGACTTGGGTCGCTCGTCGCGGCCATGGCCCTTGCAACGTCGCCAACTCTCATTGTCGCGTCGCGGCAGGTCGATTCCACGTCGCTTTCCCTGTTACTCGCGCTTGGTCTTGTCTTCGTTTGTACGTCCGAGAGGTTAGATCTCAAGCCACGGCTGATGTATCTTGGTGCATTCTTGCTGGCATTACTCCCGACGAGCGGACCAGCTGCCTTTCCATTGCTCCTCATACTTGGGGGATATGTGGTCACGTCGATCAGGCGGGGCGAGGTCTCACCCAATTCCGACCGAGAAAACCCGACGGATCCGGCGATGTCGGCCGGGACCATTTCGGTCCTTTCCCGACTACGAGCGCGGCCGGCGGCGGCTCGGGGCGCGCTTCTCGTCGGGGGTCTCGCCTACGTCGTCGTGTCGACTGGCCTCGGAACCAATCCAATTGGCCTTGGAGACGCCATTTCCGGTCCGCTGGGAATTTGGCTCGCGGGTCTGGCCGGTAACGGTTCTCGTGGCCTCGTCTCTTTGCCAATGCTTCTCCTTGCCTACGAACCCTTTTCCGCCGTCTTCGGAATCGTCGGCGGTATCTTCGCGATACGGCAGAAGAGCCGCCGATTTGACGAGTTCCTGGTTTGGTGGGCGGGCGGGGCCATTGGTTTATACGCGCTCACGACCGGCTTTCACCCAACTTGGTTTGCGATTGCCGTCGTGCCCCTCGGTTTTCTCGCCGGACTCGCCAGCGAGAGCCTGGCCCGGTCGCTCGCTCATCAGACGTCCTGGCGGCCGATCGCTCTCTTCGTCGCATTGGGTCTGTCATTCTTGGGATCGACCCTCATCGCTGCGAGCAACTTATCTTTGCCCGACCCGAACGTTCCACCGGAAATCCTCGTCTTACCCGCGCTCGCCATCGCGATTCTGGTGACCACTTTCGCGTGGCAGCAAGGGTGGGAGATGACCTGGGCCGGCATCACGGTCGTGGGACTCGTGGCCATGCTTACTCTCAACGTTCACGCGGCGATGATGCTCAACCCGGGCTCGAGTCTCAATCCGGCGGAGGCATTTGTCGGCACCGCGACGTCGCCGGACATCCGAACGCTCTCGACAGACGTCTCGACGGTCGTCAACGAGCTACAGATCGGACGACAGCTTGAAGGTCGGCCGGTCACCGATAGCATCGAAATCGCAACACCGGTGGCCGCGCCCCTCGCCTGGTATCTCCGTCAGTTTCCGCAGGCCCTGGTTGTCAACACGATTGACGACGCGCCGGCCGTGGCGATTGTGCCGGCTCAGGCCAAAGCGCCCCGTGGCGCGTACGCCGGCGAGACCTTCCAGATTGCCAGCGCTGCACCGCTTCCCGGGCTGCAGCTAAAAGATCTCGTTCGTTGGTGGCTCTATCGCCAGCCATCAACCCAAACCGACGAATACGTTAAAGTCTTTGTCAAAACCCAACTCGGGCGACCCTAACGGATCGGGAGGAGAGACATGGCCGTCATCGAACGACAAATCGAGCGCGACGCGGATCGGGTGGACCAGCGTTGGTTCGACGACGGATTCTGGCTTCGGCAGGTCAGCGCGGCCATTCCGATCGACCGCGAAGCATTTGTATTTATCTGTCTGACCGTCCTGGCCGGGGTTCTCCGATTCTGGGACCTCGGAACGCGGATGCTTCACCACGATGAGAGCCTCCACGCCGTCTACTCGTATTATCTCTATATCGGGAAGGGATACGTCCACGACCCGATGATGCATGGCCCTTTTCTCTTTGAGCTCAACGCACTGGTCTATTTCCTACTTGGGGCGACCGACGCGACCGCTCGGGTCGCTCCTGCTCTCTTTGGGACGATGTTGGTCGGCCTGCCCTACTTTTTGCGTGACCGACTCGGGCGAACCGGGGCAATTCTGACCTCGGCCCTTTTGACGTTTTCGCCAACAATCCTGTACTACTCGCGCTTCATTCGCCACGACATCTATCAGATTTTCTTCATGCTCGTTCTTGTCGTCGCGATTTTCCGATTTCTGTCGCAGCCCCGGGACTTCTACCTGTACGTCGCCGTGGGAGCGATGAGCCTGGCTTTTGCCGACAAGGAAGATACCTACTTCCTGATGGCGATTTTGCTGACCTTTCTTCTCGCGATTAGTCGCCAGGACATTATCGACGTCATCGTTCGCGGCCTGAAATCGACGTCGCCAGCCACCGACATGCTTGTCCTGCTCGGCAGCCTGATTCTTCCCCTCTTCACGGCGGTCACCTACGTCGTGATGAAGACTCAAGTTGAAGGAACGATCGACGCTGTTTTCGCCCTGACGTTCGCCGTGCTTTTCGGGATTGGCGCGGTGATCGGTGTTCGGTGGAATCGACCCGTCTGGATTCGCTCGGCGATCCTCTTCTGGGGCATCTTCGTCGTCCTGTACACGACGTTCTTCAGCAATATCCCAGGAGTTAGCTCCGGGATTATTGGCTCCCTTCGCTACTGGGTCGACCAGCAAGGCGTCGCGAGGGGTGGTCAGCCCTGGTACTACTACCTGGCGCTGCTTCCGCTGTACGAGTTCCTCGTGGTAGGCGTTGGACTCGCGTCGGCGGTGTACTGGCTTCGCCACCGCACCCTCTTCACCAACTTCCTGATGTACTGGTGCGTCGCTAGCCTCGTCCTCTGGGGTATTGCGTCCGAGAAGATGCCCTGGATGGTCGTGGAGATGGCACTGCCGTTTTGTCTCCTGGCGGGGCTGTCACTCGGCAAGCTGGTGGAAGCGACGGACTGGGCAGCGACGGTCAAGCGCGGCGGTATTCTTCTGTCATTGTGTCTCGGACTGGCCGTTCTGGCAGCGCTGACCCTCATCGGTCAGGGCTCCCCTCTCGGGGATCAGACGCCCATCGCGGCCCAGCAGGCGCTATTTCAGTGGCTCGCCATGGTCGCGATTTTCGTCGGCCTGGTGTACGCGGCGACCCACTTCTGGACGAAAGTTGGGAACGCCGCCGCGCTGAAGGTCGCCGCCGTGACCGCGGTCATTCTCGTCGTGCCGTTCTCGATCCGCGCTGCCTGGCAGGTAAGCTACTATCACGGCGACATTCCGGTTGAAATGTTGGTGTACACCCAGACCTCGCCCGACGTGGGTCTGGTGATGAAGCAGATCGACGATCTGGCGTATCGAACCGGTCTAGGCAAGTCAAAGTTTCCAGTCGTCTATGACTCGGGCGTCTCGTGGCCTTTCGAGTGGTACCTACGCGACTACACGGCACGCCAGTTTATCGGAACCGGTTCGCCTCCGCCCAATGCGCCGATCGTTCTGGTAGGCATGGAAAACAGCCACGATACCCAGGTCAAGCAGCTGCTGGGATCGAAATACGTGTCCCAGCGGTACCGTTTGCGCTGGTGGTTCCCGGAAGACACGACGTACCGAGGACTGACCCCCGGAATCATCCTGTCGGGCCTGGCCAACGCCCAAGATCGATCTAAACTCTGGCGTTACCTGATCTATCGCGAAACACCCACCGAATTGGGTTCCACCGATTTCGTCGTCTTCGTTCGGCGCGACCTGGCCTACGGGCCCTGGACCGCGCCTCAGGCGGAAACCCAAACCGCCGACGAAGCGCTGTACGCCCAGAGAACGCGGTCGATCGCGTCGATCGCCATCCTGGGAACCGGACCGTCCCCCGATGCGCAGGTTCGACAGCCGAAATCAATCGCAATCGGGCCAAACGGTGACCTCTACGTGGCCGACAGCCAGAATAATCGGATTGTCGAGCTGACTGCGACGGGCCAGGCCGTACGAAGCTGGGGAACGAAGGGAACCGGCGATGGGCAGTTCGAAGAACCGTGGGGAATCGCGGTGAGTCCCCAGGGCCTTGTCTACGTTGCCGACACCTGGAATCACCGGGTTCAGGTTTTCGACCTGAAAGGTAGCTTCCAGCGCGCCTGGGGAAGCGAGCCGGTTGGACAGCCTCAATCGGGAGAAGGTCAGTTCTACGGCCCTCGATCGATCGCCCTCGATTTGCAAGGCAACGTTTACGTGACGGACACCGGTAATAAGCGGGTGCAAAAGTTCACGCCCGACGGCCGCTTCCTCGCCGCCTTTGGCGGGGCGGGAACCGGTCTCGGTTACTACAATGAACCGGTCGGAATCGCCTCTGACCGCGCGGGTAACTTCTACGTCGCGGACACCTGGAATCAACGAATCCAGAAGTTCGGACCGGACTTTAAACCCGTGACCTCCTGGCCGGTGGCGGGTTGGGACAGCCAATCTGTCGTCGACAAGCCGTACCTTGCCGTCGATGCGGCCGGGAACGTCTATGCGACCGATCCGCCCGGCAGTCGGATCCTGAAGTTCAGCTCATCCGGTCAGCTGCTTGCCGCCTGGGGTACGGCAGGTAACGACCAGTCATCGTTCCATACGCCGACTGGCATTGTTGTCGACGCAACTGGAAATGTTTACGTAACGGATAGCGACAACAACCGGATCCTAAAGTTTGCACCGATCCAATGAGGCAACGCTTTCGACAAACTTGGTGAAGAGCAGGACGGACGGTTATCGCCGGGCAATAGTTGTTGCCGTCGGGCTACTTATACTCCCGGCTATTCTGGCGTGGTCGCTCACGGAGCGGCTGCCGGTCTCGCTGACCGTGACTCCCACGTCGGTGTCCGGGCGGGTGGGCCCGACGCTGGTTCAGGCGGCTCGTCCAGATCATGGTCCAGCCACCTACGGATTATTCCTCCAGGGAAGCGATCCGAACGCACCAATCGTCTGGCAGCCGTCGAGCACGGCCGATGAAACGTCGACCAGCATCGCCGAGCTAATTTATCGGCTCGGAACCGAGAGCGCCTGGGATACCCCCCACATCAGGCTAATCCCGGGTCAGCCGTCCGGTGATCGGACGACGAGCGACGTGTCGCCTCGCTTCGGTGGGTGGTTCATTCACCCACTTGGAGGCTACGCCTCGGCGCGTCCGGGTTTGGCCATGGCGTCGACGCCCCCCACCGAGACATTTGCCGTCGACGTCGACCTGCTCCGTCCCCGGACGGCGGCCGGAGTCTTCGTCGGCGAGCCGACCGGCGGGAACGGTTTGCTGTTCTACTTCCGACCTGAAAATCGCGACGTAATGTGGTACGAGGTTCGTGACGGCCAGTGGTACGGTCCCATAGCTACCGCTCCGTACCGTTCGTTCTCGAAAGATCCAGTGTCTAGCATTCAAGACGTCGCTCGCCTCGCCCTGGGTGGGCTGCCCAGCGGCGCAACCATCGTCGGCGCGATCGGCGTACTTGCCTGGGTCGCGAATCTCCGACGCCGCGGTCGAGACTTCACCATGGCGGTTGTCACTGAAACTGGTGAGCGCGGCGACGACAAACGCTCATTCCCTCAGAGGCTGATTATTGGAGCACGACCGGGGAGGGGGTACGACCCTCACCCCAACCCTCTCCCAGAGGGAGAGGGGGAAGGACCTCCCGACGCGGGCAGCGCGGTCGCTCCACCCCGTGCCGCCGCGAGCGAGCAAGTTTCACCTGTTCCTAATGGGAAGGCGACCCTTCCTCCACTGCTCGCGGGGAGTACGTCGATTCCGCCTCTCCCCGCTGGGAGAGCGGACGTTCCGCCTCTCCCCGCTGAGAGAGCGGACGTTCCGCCTCACCCCGCTCGTAGAGCGGACGTTCCGCCTCTCCCCGCTGGGAGAGGCCGGCCGCAGCCGGGTGAGGGCGTCCTGGCGCTCCCGACGTCGAACGTGTCCGCTGCGACGGGGCAACCGTCCCACCCCAACCGCCTCGCCAATATCACCGCGGCGTTGATTGCACTAGCCGGTCTCGCATCTACCCTGTATGTGGCCAATACGCTTCTCGAACGCATCCCGCACGTCCAGGACTCGGTGGCCTACGTCTTTCAGGCGAAGACGTTTGCCCTTGGTCGCCTCTGGGTGCCGACGCCATCCCACCCTCAGTTCTTCACCCACGAGTTCATCTTGATGGACACGGCCGGGCGATGGTTTAGCAAGTACCCGCCGGGCTGGCCGATGATCCTTGCGCTTGGCGAGCTGGCCAAGGCGCCATGGGTGGTCGATCCAATCTGCGCTGCTCTTTCGCTCGTCGTGCTCTACCGGCTCGGAGCGGAAATTTACCGTCCCCGGGTTGGCCTACTCGCGGCACTTCTTGGCTTGAGCGCCCCGTTTTTCTTGTTTCTTTCCGGCTCGTTCATGTCCCATGCGAGTGGGCTACTTTTCACCCTCCTGATGACGTGGTGCTTTCTGCGCACCTCGCGGTCGAGCCGCCCGATTCTTCCGGCGATCTTGACCGGCGTCGCCTTCGGGATCCTCTTCTTGATTCGGCCGTTTACGGCCATTCCGCTAAGCTTGCCGCTGGCCGTCTACGCCCTGGTCAAGGCTGCGCGGCAGCCACGCGACGGGATTACCCGGTACGCCTTGACGGTCGTCGCCGCGATTCCGTTCATAGCGGTTTTTCTAGCGTATAACCGGGTGTTCACCGGGAATTGGTTCTATCCACCCCAGCAATTGTGGTGGCCGTTCGATCAAGTGGGTTTTGGTCCGGACCATGGACCGTGGGGCTTCACCCCGGTCGACGCGCTCAACAACACCAGTCGGAACCTAAGCGAGCTACTAACTCATGCTTTCGGGTGGCCGACGTTTCTTACCCTGGCGTTTTTTCCGATTCCGTTTCTGACCGCCCGTGCCCGCACCTGGGACTGGTTGTTCCTTGCAGGCTTCCTTGGGTTAGTCGTCGGTTACGCCTGTTGGTGGGCCGACGGAATAATGTACGGACCTCGGTTTTACTACGAGGGATTTGGATTCTTGATCTTGCTGACGGCTCGGGGATTCGACGTCCTTCTCGGCTTTGGAACCACCTCGTCGGTCGACGAACCGGGTGCGGTTCTTCAGGCGCGAAACGAGCATCGCGCGGTAAGCGGCGCCGTCTTTGCCCTGATCGCTGCCTTGATCGCATTCAACGTCGTGCTTTACCTGCCAGGACAGCTGAGGCTGTACCACGGCTATAACTACGTCAGCGCAGCGAAGTTAGACGCCGTTCAAGCGAGCGGAATCCATAACGCCGTTGTCTTCGCCGATGTCGGAAACCAGTACGAATGGTGGGAGTACGGCATGGTCTTTCCTGCTAACGACCCACTTCTCCAGGGTGACGTCATTTACGCTCGCGACCTGGGCGACGCCGAGGACCGGAAGCTCGTGGCCGACTTCCCGGGGAGGACGTTTTACCGGCTGACCGGCACGGTGCTAACGGCCTTTCGGGGGTGACTGACCGCGAACGGTCCGCCGAAAGACGAATTGCGCCAAAGGCCGTCTTCCTCGTACAATGCCATCGGTGAAACTCAACGTCCAAACGCTGGCCAGCCGGGATCGTTGTGTCGGCGGATGTCCGATGAAAGAAGCTCCCGCGTCGCCCACCCATAAACCGCGGTAAGGCTGGAGATTCCTCGTTGTCTGGCGAGAACCGGGTCGTCGTGGTGATGCCCGCCTATAACGCCGCCCGGACGCTCGAACGAACGTATGCCGATCTACCCAACGGGGTCGTGGACAAGGTCATCCTCGTGGACGACGTTAGCCACGATGACACGGTTGAGATCGCGCGAAGGCTTGGCCTCACCGTCATCGTCCACGTTCAAAACCGTGGATACGGCGGCAACCAAAAAACGTGTTACCTCGAAGCTCTGAAAGACGGGGCGGACATCGTCGTCATGTTGCACCCCGACTATCAATATGATTCTCGTCGCGTACCGGCATTAATCGAGCCCATTCGACGGGGTGAAGCCGACCTTGTCCTCGGGTCGCGGCTGTTGGACGGCGGAGCGCTGGCCGGTGGCATGCCGCTTTACAAGTTTCTCTCCAATCGATTTCTCACGATCGTCGAAAACGCGGCGTTTCAACAACAGCTTTCCGAATGTCATACCGGATTTAGGGCTTATAGTCGGCGACTTCTGACGACGATTCCCTTCGTTCTGAATTCCGATAAGTTCGTTTTCGACACCGAAGTCATCGCCCAGACCGTTGCCTTCGGTTTTAAGATTGCCGAGGTCCCCGTCCCAACCCGCTATTTCAAGGAGGCGTCGTCGGTCAACTTTCGGAATAGCGTCATCTACGGCGTTGCGACCCTCCGAGTGGTTATCCGATTTCTCCTCGACCGTTTGGGCGCCCGTCCGGTCCCGCAATTCCGCAAGCGATTCGCCGACGTCGTGAGCCGCCACTATCTTGCGCAGACTCCCCGGAGTGCCCCGGCTGTCAACGATACCACCGCTTCAGGTCGGCCGCCTGGCGACGCCCCACTACATGGGGAGGTCCGGCGTGATGACGGTCGATTGCCGGCTCCATGAGGAACCAGACAAATGACGTTAGCGACCGGCCCGGCCTGGTGACCGGTCAACCACCTTTTGCGATTCCTTGGGCACGGGTGGGCGGGGGAATCGCCATCAGTATCGTTCTTCTCTGGCTCGCCGCCCGAGAGGTCGATCTGCCCGGAATGGGTCAGATCGTCGTCGGAATCCGCTATCCGTATGTCCTCCTGGCAACCATCGTGTACTTTGTCGACCTCGGCTTTCGGGCCCTGCGGTGGCAAGTCTTACTCTGCCCCACCGGGAAAATTCCCGCGCGGCGACTTTATCCCGTCCTCGCGATCGGCTACATGGCGAACAATCTTCTGCCGGTTCGCATTGGGGAGCTAAGCCGAGCCTATCTCGTCGCTCAGCGCGAGCAGGTGGAGATCGGCGTCGTACTGGCATCGGTGGCGATTGAGCGGATTGTCGACGGCCTCACCGTGGTAACTCTCCTGCTCGTGACGCTGCCTTTTATACCAGCAGCGATTGGGCCGGGGGGCGACTGGGTATCCGCGCTCGCTCTCCTGGCTGGTGTCACCTTCGGGATCGGAACTTTGTTCATCGCGCTTCTCATTCTGGGACGACGAATCTGGATCGATCTTGCCCGGGAAACGCTCGAACGCCTACCGCCACGAGTCCGATTACCGGCTCTGCGTGCCATTGCCGGTTTCATTGATGGACTGGGAGCGCTGAAGGATCTTCGCCGCCTGACCGAGACGCTCGTGTTGTCGATTGCGATCTGGGTCATTGGCGCGGTGACCTACGTATTGGTAGGCGCGGCCTTTGACGTTTCGCTCTCGCCTCTCTCCGCGATCACAACGATTTGCGTTGTGAACCTGGCGACGGCGGTGCCTCTCGCTCCGGCCGGACTTGGCGCATTCGAAGCGGTGGCCGAACGTATGCTTGTTCTTCTCGGCGTAGCGACGACGACCGCGTTCGGGATGACGATTGTCCTCCACGCGGTCCTATTCTTCCCGGTCGTCGTCGTCGGCTTGTTCTTCTTGTGGCGCACCGGGCTCACATTTGGCCACCTCTGGCGACGGGCCAGGGTACGCTCGGCTCACCCAGTCGAGCTTGGACCGTGACGATTCGTCAATATCGGATAAGGGCTCGCGCCTCCCTTGCCATGGTTGTGTCCCTGGCACTTGCCTACCTCGGCCAAGCCCTAGGCCTTCGTCAGGGCGATCTGTTGGGCGGCCTCTTCGTACTTGCCGTCGCGGGAGCCCTGGGACTCTACGCGATCCGGTCAATCGATGCGGACGACGACCCACCACTGAGTCGACATCAGATCGTGGCGGTCATGGTCGTCATTCTGCTCGGCGGTGCCGCGGTCAGATTTTGGGATCTGGCCTCAATCCCCCAGGGTGTGTGGTTCGACGAAGCCCAGAATGGACTTGTAGCGACACGGATTCTGACCGACCCCAGCTATAAACCGATCTACATTTCCGACCTTACCCAGCTGCCAGCTCTATTCTTTTACTACATGGCAGCCTGGATCTCGGCCGTTGGCTCCAACATTCTCGCCGTTCGCCTGGCGTCGGCCGCGCTGGGCCTATTGACGATTCCCGGCGTCTTTCTGCTTGGTCGCGAGCTGTTTTCGCAGCGGGTTGGCCTGATCGCGGCGTTTCTACTGAGCCAGAGCCGCTGGCACGTCAATTTCAGCCGGTTCGGCATGAATGGCATCGCGGCGCCCTTCTTCCTGGTGTTCGCCCTTTTCTTTTTGGCCCGGGGATTTCGGACCGGCCGAACCCGTGACTTTGTACTTGGTGGCACCGCCGTGGGCCTCGGCCTCAATTCTTATCTTGCCTTCAACGTCGTTCCCCTGCTGATCCTCGTGTGGCTCGCCATCCTGGTCGCCAACGGCCGAGTCACCTTCGTACGCAAATTCGGGCGCCAGCTCGTCGCGGCCGGGCTCGTGGCATTTCTCATCCTGGCTCCGCTGGCTCTATTTGCAATAGGCGACCGGCAGGCGTTCCTCGAGCGCACCCGAACGGCATCGCTTTTTACCGGAAAGAGTCCGGAGGAAGCCCGCCAGGCGCTCGTCTCGAACGTTGTCCAGCACATCGAGATGTTCAACTTTCGCGGCGACCGAAATGGACGTCACAATTTGGCGGGGTCGCCCGAGCTCGACGATATCACCGGCGGCCTTTTTGTCCTGGGAATCATCTTCGCGGTCGCCCGCGGTCGCCAGCCACGATTCGCGCTACTCCTTCTCTGGCTAGTGTTCCTCCTGTTACCGGGAATTCTGTCGCTCGACTTCGAAGCACCACAGTCTTACCGGAGCATTGGCGTCATACCGGCGACCTCACTGCTCGCCGCTTTGCCCATCGCTTACGCGTGGACGGTTATCTGGCGTTGGCTTGGATCGATCTCAATACGCGTTCTCGACCTTGCCACCGCTTGCCTCCTGTTGCTCGTCGGCTACGCAAACGTCAACGTCTACTGGTTTCATCAGATCTGGGACAACGCATCCTGGGCGGAGTTTTCAACGCAGGCAACGATTATCGCTCGAGAAGCCAATCGGCTTGGCTCTTCCTACTCCGTGTTCATGGATCCGGTTTTCGTCGGTCAACCGACGATCAAATTCGTTGCTCCCCAGTTGACCCGCGAGCTTCCCTTCGATCCGGCCACGTCGCTGCCGTTCCGAGTTCCCGCGAACGTCGTCGTGTTTGGGAGCGACGCCAACCAGTCCTGGATCGATGCCGTTCATCAGGATTATCCGGGTGGAAAATATCAATCCTTCTCGGCGACGGCGAATTCTCCGGCAATCCTCTATGAGGCGATTCTCGACACGAAGCAGGTTCAGGCGGTCCAGGGGCTGACCGGTCAGTACGCGACCGGCACCAGCGACGACGCGAAGCCGGTCTTCTCCCGAGTTGACCGAGCGATCGATTTTCACTGGGCCCAATCGCCGCCAATGCCGCCGCCCTTTGTCGTGACCTGGCGCGGCACGCTGAAAGCCCCCGCCTTTGGCGAGTATGTCTTCCGCCTCGACGGTCCAACAAGCGCCCGGTTCAGTCTTGATCAATCGCCGGTCGTCAACGGCGGTCAGCAGAAATCGCTCCGCCTCGCACAGGGAACCCACGACGTCGAAGTGACGGCCGCGTTCGCAATACCATCCGACCTTCGCCTGTCCTGGCAGGCACCCGGTGGATTGCTCCAGGTCGTGCCGGCGGACGTGCTCTTTTCGCCGCCGGTGAAGACACGAGGGCTCCAGGCGAGCTTCTATCCGAACGCGAACTGGAGTGGTGCTCCCTCGATCCAAAGGATCGATCCGGACGTTTCGAAACATTATCACGACCTTCCCCTCGCCCAACCATTTACGGTCGAATGGGTCGGAAAACTCGACGTTCCCACGACCGGGATCTACCGCTTCGGGACTCAGTCAATCGACTACTCCTGGTTGTACGTCGACGGTCGACTAGTCGTCGACAACAGCCGCCAACTTGACCAATACGTGGAAGGGGCAGTCACCCTTCCTGAAGGGCTCCATGACCTAAAAATTCGATTTATCGACCAAACCGGTCACAGCTTTATCGACGTTTACTGGCAACCACCGGGCGGTGGCAGGTCGCTCCTCCCTGGCGACCGGGTGTTTCCGCCAATGGCGGCGTATCCGGAACGAGCAGGTCCCCTCCGGAATGCCCAAACCATCTTCACGCCAGCAATCGCCTCGTCGATCGACCTCTCCGGGCCGGCACTGGCTTCGCCGGGTAACCCTCCGGACGACAAAGCGCTGCCGCCGCCATCCAACCTGGCGACCATTGGCACGTTGCCGTCGGCGAATCTTCAGCTGAGTCGGACAGTTGGTGAAAAAGGTAACGGACCTGGTCAGCTCGTCGAGGCCAGGGGGGTCGCGGTGGATGGCGACGGCAACGTGGCAATCGTCGACGCCGGGGCAAAGCGAGTCGACGTGTTCAACAGCGATGGCAAGTTCGTCCGGGCAATCGGGAAGGAGGGAACGGGCGATGGACAGTTCGTCGATCCCAGCGCCGCGGTTTTCGATCCGGCCGGAAACCTCGTCGTCCTGGATTCGGAAACGTCCTGGATCCAACGCTTCTCGCCGACTGGTGACTTTATTGGCAAGTTTGGTGGCCCGTCGGCGGCGTTCTATCATCCGCGAGGCATCGCGGTCGACGGCCTCGGAAACTTCTACATCGCCGATACTGGCACTGGAAGAATTGCCGTTTTCAACTCAAACGGAGAATCAGTCAAGAATCTGGGCGAACATGGTAAACAGACGGGCCAGCTTCAGGAGCCAACCGGCGTGGCAGTGACTCCGGACGGCTCGTTTTACGTGACCGACCCAACGGCCCACGTCCTCGGTCATTACGACCAGTCATTTTCGTTAGTCGGCGACCTGGGAATAACCCAAACCGATTCGGTGAATGCTGCCCACGTCGCGCTTGGCCCGGACGGCGCCATCTACCTATCCGACCCGGGCGGTCACCGCGTCGTCCATCTCGATCCGCGCGGTCAGCCAGTCGACCAGATTGGTGCCGCTGGACAGATGGTGCGACCAGTCGGCATCGCCGTGGACAAGGCGGGCGCCGTCTACGTCGCGGATTCCGAGCTCGATCAGGTCCTTGTATTCAGTCCATAAGGCCACGTGTGCTATAATTGAGGCTAAGTTGTCGAAGTGGGCGCTAATTGCCCGTTTCACAAAATGAATTGTTCGCGTTGCGCCGCGTTTGAAAGAACGATTTGCGACGCGTCCTTTCTGGTTCGCGCGGTTACGGAGGCGTTTGCGCCCGCCCCCGAGCCGACCGGGCCAATCCCATGGAAAGGAGCCCCTGGTGCGAGAGTATGATCTTTGCCTCATTCTGAAACCTGATCTCGGCGAAGAGGGAATTCACGGAACAACCGATACCGTCGGGAGCTGGATCTCCGCGGCGGGCGGTGAGGTCGTGAACGTGACCAATGCCGGCCGAAAACGCTTAGCGTACTCGATCAAGCATTCCCGCGATGGCGCGTACGTGGTACTGAGTTTTCGCGGTCGGCCGGACGGTCTGGGCGAAGTCGAACGAAACCTCAAACTGTCCGATGACGTCCTCCGCCACTTCGTCATTCGGAAGTAGTTTCTCGTTCAACGTGTAGTGCCGGGCATGGCCGTCTCAAAGGCGATTGGGAGCGGCCGTGACCCCGAACGGAGGCTCGACGCGATGGCTGGCTCTCTAAACAAAGTAATGATCATCGGAAACCTGGGCGCGGACCCTGAGATGCGGTACACGCCAAACGGGAAAGCGGTGACGACGTTTCGAGTGGCCGTCAACCGGCGGTGGACCGGCCAAAATGGGCCACAAGAAGAGACCGAGTGGTTCAGCGTGGAGACGTGGGATAAGCTTGCCGAACTCTGCAGCCAGTCATTGGCGAAAGGCCGATCGGTCTACGTCGAAGGGCGCTTGCGCACGCGCTCTTGGGAAGGCCAGGATGGCCAGAAACGGTACCGTACGGAAGTCATTGCAAACACGGTAACTTTCCTTGACTCAAACCGAACCCGAACGGCCGAGCCCGGCGCCGCGACGGACGATTTTGGCGGGGACGTCGAGCCCGACGACTTGCCGTTTTGATTCAACGTTAATTCCGACAGATTCATTGGGAGGATATCTTGGCATCTGATCCAGCTCCTTCCTCCGGCGGCCCCCCAAGCTACGGGGGCGGCTCATCAGGAGGGCCCGGGGGCCGACCGCCACGCGGACGTGGTCGTGGTCGGTACACCCCTCGACGTAAGGTATGTCAGTTCTGTGTCGACAAGATTAAAGAGGTCGACTATAAGGACGTCATTCGTTTGCGTCGTTACATTTCCGAACGTGGAAAGATCGAGCCGCGTCGCAAGACCGGCACTTGCGCGAAGCACCAGCGTAAGGTATCGCAGGCGATCAAGCGGGCGCGTCAGGTAGCTTTGCTGCCGATCGCGGCAAGGCACATCCAGGAGCTTGGTGGCTGGTTCCAACCAGGGCCTTTCCTTCCCATGCCGCCGCCGCAGTTCCCGCATCCGGCCCAACCACCAGTGCAGGCCGCACCAGTTTCGCCTGCGCCAGCAGACGGTACTCCCGAAAGCGAGTAGCGTTGCCCAAATAAGTCGACGCGTTGGGATGATGTAACCGTGGATTCTCGTTCGGTCCGCACGAAACGAAGTGTCCGGCACGCGCAGGCGTCGGCCGCGCGGCAGGTCCGGGCACCTTCGCGTCGACACCTGACCCGCCTCGAGCGCGAGCGGCGAACCCGACTCGCGATTCTGGCCGGGGGGATTCTGATCGTCCTTATCGCCATTGCGATCCCAGCCTACGGGTACTACCGCGAGGTGATCCGAGTCGGCGACACGCCGGTCGCGGTGATCAACGGCCAGTCGTACACACTCGAGCAGTACGCTCGCTACGCCGGGGCCATGCAGGGTATCTTAGCCAGGCAAATCACCCGAACTCAGCCGCTCGCGCCGCCGCCTGGGACCGCGCCCGACGCGAAACTAACGCCGGAGCAACAAAAGGCCCAGTCAACCCTTCAGTCTCTCCAGGCGCAGCAGGCCGGTTTGTCGACAAATGGTTTGACTGATTTTATCGAGTCGAAGCTCGTGATCGACGAAGGTAAAACTCGAGGATTGACCGTCAGTCCGTCCGAATTGAGCGATGCCCAACGTTGGCTGTTAAGCCCACCCGATGCGGCGAGCTCTCCTGGATCAGGCTTGCAAGCACTACCCGATAAGCTGCCAACCACCGGCTTGGTATCGACGGACGACGCTCAAAAAGACCTTACCCAAATAGCCGCCAACAATCGCTTTCTTACCCTCGACCAGATCAACGAACAAATCGTCAAGCCGGCCGTGCTCAAGGCCAGGCTGGTTTCGGCGTTGTCCACCGGCCCGGTTCAAACGACCCAAGCCCAAATTCACGCCCGTCACATCCTCGTAGCAACCGAGCAAGAAGCTCTGACTATCCGCAAGCAGCTGGATAGTGGCGGGGATTTCGCGGCGCTGGCCGCGCAGTACTCCACCGATACGAGCAACAAGGACAAGGGTGGCGATCTTGGCTGGTTCGGCAAAGGACAGATGGTCCCCGAGTTTGAACAAGCGGCGTTTGCCCTGAAGCCCGGCGAGATCTCTCAGCCGGTTAAGACGTCGTTTGGTTACCATCTGATTCAGGTCCTCGAAAGCGATCCGAACCGAGCACTCGATCCGACCCGCATCGATCAGCTTCGTCAGGCCGGATATCAGTCGTGGCTGGGCAAGGTGCAGAACGATCCGCAAAAGGTCAGCTACGGGCCCGGAAGCTCAAAGACCGATTGGGTCCACACGTACATCACCAGTCCTGGATAGCCCTCCGTGACACCATTCAACCCGCTGCCCCGTTCGGGGCAGCTGCGGTTCCGCGATCTGCGAATTGCCTTCGGGTCGCGCACCCTCGTGATGGGGATTCTAAACGCGACACCCGATTCCTTTTCTGGCGACGGTCTGGCCGGTCGCGTCGACCTGGCGGTCGAGCTGGCAATGAGGATGGTGGCCGACGGCGCGGACGTTCTCGACGTCGGCGGCGAAAGCACGCGTCCCGGGGCTAGCGCTGTCGAAGAGGCCGTCGAGATCGACCGGGTTGTCCCCGTGATTCACGCCCTCGCGGCGCGAGTCTCGATACCAATCTCGGTGGATACCCGGCGGGCGAAGGTGGCCGAGGCCGCTCTGGACGCGGGAGCCCATCTGGTCAACGACGTCACCGGGCTCCAACGCGACCCTGCTCTTGCCGAGGTCGTGGCTGGATTCAACGCCGGACTCATCGTCACGCACTCTCCGGGCGAATCTTGGGCGGTGCGCTGGCCCGCGGCGTATGACGACGTCGTCGGCGACGTTCGACAATTTCTCGACCGGTCGCTCCACCTCGCGGTGCGGGCCGGCGTTGGCTTGGATCAGATCGTTCTGGACCCTGGATTTGGTTTCGGGAAGAGCCTCGCCGATAATCTCACGATCCTTCGCCGGCTGGGAGAGTTTCGTGAGCTTGGGCAGCCCTTATTGATTGGGACGTCGCGAAAGAGCACCATCGGTCACATCCTGGGCCTCCCCGTCGAAGACCGACTCGAAGGGAGTCTCGCCACGCTGCCCATCGCCATCGGCAACGGGGTCGACATCGTTCGCGTCCACGACGTCCGTGCCTCGGTGAGGGTCGCGAAGGTGGCGGATGCGATTTTGAGATCAAACCTCGTTTCCAGTCCGTGACCGACCTTTCGACTGCCCCCCTTGTCGATTGCTGGATCGGTCTAGGTAGCAATCTCGGCGACCGGATCGGCTCGCTCCAGTCGGCCGTCCGATACCTTGCGCGAATCGGCAACGTCGAGATCCTGAAAACATCGTCGATCTACGAATCCGATCCCTGGGGATTTGTCGATCAGCCCATCTTCCTCAACGCCGTTCTTCACGCCCGAACCGCTCTTGGCCCGGTTCAGCTCCTCGTTTGCCTCCAAGCCATTGAAGCCGAAATAGGGAGAACCCGAACATTCCGCTGGGGCCCGCGCGAGATCGATCTCGACATACTGCGTTATGGCGATGAACCGATCAACCGTCGAGGATTAATCTCACCTCATCCGGCAATGGAGGAACGCGCATTCGTTCTCGTGCCGTTACGGGAGGTGTCACCTGATTTCCGAACGTTATCGGGTCAAACAATCGACGCTCTGATCGCGGCGCTCGGCCCGGATCAGGCCGGAGTTCGGCTGGCCAAAGGAGCGCCCTCCCTCCTCGTTCGTTGACAACATTTTGGGGTTCCTCTACACTACTCCGAGAAACTCTGGTACCCGGGTGATAAATGGAAACGATGGACAAGCCGTCGACCTCCAGCGCGGTCAGTTGGGAGCTGATTGGGCCGCGCACGGGCGGGACGGTTTCGGTCGTCGCGGTTTCGCCGCGATTTGGAAAGGACCGAACGGCGTTCGCGGGAACGCTGGCTGGATTGTATCGATCGACTGATGGTGGCGACACCTGGGAACCGTCGGGAAGTGGGTTGAATAGTCCATTTGTCGACGCCATCGCGATATCGCCGAAATTCGAACAGGACCGAACCGTTCTAGTGGGAACCCGTCAAGGCGGGCTATTTCGGTCGACTGACGCCGGTGAATCGTGGTTTCCAGTTGAGTTCTGGAGTCAGGGATCCTCGGTCACGGCGATCGTGCTGTCGCCAGCGTTCGAGGCCGACGGACTGGCTCTGGCCGGAACCGAGGGCGCAGGAGTTCTTCGCTCGACGAACCGGGGACGAACTTGGAACCCCAGTAATTTTGGCCTTCTCGACATGTCGGTGCTGGCTCTCACCGTATCTCCGAACTTTGCCGAGGATCAGACCATTTTTGTCGCGACCGGGTCGGGCGTTTATCGCAGTCCGAATGCTGGACGGGCGTGGCGTGCGGTGGACCTTGGCGACGAAGATTACGCGGTCCAATCTCTGGCAATGACGCCTTCCTTCGGAGTCGACAAGACCATTTTTGCCGGAACCGAAGGCGACGGCCTCTTCCGCTCCACGAACGGTGGGTCGTCTTGGACCCAGGTCAACGAGGGGTTGAGTGATCTTAGCGTTAACTGGATCGTCGTGTCGGCGAATTACGCCAAAGATCGAACCGTTCTAACAGCCACGAGTGATGGCGTTCACCGTTCGACCGATGGTGGTTCCACCTGGGAAAAGGTGACGCAAATCTCCGCTTTAACCCTGGCAATGACCGGATCCAGCCTCGACGGGGCGACGATTCTGGCTGGCCAGGCAATGGGAGGCATCGCCCGGTCGATTGACGGCGGCACGACGTGGGGGACAGTGAACGCCGGGCTCTCCGGCCGTCTTGTCGTTGGACTCTGGGTATCACCAGGCTTCGCTGACGACCACACGATGTATACGGCCAGCTTGGACCAGGGTGTCGAGCGCTCCCAGGACGGTGGGGCGTCGTGGGAAGCCGTCAACGAGGGATTGCCTACCCTACAAGTCCCGGCGCTCGCCCTCTCCCCAGGGTACGATTCGGATGAAACGTTATACGCGGCGTGCGGTCAGGGACTCTACCGGAGTTCCAATCGCGGCGATTCCTGGGCGTCGATATCGGGCGAGCTAGAAGGCGTGGATATCCGAGCGGTTGCCGTATCGCCCGCGAGCGCGGCCGAACGTACGATCTTCGTCACGACGAGCGACAATCGAATTCTTCGTTCGACTGACGGTGGAACGACGTGGCAGCCGCTGAAGAAGCAACTGGATAACGAAGAAATCGTCGCGCTATCCTGCGTTCCGGGTTACGCCGAAGACCGAGTGCTGCTGGTTGGCACATTTTCAGTCGACCCGCGTGATGGCGGTGGAACGGCGGGCGTGTGGCGAGGCGACGACGCAGGCGATAACCTCGTTTGTCAGACGACGTACCGTACAAACAATCGCTGGGTCGCGTTTGGTCTGCCGGCAACCTTCGCTGGGACTGGAATGTTTTTCGCGGGCATTCACAACGCGGTACTCCGGCCAATGCAGCCCAGCGTTTCGGCTGAAGGCTTCTCGCGTCGCCGAATCTGGAAAGCCGAGGCAGTCACCCCGGTCTCCGGCTCGGTCGTGGCGCTCGCGGTGTCACCCGCCTATGGCGACGATCGGACGCTATTCGCGGCGACAAGTCATGGCATCTATAAGTCGGCAACTGGTGGCTTGAGCTGGCGGCCGGTCGAGGGCGGGCTGAAGCAGAAATCGACCGTCGCGGTCGCGATTTCACCAAATTATGCGTCGGACCGGCAAGTTTTCGCGATGTCACTGGGCGGGGATCTCTGGCGCTTCGTCGACCGGTAGACTCTAGAAGCGACCTCGCGACCTCGGCCTGGTAAGGTTCTAACGGGCGCCTGTCGGCGCCCGTTGTTAGTTATCGACGGCGGTGGCGGATGAGCGCGAGTCCTCTGGCCCGAATGCGCGGCGGATTGTTTCTGGCCCGATTACGTCCGGTTTGGCTCGCGGTGGGAATCACAGTCCTCCTGGCAGCCTGCTATCTCATTGGCTACCGCGTCGTCTACGCCGACCGGATTTTCCCTGGGGTCACGGCACGAGGAATCGATCTCGGCGGAATGACTCGACCAGAAGCTCGCGACCTCCTTTCATCGCGCCTGCGATTGCTCAGCGATGCGCCACTTACCCTTCAGATCGGCGACCGCCAATGGCACGTGCCGCGCGCGTCCCTTGGGGCTCATTACGACGTCGATCACGTCGTCGATGTCGCTTATTCCACCGGCCGCTCGGGATCGGTCATGTCCGACCTGTTGGGGGCGCCGGTTCTTCGGATGTCACATCGCGATATAAGCGTCACCTTATTGGTTGACGATGCCGACTGGAAATCAGTTCTCGATCCCGTTGCCGCGTCAATCGACCGCCCCGCGGTCGACGCGAAGCTCACCATCGAGTCCAATCGCCGGCCTGAGGTCTCGAAGGACCACGACGGGTCTCAGCTGGATCGGGCGGCCGCTCAGCGTTTGATGACGGCGGCTTTGGTCGCCGAATCGACGGCCGTGATCAAGGTACCAATATTGACCCTGACGCCACGGGTCCGAGCGGACAATCTTGAGCCAGCCCGGCAACAGGGGCAGCGGCTTCTGAGCGGGCCAGTTCAACTAACCTACGCTGGACAAAGCTGGATCCTGGGCGTCGACGAGATCCAAAGCGCGCTGATTTTGCCGGGATCGCCGCCGAACGACAATTCGACTTCCTTGCAAATCGATCCGCGGCTGCTCAGTCAACTCGTGGATCGAATTGGTGCGGACATCGACCGCCCGCCCCGAGACGCCTCCCTATCGCTCGAAGGGGATCGCTTCGTCCTTCACCCGAGCCAAACGGCGCGACAGCTCGAGCGAAGCGCCACGATCGCTCGTTTGGGAGCGACGCTGTTCGCGGATCAGCGCTCCATCGCCCCGGTTGTCGACGAAACGCCGCCAAATATCCAGGACGGGGACCTCCAGGCCGCCCTAGCTCGCGCAAACACAATTGTTGGCTCGGATCTTGTCATCCGCGCGCCCGATTCAGGCGCGTGGAAGCTCTCGTCGGCCACACTCCGCCAAATGATTGTTGTTCCAGATCCGGCCGCGATCAAGGGAGGCGATCTACCACGGCTGGATCCGGCAAAGGTTGCCCCGTTCGTCGCAAAACTCGCTAAAGAGGTCGACCACCAGCCATTCAACGCTCGATTTCAGCGCAATGCAAGCGGAGGGGTCCAGGTTATTCGGGACTCCGCGGCGGGGGTTACCGTTACCCAATCGGACACCGTCGCCCGGATCGTCGACGGTGCTACGGGCTCGGATCGAACCGTGCCTCTCGCGGCCCAGACGGTCGCGCCTGCCGTGTCGTCGCAGGACGCAGATGCCGTCGCGTCGCTTGGTTTGATCGCCGACAATGCGACGCCCTATGGTTTTTCGATTCCACCAAGACGACATAATGTCGAGTTAGCAACCTCATTGTTGAACGGTGTCGTGATTGGCCCGGGCGAAGTATTCTCGTTCAACCATGAAATGGGCCCGACGACCCTCGATCGCGGGTTTCAAGTGGGGTACGGGATCCAGGCGCAGGGTGACGCGGTCAAGACCGTGCCATCGGTGGCTGGAGGAATCTGTCAGGTCGCCACCACACTGTTCCAGCCAGTATTCTGGACGGGGTACACGATCGAGGAACGCTACTCTCACGCCTACTGGATCGCTCACTACATGTCGCATGGCGACGTTGGACTCGATACAACCGTCGACGAGGAAGCTGGACTCGATTTTCGGTTCAAAAACGACACCAATAGTCCGATTCTGATTCAGTCGTCCACGGATGGCTCAAACGTACACTTCGCCATCTACGGAGTCCCGCCCCAATGGACGGTTAAAGTCGACCCACCGGTCATCAGCAATCTCGTCAAGACCGATCCCAAGCCGATGTTGCAGCCAGATCCAACCCTACCTAAGGGGAGAATGATCGTCACCGAGGCTGCCGAGGACGGCTTCCTGGCCGTCGTCCACCGGTCGGTCATCGACGCGGCTGGTAATTCTCGGGATCTGTACCTCCGGAGCAGTTACGCGCCGTCGCACAACGTCACGATGGTGGGGACAAAGACGTAGGCGCCCGGGATTCTCAATCTTTGGTAGAGACGTTTCGCGGAAACGACTTATGGCAATCACGCGGCGGATTAGAGTCCGACTATGGCGAGCCCACGCGCCGAATCGGTAGGGGCGCAGGGCCGCGCGCCCAACGCTGCTCATGCCAGCGCTGACTGGAGCAGTGCGCTATTTCGTGAAGCCGGCGACGGGCCAGCGTAGGGGCGCACGGCCGTGCGCCCCAACCGACCGACCAGGCGACACCATAGTGAAAATCGCACAAGAGCAGTGCGCGATTTCTTGAAGCGGGCGACCCACCAAAGT
>CAZBQK010000001.1:58563-63470 GCA_964493975.1 uncultured Dehalococcoidales bacterium | reverse complement strand
CCCCGGCCACGGGCGCGGGTGTCGACGTTGCTGGAACCATGGTAACCGTCGGTGAAGGGGGCAGCGCGGTGACCGTCGGCGTGGGTGGCGCTGGGCTCGCGGTGGCCGGAACCGTGGCGGTCGGCGCATCCTGGGTTGGAGTCGAAGTCACGGGCTGCGGCGTGTCGACCTGAACAACCGAAACCGGGGCAGCGGTCGACATCGCCACCGGGGGGGTGGCCGACTGACACGCCGCGAGCGCCAAGAGCGCGGCCAGTAGTCCGGGTGCCAGGGAAAAACGCGCCATGGGTAAGTCTCCTTGGAGTGGGTTTGTTCAAGGACTTTGCCATTACGACGATCCCGCGGCATTCAAGAGGAGGGTCAGACGAACGGTCAATCGCCTCTCCCTCGGGGCGAGAGTTAGAGCCTGCCTAGAGTCCTACGAAGGGGTGAGGTGCGTCTCTCAGACAACGAGGCGAACGTGAATGGCACAGGATGGTCAGCACAAGCATCTTGCCATACGTTCGTTCAAATGGCGAGCGAAAGATCCATTGGAACGAAACTTCTCGAGTCCGGATTCTGGATCAGCCCGCCCTCTATCCCTTGATCCCGCTCATCACGACGCCCTGGATAAAGTACCGCTGCATCGTGAAGAAGATAATCACCGGCGGAACGACCATGAGCACCGATCCAGCCATCAGCAAATGGTCCTGGGGAACTGTCGAATCCGCGGGATTTTGCTGCAGCCAACGCAGCCCAACCGCGAGTGGGAACTTTTCGGTTGTCGTGAGGTAGATCAGCGGCTCGATGAAGGCGTTCCAATGACCCAGGAACGAGAAGATCGCCACCGTCGCCAGCGCTGGCTTGGACAGCGGAAGGACGATTCGCCAGAAGACCTGTAATGTGTTAGCTCCGTCGATGACCGCGGCCTCGTCAAGCTCGCGCGGGAGCTGCAGAAAGAACTGGCGCAGGAGAAAGACCGAGAACGCGCCGCCGCCGAAGTATGACGGAAGGATCAGCGGCCACCAGGTGTCGATCAGCGTGTGACCAACCAGGGCGCTAGGGATCAGGTGGAACATCAGAAAGCGCGGAATCAGCACCACCTGCTCCGGCAGGATGAGCGTTGCGAGGAGGATGCCGAAGCAAAAGTCGCGCCCGGGCCAACGGAAGCGGGAAAAGCCGTAGGCGCTGGCGCTTGCCGACAGGACAGTACCAATCATGGAAAGGGTCGTGATGATGATGCTGTTGCGGTACCAGGTGCCGTATGGCAGGTTTTCGATTTCGAAGAGAGCGGGATAGTTCCCCCATTGAGGAATCAACGGAAAGAGGGTGGGGGGAAAGAGCCGAATTTCCTGCGCGGTCTTCAACGAGCTGGTAACGGCGAAGAAGAAGGGCAGCATGAAGACGACCGAACTACAGACAACGGCGACGTAGAGGACGATCCGCCCGACGTGCAGGGAGCCGGTCTGACGGGTGTAGGGAGAAGCGGCAGCGCTCACTTCGCCTCTCCCTCATAGTAGACCCAGCGATTGGAGAGGCGCAGGTTGATCAGCGTCAGCGTCAGAACGATCGCGAGGAAGATCCAGGCGAGCGCCGAGGCGTAGCCCATGTCGAAATCCAGGAAGCCGTTCTGGTACAGATGAACGATGAAAAACCAGGTCGCGTAATTTGGACCACCGTTAGTCGCGACGATCGAGACGGTGAATACCTGTAACGCTCCGACGACGCCAATGATCAGGTTGAACAGGACCGTCGGGCTGAGCATAGGCAACGTGATGTTCCAGAAGCGCGTCCACTTCCCGGCACCGTCGATCTCCGAGGCCTCGTGAAGCTCGGGCGGCACGCTCTGCAGCCCAGCCAGAAAGATGATCATGGTGCTGCCGCCAACCGAGCCCCAGAGGGCGATCACCATCAGCGCGTAGAGCGCCGTATCCGCATCCGCCAGCCACTGCGGCCCGTGGATGTGGATAAAGGAGAGCAGCCAGTTAACCGCACCGAACTCGGGTTGGTAGAGCCAGGTCCAGATCAGCGCCGCCGCGACAATCGGCGTCAGCGAGGGCAGAAAGAAAAAGGTTCGAAGAACCGGCGTGAACCGCAAATGCTGATTCAGACCAATGGCGATGAAAAGTGAGAGCGAGATACCCACCGGCACGATGATCAACGCGTAGTGAAACGTCCGACCGACCGAGGGCCAGAACAGGGCGTCGCTGCCAGAGAGTGCCTTGGCAAAGTTAGCGAAGCCGACCCATTTTGGCGTGCCGGAAATCGTGTAGTCGTTGAAGCTGAGGAAGAGCGAGGCCAGGACCGGTCCCAGGGTAAACAGGAGAAAGCCGATCAGCCAGGGCGAGCTCCACAAAATCCCGACGATCGCCTCTCGACGCCGGGCAGACGAGTGCCGAGTACTGAGTACTGAGTACTGAGCCGTCCCCTGGCTCGACTTTGCCGCCACGCCCGTTTCCTCCCCGACTCAGTTCTCAGTACTCAGTACGTAGCACTCGCTCCTTACGTCGCGGCCGGCTTATCCATCACCGCCTGGAGGAGCTTGGTCGCGTTCGGAAGTGCCTGCTCGATCGTCTGTTTTCCGACCCAGCAGTCGGCGAACACCTGCTGAATTGTCGCGTTGAACTCCGGCCAGCGGAAGTTCGCCGGCTGGCGCCAGGGGTCGGCGGTCTCGATCGCATTTGCCCAGATCTTCTGAGCTTTCATCTTCTCGATCAGAACCGGGCTCTCTAGCACCGCGTGGCGCGCCGCCGGGCGGCCACCGTTGGCGAGGACAATTTGAACGTTCTGCGCGGGGTCCATCAGGTACTTGATGAACGCCCAGGCCTCCTTTTTATGCTGGGTGAGCGCCGACATGGCCTGGCCATTGATCGTCAAATGCGTGCCGCGCTTGCCAGTCGGCCCCTTGGGCTGGAGGCTATCGTTCCACTTGAAAAGGTCCGGGGGGTTGATGCCGGGCTGGAATTGGCCGGCGTACTGGGTCAGCTCCATCGCCAGCTTCTGGCTGTCGAGAAGCATATCGCCATTCGCGCCGGGAGCCGGCGACGCCTTGTGCGTCACGTAAATGTCGTAAACCCAGGTCATTGCTTTGAGAAATTCGGGTGTATCCATCGTCAGCTTGGTCCCGTCGGCGTTGAGGAAGTCAGCTCCAAAGGCTCCAAGCACGTTTCCGAGGCTGAGGTAGTCGTTGCTCGGATAATAGCCGTACACCTGAACCTGATCGCCGGTGCGCTTGGTCGTTTTGATCGCCGCATCCATCAGCGTGTCGTAGGTCCAGTCCAAGATGCTGTTTGCGTCGTCGGTCACCTTGTCGAAGCCGGCGGCGTTGAGCATCGTCGCGTTGTAGGTCAGTCCACCGTTGCCCGGGTGGGATCCCCAGGGCATCGCAAAGAGCTTTCCTTTGAGGGTGAGCGACGCGAGCGCGTTCGGAACGTAGTCGTTCAGATCGTAGCCGTCGCCTTTGATGATGTCGTCGAGTGGGCCAAGGATGTTACGGTTGGCGAAGTTGAACAGGTTACCGGTGCTGGCCCACACGACGTCGGCCAGCTGCTTCGTCGCGAAGACCGCCTCGACTTTGGTCCAATAATCGGGTTCTGGACCATAAGAGACGTGAGTCACCTGAATGTTGCCCATCTGCTTGCTGAAGGCATCAGCGGTCTTGACCATAATCGTCCCGTCGCCAGCGCCGCGGGTTGAGACCTGGATTTGGACGGTCCCGGCGGCGCCAGCGTTTCCAGCCGCGGCCGGTGCCGGCGTAGGCGTCGCGGCCGAGCCAGCCGTTGGCGCCGCGGCTGGCCCGGCCGTGGTCGCGGTCGGCGCAGCTGCCGCCGGAGCCGTCGGGGGTGCCGCTTGCGATCCACAAGCCGTCGTCACCGCCATCAGACCCGCCAGTCCAACCCCAAAGCGCAGCAAGCCGCGCCGTGACACGTTCCTCTGATTCACCTCAGTCCTCCGCTCGCCTGGGCCCAGGCGCATCCGTTTCGCGGTAGTCTAGCCGGGGGACCGAGGAGCGTCAATGGCGGAAGCGCGGCGTCGCAGCCACCGAATCAGTCGATTCGGTTAGACACGCCGACCAAATTCTTGAACGAGCTTAACCTGCGGCCGCCTACGTAAACGCGGCGACAACCTCGCCGTCGTTCCATTCGGGGTCGGTGGTCAGTAAAGCGCGGAACTTTCGATACCACTGATCCTGGGCCGGATCGTTGGCGTTGGCAACATACGTCTCTTTGCTCTCGAAGACGGTGGCCATCATCAATCCACCCTTGTCGAGTCGATACAGGTAGCTGCCGACCACCCCCTTGACCCTCGGTCGTCGCTCTCGTTGCCATTCTTCCATCGTGGCGACGACGGCTTGCTCCATCCCTGGCTTTGGTGAGATCCGGGCGATTGTGCCATACATCGTAGCCTCCTCGTCGAAAGCTCTGAAATCCGATTCCGCGCCAACGTTATGGATCGAAACTCAATGCTGGATCACGCTCCCGGCGGCCGGTAGCTCGCCGCGGCTTCCGCGCCCCTCCGCATTGCCTGGGTTCCTTCCTCGATCGTCATCAGCGGCGTGGTCTTGATCGCTTTGACCGCGCCTCCGGCACTCACGGCCATCGAAACACCCGCGGCGCTGAGATTATCCGGTGCCTCCATGACGAAGATCACATCGTAATCGCCGAAAGCCATGTAGGTGTTGACGAAGCGCGCGCCAACGGCCGCGAGGGCTTTGCCAACAACCGTCGTCCGCTCCTGCGGGTTCTTGAGCAATGCAGCCCACGCTTCCGGCGTATACGCGACCTGGACCAGATAGTGCGGCATCGAGGTCTCCTTCCTTGCAAACCTAATGCATTGAAGCGCCGTCCCAGCGATCTGGGTAATGAGTATTGTATCTCCCTGACATCAGCAGTCAAGCTTCCCACTCGATCGAGCGCGATTGGGCCGGG
>CAZBQK010000001.1:0-58463 GCA_964493975.1 uncultured Dehalococcoidales bacterium | reverse complement strand
TTCGCCGTCAGGTCGTTCAAGCCTCTCACTGTGGCCGTAGCACCAGCAAGTGCTTCAAATCGTCAAGGACGTCCCGCCGCGCGTAGCGCATGGGGTGGTAGCGGCCGGTCAGCCACAATGGAATAAAGTCGTCGTAGTGGATGCTTCCGGGCTGTCCGGATTGGCCAGTGGTGTGGATCGAGCGGCTGTTCGAAAGGTTGCCCAGATCGACGAGCTGGCGGTAGGACGGAATGTACTCGTCGGCGCCGTAGCTCCCGCCGATCGACGCGCACTGGTGCGGCGTGTCGCCGTCCCCACCAATCGGGTACGGTCCCCGTGAAAACAGCGGGGCCAGGAGCTTCACCCGGCCAAACGGGTGATCGAATGTCACCCGGTGCAATGATCCCCAGGTCCAGCTGTCCATGTCGTCGCCAAGCCGCGATCGCAGCTCCCCCACTGCCTGACTCAAGCTCTTCCACTTCAGGTCGTCCCAGCTCTCGAACGCTGGATCGTTCGCGAGCCATTCCGGATCGGACCGCCGTAGCAGATCGATCAGCATCCCGCTGGCCCGAGCCGGATACACGTTCCCCGCGACCCCCTCGAGCGGCGTCGTTCCGGTAAAACCGCCCACCAACGCCCCGAGCCGCGCCCCGAAGACGTTTCGCAGCAGTTGGCGCCGAACCGCGGCGTAGATCGCGGCCGCCACGCTTTCGGCGGTTAACCGATAATCCCACCGGCGCAGGTGCTCAAGCGCTCGCGTCGTGAGTGGATCGCCGGGCACAGGCTCGAGGTCCGCATAAGCCTCGCAGATCTGGCGAGCAGCCTCCGAGTAGAAGTCCGACTGCATCGCCGCGAGGTCGTCCAGCGTGTGTTTGTCGCGCGACCGGAGCTGATTCTCGATCCGCATCGCCCGGAAGCCGTCGCACCAGTCCCGCGACAAGACGTGAGGATAGTCGTTCCCGACAACGCGGTTATTTGCCGACACGACGTACCCTTCCGGTGGGTTGAACGCGTTGGGCAGCTCGTCGAAAGGAAGATAGCCCTTCCAGTCATACCGCTCGTCCCAGCCAGGATTGGGCAGCAAGCCGGACCCGGTCTCTCGTCGGGGCACGTGCCCACAGAGCTGATACCCGATGTTACCTTCGTGGTCCGCGTACACCAGATTCACCGCGAGGTCCCAATCGGACAGCGCGGTCCGGAACTCGGACCAGTTCTGAGCCCGATTCAGGCGTAACGCTCCCCGCGCCGCTTGACCGGCCCGCAGGATCGAGCTTTGCACCGTGAGCATACGGGCCTCCCCGGTCAGGAGCGGCGTGAGCGACGGGCCGTGCCGCGTTTCCTGAATGCTCTCGAGGATTGGCTCGGCGCGCCCGCGTACTCGGATCTCTTCGCGGCGAACCGACAGGGGCTCCCACCCCGACGGCGTCTCGTACTGGCCTGGATGCTCCGGGCTCGTGCGTTCGACGAAAAGGTCCTGGGTGTCGACCATCGACGCCGTGATTCCCCAGGCAATGCTCTGATTGTGGCCAATCAGGACAAACGGCATGCCGGGCATCGTCGCGCCCACCACGTCCAAACCGTCGCCACACAGGTGCGCCTCGTACCAGATCGACGGCATTTGTGGACGCAGGTGCGGATCGCTCGCCAGCAAGGCCGCCCCGGTCGCCGACTTCGCCGGCGAAACCGCCCAGGCGTTGGAGAATCCTCCGGTGGCGAGACCGAGTTCTCGCTGAATCGCTTGAAACTCGGCGACCAGGGAATCGGACAGGCCAGCGTACGAAACGCCCGGCTCGATCGTCACCGGGTGCCCGGCGGGATAGCCCAGGTCGAGCAACGCCGCGGCGTCCGGACCAACCTGTTCGACCAGCCGCGCCCGGAACCATTCGGTATCCCAATTCGAGGACAACATCCAGCTAAGGAGCTTTCCGCAGGCGAGCGAGTCGGCCGGCTCCCACGGCTCCGGCCGAAAACGGAGGATCCGAAACTCAAGCGGCAGCCGATGCCGATGGACCTTCAGAAAGCCGTTCACGCCGGCGGCGTAACCTTCGAGCGCAACTCGCTCCTCCGGCCCCATGGCGATCGCTTCGGCAGTGGCAACGTGGGCCAGGCCGATCCGACGCATCAGTCGATCGAACGTGACCGTCGGTTCGCCAAAGATCTCGGAGAGCCGCCCCCGGGCAACCCGGCGATTTAGCTCCATGTGCCACAGGCGGTCCTGCGCGTGGACGTAGCCGAGCGCGAAGAAAACGTCCCGACTCATCGCGGCGTAAATGTGCGGTACCCCATCGTGGTCGCGAACGATCTCGACGTCCGTCTTCACTCCCGGAGGGGACACCACCCCATCGAGTGGCGCCTGCGGCTGCCGCAGCGCCAGCCGATAAAGACCGGCCCCCGCCATCCCCGCGACACCCAGACCGGTGATGACCCGCGAAACAAGACTCATTCTCTAGTCCTCACCACCGTCCTCCTCTTCCATCCCCTTCGCCATCAAGAAGCCCCGAGCGCGCTCGGTCAACTTATAGCGATGAACCAGCTTCCAGAACTTGGACGAGTGGTTTGGCTGAAGCAGGTGAGCTAGCTCGTGCACGATCACGTAGTCCAAGACCCAGGTAGGCATCTCGGCCAACCGATGGGAGAGCCGAATGGTGGCGGTGCTCGGGGTACAGCTGCCGAACCGGTGGTCCTGATTCGTGACGTATCGGATCTCGGCTACTTTCAGCTGCCCGCCAAAGTACTCCCGGTTCAGCTCGTCAGTGCGCTGCTTCAGGGCGTCGTCGGAGTTGAGCGTGCGCCGCGCCCGCGAGCGTTCGAGCTTTGCCCGCATCCGATCGACCCAACTCTGCTCCTCCTCCGGCGACAACCCCGTCGGCAGGTAGAGCACCATGGTGTCGCCCTCCTGGCGGGCGCTGATCGTTCGCGTGCGGCGGGCGCTGCGAATAATTCGAACGTCCATTAGCGGTCGAGCACGAGGCCGGCGGTGATGTTGAGGATTGTTCCGGTCATGTAACGCGCCGCATCGCTTGCGAGAAACAGCACGACGTCGGCGACATCGCCTGGAGTACCCAGTCGTCCGAGGGGAATTCGGAGGTTTTCCATCACCTTCGCCGCGTCTTCACCCATATCGGTCTCGATCATCCCGGGCGCCACGGCGTTGACTCGAATGCCAAACGGCGCCAGCTCCTTGGCGAACGACCGGGTGAACGAGGCCATTCCCGCTTTGGACGCACAATAGTGCGCGCAGGGGTTCATGCCGCCGGTCCAGGTCGCGTCGGACGCCACGTTCACAATCGTGCCGAACCGTTGGCGAACCATCAGCCGCGCGGCCGCCTGAGCGCAGAAAAACGCCCCGCGCAAGTTGACGTCGACGATCCGGTCCCAATCATCCTCTTCAATCTCGAGGATGGGACGGACCTGGTAGAGACCGGCGTTATTCACCAGAAGATCGAGGTGACCGTACTCGGCGGCGACCCGGTCGACCATCCGGCGGACCCCGGCCACGTCGCCCACGTCTTGAACAATCGGAAAGGAGGGCCGGCCGAGGGCGCGAATCTCGCCGACGATATCGTCCAGTGCGGCAGCGTCTCGGCCGTTCACGGCGACCACCGCGCCTTCTGCCGCGAGCGCGAGGGCAATCCCTCGGCCAATCCCGCGCGATGCTCCCGTAACCAGCGCGACTCGATCTTCCAGGCGCAAAATACCACCTCACCGGGAGGATATCAGACACTACCACCCCCGGCAAGTTTGACGAGCGATCTACCTGGCTATCGGTCTTTCCTATGTCTTTTGAGGATTCGGAGACCAGCCATCGGTCGTCCGCCACAAAGGATTACTCCACGCGCGGCGCCCGGCCAGATCTTCCACAACGACCCGAAAATAAGAGGCGTGCGCAACCTGAAAAGTTCCGCCGGTAAGACCGTCGTCGTCGAGGGTCCCTTCCGCCCACCCATCGTCGTGGCGGCGGCGCTCGGCGCGATGAGTGAGGCCCATCGTGCCAGCAACCAGCCCGGACCCCATCACCGGCGGACCGAGGACGTGGATCGATTTCGCCGGCGAGCACACTACGCGGACGGTGTCGTCGTCGACCTCGACCTCACGCAAAATCGGACCGGTCGACGAATAGTAGCGGCGCTGTTTCAGCGCAACCAGAACCTCATCCGTGGTAAGCGCACCTAAACGAAGGGCGACCCACGAACGGGCGGAATCGAAGCCAGGGTAGTGCGAATCGTCCGCGGCGACGCCGCCGAGCGCGGCCCCCCGAGCCAACGCACTATCCCACTGAATTGAGGAGTCCCCTCGGGCAACTTCCAGCTCGCAGCCCGCATTCCAAACCTCGACCGCGTCGGCCTCGGTCGCCGCCAGGACATCCGTCCCTTCGAGACCGCTCCAGGACGGATGTGCCACGATCGCGACGCCACCGTCGTCGTGAATCGCGCTGACGAAGTCACTCGGCGCGTTCGCCGCCGCTCGTACCTCGTGGACGCCGATCCCGACGATGTGGAAAAAGCGCAAACGGCCGACGCCCGGGCCGCGCGCATTGTACTCAATGCCCGGCAGAACCAGAAATTCGTCGGTCGATCGAGCCGATGCATCGGTCACGTTCCAGTGATCGGTGATGGCCAGGACGTCGAAGCCGCCCGTCTTATAGTGCCGAACCAGCGACTCCGGCGTCATCAGACCATCGGAGTTCGTCGTATGGGCGTGCAAGCACGCGCGATACCACCGACCAGCGGAAGCGAAAGGATTCGCGGCGGACATCGATCGTCCTCCCTGCCCGAGAATCGTAGCGTGCCGGACCTAACCCCCCCGCCCCCTTCCCTTTGAGGGAAGGGGGAGTGAGAAACGACGTTTAGGAGCTATCGTGTTGAATCGAGGGTGGGCTCCGTTAGAAGATCAAAGCGGACCGGCTGTACGATAAGCGCCCTTATCCGGTCAAGCGCACCGTCAATATCGTTCAGAACGACCTCATTAGTCAGTCGGAGAACCCGAATACCGCGGCCAGCTAGCACTCGATCGCGCTCGGCGTCGCGAGACCGTTGCGCTAGGTGGATGCCCCCGTCGACCTCGACGACTAGCCTTGCCGCCTCACAATAAAAGTCGGCGACGACGGTACCAATAATTTGCTGTCGGCGAAAGTGAAGACCATCAAGCTGATTCCGGCGCAGTCGCATCCACAACAGATGTTCCGCCTCAGTCATCGATCCGCGGAGCCCCTTCGAACGCTCCACGAGCGTCCGTTCCACCCTCTGTCCACGAACAACCCCGCCTCGGGACACCGAAGCGTCGGAATCCACCGGCAACTCCTATCTTCTCCACACCTCAGACCAAGAGTCCATAGGTCTGGTCTGCTCTACCTATTCATCTTCACGGCTTTCGCGTTCCATTCCCCGTTCCGCTCCCCCTTCCCACAATGGGAAGGGGGCGGGGGGGTTAGGTCCCCTATCTCCTCCCCGGCCCTTCCGGCGCCGCGGCAAATGCCCTGGTTCGGGGAACCGGACTTAGATGCCCACGGACGGGGCGCACTCCGGCAAATCGGCGGGGAGCAACTGGCGGATCGTCTCCGACGTGGATGAGGCCCTGCTGGAGAGCAATCGTCACCGCTTCGAGCTTATTCCGGGCCTTCAGCTTTCGAATGATGTGCGCCCGGACGTTGTCGACAGTCTTCGGACTGAGTCCCAGCCGTTCCCCAATCTGTCGACTCGATTTCGCTGCCGCGACTAGCTCCAAAATCTCCAGCTCTCTCGCGGTCAGGATGCTTGGCGCCGAGACGGGTTCGGTTGACGGAGAGATTTCGTCGATGACGATACGCGCGATCGCTGGATCGAGGACGGCTTGGCCGAGACTTACTTTCCGAATCGCCATGGCAAGGTCCTTCCGTGATGACACCTTCAGAAGATAGCCAAGCGCGCCGGCTCGCAGCATCGTAATGACCGACATGGCGTCGCGATGCATCGTCAGGGCCAGAACCTGAGTCCGCGGCGCGATCCGACGGATTGCTTGCGTAGCCGCGACCCCCGAGGTGTCTGACAGCTCAACATCCATAATCACAACGTCCGGCTGTAGCCGCTCGACCGCTTCAACCCCTTCGGCCGCGTCGCCAGTTTCTCCAACCACCACGATGTCGGGCTCTTCCTCGAGAAGAACGCGCAGACCCTCCCGAAGAATCGTATGATCCTCAATCAGAAAAACTCGAACGTCCGTCATGTACGATCCCTCATCGATTCTAATTTAGCATCTGTAGCACCGCATCACCGTTGCGGGATTAATTGATCTCGCGTATACTTCAAATCACCCTTCAATCCACCACAACACGCCGTTTTCAATACGTGTTGACCACGTATGGGTCAAGGTAAGGCGTCCGATAGTGCTGGACAGGACCCGAATACTCATCGTCGACGACCACAACGTTGTAAGACAAGGCCTGCGGGTTCTGTTGGGAGACTGCACGGACTTCGATGTCGTCGGCGAGGCAGCCGACGGCAATGCCGCGGTCGACCTGGCGCGCAAACTTCGGCCTGACGTCATCCTTATGGATATTCGCATGCCCAACTGCGATGGATTGGCGGCGACCGCGACGATCCGGAAGGTTGTCCCGGAATCCAAGATTATCATCCTGACCGTCGAGCACGACAAGGCCGAACTGGTTTACCAGGCAATCCGCACGGGAGCCGTCGGCTACATTCCGAAAGTCAGCGACGTCGACGAAGTCATTCGAGCAATCCGGCTCGTCGCGCGCGGCGAGGCCTTCGTCGCGTCCCCGTCTCTTACCAACCTCGTGCAGTTTATCGTCAGTAGAGCCGATCCGGCCGCGGTAATCGAGAAAACTGTGTCTACCGATAACCTCACCGGGCGCGAACAGGAAGTGCTCCGCCTCGTCGCGCTGGGCGACAGCAACCGCGAGATTGCCGAAAAGCTGTGCGTCTCCGAGAGTACAATTCGCAGCCATTTGCACAACATCCTCGACAAGTTGGGACTGACCAACCGCGTCCAGGCCGCCGCGTTTGCGTTGAGGAAAAGTCAAGGGCACTCGAATGGCACTCACGACCATCGGGCCTCTCTCCTCGGACCCGAGGCACTTGGCACCGGAGTGGACGGGTAAAATCCGCGGCGAAAAGCTACCGATCGACCGTCGAGGCATCGCCCACTCCATCGTCACCCCACTGAACCCCCACCACATCTAATCCCGACCGACTGAAGTGGAATCCCATCCGACGTAGCCCGAGCTGCTGCAACGACGTCGTCAGCGATCCGTGATGTTCGGGCGGGCAGTAGACGAGAAGAAATCCGCCACCGCCCGCTCCCAGAATTTTTCCGCCAATCGCCCCCTGGCGACGTGCTTCCGCGTAGACGTCGTCGATCCGCTGGTTGGTGATGCCGGGCGCGACCTTTCGCTTCTGTTCCCAGCCTTCGTGAAGGAGCGCCCCGATGGCATCGGTGTCGCCAGCCTCGAGACTCGCGCGGCACGCCACCGCCGCTGCCTTGATCCGATGGAGCGCTTCCAGCGTGCCTCCCCCACCATCTCTCGTCGCCCGCTGCTGTTCGCGCAAAATTGTCGCCGAGTCGCGAGCCGTTCCCGTAAAAAACAGAAGGAGCCGGCTTTCCAGGCGCTCGATCGTGCCCGGTGGCGTCACGATCGGCTCAACTGTTGTTCCCTCACTCGTAAAGGTGATCGCGTTGAGCCCGCCAAAGGCAGCCGCGAACTGGTCCTGTTTGCCAACTGGCGCGCCAAGCTTGCGCATCTCGATGTCGCAGGCAAACTCGGCCACGTCGGACGGCATCATCGGACGCTTAAGATACGTCGCGATGCCCTGAATCAATGCCGTCGCAAGCGCGCCGGACGAGCCCAAACCCGTTCCTGGCGGCACCTCCGACGAGGTGAAAATCGATATACCGTGTTCAACGTCAAACTCGTGCAGGACGGCTCGGGGAAGCGCCAGGTCACCGTCCCAGGTCATCGGCGTCCCGAGCAGATGGTGGTAGAACGTGTGATAGTCGGCCGACGTGATCTGGGCCGAGTTATTGCGGTTCGAGCTCACCTGTACGTAGACGTACTTGTCGATCGAGGTTGAGACAACCAGTCCACCGTACGGCTCGTAGAACGCCGGTAGATCAGTACCCCCTCCGGCCAAACTGATCCTCAGTGGCGCCCGCGCGATGAGCATTTATCTCCCCCTCCACGATGGACCCTCGCATAAATACTACCCGGAGCCGGATAGCCCAATCGTACTACGAATGTGTAGGTTGGGCGACGGTTTCAGGTCGAGGAACGGTGGAGAGGCATCCTGTCAGACAAATAATCAACCAAGTGATTGATCGCGTTGACTCGCGACCTACATAAACGTTGACGACGCTCCGGACTAGCGCCCTCGAAATGCGACGACGGCGGCTCGATAGGTCACTGACTGAGAGTAGGAGAAAGAGGCGAGGTACTGGCCGACGACGTTGGTCGAGAAGTCCTCGGTGTCCAACGCATTGCAACAAACGTTGTTGTCCTGGTTTTGACGAAGGGTGAACCCTGATCCAGCGGAGGCAGGGCTGATGGTCACGTCGATTCGATCGGCCGCGCCGAAGATGAGATCCTTGGCATGATTCGTCGGTTGGGTGAGATTCGACGAGGCCAGAACTCCGGTCCCGGTCGCATGGGAAACCTGATCGACAACGTTGGTCGTGGCCATTCCACTATATTCGTGAATCGCGACGCTCAAGCTGCCAGGGTTGTTCACGGACGCCGTCACCGTGACGTTCGATCCGCCGTTGGAGTTCACGGCGTACCAAATCGCCAAAGGCGCCTCGCCTGCACCAGGGGGCGCGGGATCGTCAACCGCCTGGACGTAGGTGTTCCCAACACTGTCGGTCACACTAGTTACGACCGACGTAAAGGTCGGGTTCCAGGCCGAGGTTGCGACGACAATCAGGTTTCCAGTTGTCACCGGGGCGCTGAAGGTCACTCCCTGGCTCGTGACGATACTTCCGGTATAACCGAGCGCGCTCTGAACGAATGCAGGGGAGCCTGGCACGACCGTGCTCGTGCGGGTCGGCCGCCGCGTTTCAGTTGGATCGACCGTTGGCGTCGACGTCGCGACGAACGGCGTGACCGTGCCAGTTGGCGTTGGCGTTTGGGTGTTCGTGGCGGTTGGGGTGCCCGTGGGCGCGCGGGTACCAGTCGTTGTTGGAGTCGCGGAAGGCGTCCGGGTCGCGGTGGAGATGGGGGTCCTGGTCGACGATGGGCGCCGGGTCGGGGTCACGGTCGAGGCATAATCGTACCCCACGATTTGGGCGGTAAAGGGGGAGTTGCCGTATAAGACCATCGACCCCTGAAAAGGACTCGGGATCTGCGGCATGGCGCTGAGGTGATAGGTTCCAACGGATCCGGGAGCGATCTGACTCTGAAACGTAAAAAAGAATCCATTCGAATCGCTGAAGGTGTGCTGAACGTATAGTGTGAGCGGATTAGAGTTAGTCACCGTGTAGATGGTTTGCGCGCCCGGTCCGGGAGTCGAGACCGCGGTTGACGTCGGCCCGATCACGGTCGTCGACGACGGCGTATCGGCGTGGGCAACAAACACCAGTCCGATCGCGCCGATAATGGCAACAATCGTCGCCGCCAGTCCAGCCGGCACCCAGCCGCGTCGCACGTACGCCTCCAGCCCTTACTGCGACGCGTGGACGAATTCCTACCGCCACGAGCCACCGCTTCCGTCAGTCGGTCGAAGGATAGGAGGCGACGGACCGAGCGTCAATAGAGATAATCTCCTAAAACCAAAGTACGGAATTCTACTTCTCGACCGAGTAATCTCCTTAAACCTCTCCGACTCGATCGTCTTTCCACGAGGAGGCGCCCTAACGACTGTCGTGGCTTGCTTTGGCCTCGGAGTAGCACTGCTCGAGCTGGTTCACCACCGCGCTCCAGCGGTGATGACTCTCCACGTATTGCCTTCCGGCCCGTCCCACGTCGTCACGGAGAGCCGGATCGGCCAGCAGCCGGCACACGTCGCGGGCGAACCCGTCCGAATCGTCGGCTACTAGATAATCTCCTCCGGCCCGGGCGGCTAGCCCCGCCGTTCCCTCGCGGGAACAAACGACCGGTAGCCCCGCGGCCATCGCTTCGAGCACCTTGTTCTGGATCCCCACCTTAACCGTAACCGGACAGACCGCCACCGTCGCCGTGCCAATGGCGGCCCGGAGATCCGGGACGTAGCCGGTCACCTCAATCGCCGGATCGCGGGCGAGCTCGCGAATGCTCGGCGGAGGGGCGCTTCCCACGATGCGCAAACGCGCCTCCGGAACCACGGCCCGGATCGCTGGAAAAATCTCCTTCACGAAGTGAAGCGCGGCCGTCGCGTTCGCGTGGTAGGACATCTTCCCGGAAAAGACCAGCGTGGCCGCTTCACGCGGCCCCTCGAACGGCGCAAAGCTCGCCAGATCTACCCCGTTTGGCACGACCGTGATGTCGGCGCTCGGATTGAGCGCGCCCAACGCGCTCGCGTCGTCCGGCGACGTCACCACCACTTTGTCGAACCTCGCCAGAAGCTGCGCCTCGTAGGCCTGAGTTCGCCGAAGCTCGAGCATGGCGATGAGGCGCTGCCGCGCGCTGTGGCTGGACCGGCGGGTCCGATCCAACAGGAGCGAGATACAGTCCACCGAATCGTAAACCCTGGGAAGGGCGTCCGGAATGTCCTCGATCAGCCGGGACGCCCGCAGGTGTTCGAGGTGGACCAGATCGAAAGATCCGGTCGCGAGCAGGTCGCGCAACCGGCGGCGGAAGGCCGGAGACTGGCACACCGCGGCTTGGAGCGGTATTCCCCTCATCGTGGCGGCCAAACAGCTCCGGAGAGCCGCGGAGCGGGTGAAGGGAACTACCTCGACCGCCTGACACATCGTCCGCAATCTCGCGGCATCAGCTAACTCTCGGCCCGTGCCGGTGGCGAGAACCGCGACCTTGTGATGACGCGCGAGCTCGCGGATGAAATGAAATGGCCGAACGCGAATGGGCGAAGGTATGTACGGCGCGATGAAGAGGATTCTCACGACGGATAGATCTCGTCGAGACCGACCAGCGCCCGCCGCCAATCGTAACGCTCCTCCACCAGGCGCCGACCTGCCAGTGCAATCCTCCCGGCGAGCTCGGGGTCTCGCAGAATCCGGAGCACGGCGTCAGCGAAGCCTTGAGCATCGTCGGCCACCAGCAGGTGCTCGCCGGCCCGAGCGTCGATTCCTTCGACTCCGATCGTCGTCGAAACGACCGGAATCCCTCGCGCGAACGCTTCGAGAATCTTCACCCTCATCCCACTTCCCGAATGCAGCGGCACGACCACGACCGCGCCCCGCAAAAAAATGGGATCGAGGTTGGCAACGTACCCGGTCACGACGATGCCGTTCGTCGGCGTTGCTAGTTGAACGATCCCCGCCGGGGGGCGACTTCCCACCGCGTAGAACTGAGTCTCCGGAGCGCCCCTCCGGATCGCTGGGAACACCTCGGTGGCAAACCAGTGGATCCCCTCGACGTTGGGCGGGTAGAACATCGTCGCGACGCTCACCACGTCGCGCGCGTCCGGGCCGCGCGGCGCGAAAGCTTGCTCGGCGGTGTCGACCGCGATTGGGATCACCGCCGAGGTAAAGCTCGATCCGGCCGCTTCCTCCAGCGCCGACCGATCGTCGCCACTGACTACCGTGACCCGATCGAACGCTCGGCACACCCGACCCTCGTACGCTCGCAGCTTGCGCCACTCCAGTTCGGCCAGCGGTCGGCGCCAGATTGGCTCCTGTCCCGCCGCCCGTTTGACAATCGTCCACACCGCGTTGTGCTCGTCGAGAACCTTCAGGGCGATCGGCAGATCGATCGCAAACTGAGCCATCGTCAGCTGATCGGCATGCACCGCGTCGAATGTCGTCACCCTGGTGAGGTCGCGCAGAACGTCGCGCATCGCGCGCAGATCGTCGCGTTCGACCAGAAAGGACCGGCCAGTTGCCAGGCTTCGCAGCAGCGCTACTCCGTCGCGCCCCCGCGAGCGCACTAGCCGCACCGTCGTCACCCCGGAGCAATAGCGCCCAAGCGCCTTCGCCTGCGCCTCCTCCGCCTCCGACCGGGCAAACGACACCAGGTGCACCTCGTGCCGCCGCGCCAGGTAACGTAAAACGTTGTGCGTCTTGATCTTAGGACCACTATCGGGAGGATTTGGCACAACCTGAGTCAGCAGCAGGATTCGCATAAGACAACCTCAGCCGGGCCCACCAGGGCGTATAATGCCATCAGCGCCAACGGATGGAATCTCGGACTGGGGTAAAGAGGACGCACACATGGATCTGACCTCTGTACAGCAGCAGATCGACCGTCTGTATGCCGAGCTGGCCATCTTGAAGCGCCATGTTATCACTCAGGCCTCTTCGCAGAATCCCTCTAGCCAATCGGCATTGAAGGATTTGAAGGAAGCTGCAAAAGAGATTTCGGCGCGTTGGACTGGACCCGGGGCTATCGAGGAAATTCGCGCTCAGCGCGAAAAATAGGGCGGAATGCTTCTAACCCTGGATAGCTCAGTGATCGTGGCCGCCCTGAGAGAGCAGGAGCCGTTTCACCTGTTGGCGAGACGCGTTCTTGACCAAATCGGGAGGAGCGAGCATCTGGCAGTCCAGCCATTCACTGTCCTCGTTGAAGTGACCGCAGCGATCCGGCGGCGAACCGGATCGCAAAGCCTCGCTCTGCGGGTCCACCGCGATCTGTCCTCGCTCGGTTCTTTGCAATTCGTAGAACTAGACGCGCACCGAGCGGATGAAGCAGCCATGATTGCCCAGGAGACCGGCGTTCGCGGCATGGATGCAATCGTCGTTCAGGTCGCCCAGGAATTTGGAGCGACGCTGGTATCGCTCGACGACGAAATGGTGGACCGAGTTAGGGCTCGCGTCTCGGTAATGTCAGTCGCTGACCTCTGAGTCGGGTTGGCCCCATTGCGCGTCACGACCGTCTCGGATTCGATACCCCACCGTGCCGATAGTCGAACGTCTGCTGCTCTAGGACCTTCGGATTACCCAAAAGCCGCTATAGGCCCGATTGCGAGGATAGCCGACCCGCTTATGATGGCTGTTAGCCATCATGGCCAAATCAACACCCCACTAGACAATAAGGCGGGTCACTTGCCATTCCCGAAGCTGCTTGCTCGCGCCCTCGCGGTCGTCGTCGCGCTCAGCTTGTTGGCAGTGGACTCTCCACTTGGGTCAGCTGCTCCGGTCTCCGCGTCGTCGCTCGGCATCTCCGGCCTGACGGCAAGTACGTCGACCCCCGCTTTGTACAGCAAGCTCGAGCTCACCTTTAACGTCGACAACACCGTCGCGACGAACCTCCAATTTCCGTACGATCCGGCCCCGCCAACCGGGCTCGCCGCGGGAGTTGGCGTCACCGTCGACGGCCTTTTTCTTCCGCCGGGCCAAACCGACTGGTCCCTGGCACTCGTGCAGCCCGGCTTTCTCTATCAAGGTTACCAGCGCCAGCAAATTGGCGGCAACGAATGGCTGTATCCTCAGGGTAGCCCGGTCTGGAAGATTCGCTTCGCCCCCGCCACGACCGGTGCCTGGCAGTATCAGGTGCGAGTCCAGGACTCCTCAATTTGCAGTCCCGGCGTCAACCCGTGTTCGACCTGGGTTCAGTCCAGCATCGGTACCTTCACCGCCGTGCCCGCCCTGGCCGGCCAGCACGGCTTTCTTCACGTCAGCAGCGCCGATCCCCGCTACTTCGAATTCTCCGACGGCACGCCTTTTATCGGACAGGGCCACGACGATGGCTTCGGCACTAGCGACTTCACCTACCAGGCCGACTCGAAATTGCCGCTGGATAACGCGAACGGCATCACCTTTCTCCGAGTTTGGATGAGTGGAGAAAACATCGCCGGCAGCGCCTGGAGCCCCTGGGCGTGGTGGAGTGGTCCCAATTACGGCGGGTACCTCTTCGACCCGGGCATCATGATCGCGCCGAATGGCTCCGGCCACGACTTCGTTTTCAATCTGGATCAGAGCGCCAATCGTTCGTGCATTTTCAACGGGTGGTCCCAGGGGCAAATCGCCGTGAAGCCAGGCACGACCTATCAAATCTCGGCAACGGTCCAGGTTGCCAACATCGCCGGCCCCCGAAACCCGGGCAATCCCAGCTATGGATTCACTCTGAAGGCCGGCAACTGGTCAAACTCGTGTCCGGACGATCTAAGCTCGAACGTCAATCTCGTCCCGTACGTTCGCTCCACCAATGGCTGGACGACGGTCCAGGGAACCTTTACGACAACCTCGTCGCAAAACTACCTGAACTATCTGTACATGATGCTCGACAACGTCTCCGGAGGTCAGGCGTACGTCAGCCAGGTCTCGCTCAAAGAGGTCCAAAACGGCGGGGCACTCGGTCCGGAGATTATCTACAAAGGCCAGAGCGACGCCCACCTTGACTTCAATCTGAAGGCTTCCTGGGACTGGGACTACGCGCTCGACCTGGCCGCCCAAAACAATGTCTATCTCAAGCTCGTGGTGCTCGAAAAGAACGATCGGGTCTGGAACGATATCAACGCCGACGGCTCGCTCGCCGATCCCGGCTCGAACAACAACTTCTACGCCGCGCCCAACACTAAAGTACGGGCCCTCCACGACTACTATTGGCGCTATCTTTCCGCCCGTTGGGGCTACTCGACGGCGGTCCACTCCTGGGAGCTGATGAACGAGGGCGACCCCTATAACGGCAACCACTACAATCAGGCGAATTCATTCGCTCAAAGTATCCACCAGCTCGATCCAAACCGGCACATGGCGACCACGTCCACCTGGGGGAGCTTTCCCGCGGCGCAGTTCTGGGGGAATCCCCAGTACCCGGACATCGATTACGCGGACGTCCACGCCTACATTACGACCGGTTTCGGCCCCTACGAATGGTCCGCTCCAACTGGTACAACCCTCGACACAAACCCAGCCGACACCTACGCCGGCAGCGCCGGGGCGATCCAGATACCGGCTGGCGTGGTGTCCGGAAACAAGCAAATCTCCATTCGGGGCCAGGGCACCTGGACCGTCAGCGCGCTGGTGAAGGCCCAGAACATTGTCGGAACCTGCCCGTATGGCGTCTCGTCTACGCTGGCCGGGCCCCAGATGCTAGTTGGCCTGGATTCCCCGAACTCCACGACCGTTCCCCCCTTCCCGGGCAATCCGTCCAACTACTGGAACTGTACCTCGCCAGCCGGCACCTACGACTACACGCCGGTGTCCGGAACGATCACGGTGGCCGACTCGAGCTGGCACTACCTGGCAATCACCTTTCAAACGAGCTTCGCGACGAGCGGGACCGCCTGGTTCGACAACCTGACGATCACGAGCCCAAGCGGCAAGACCGGTCGGCTCTATGGCTCGGGATCGTTCGACGACCGGCTCCGGATGGATAACGACACCGCCTGGTACTCAACGGTCTATTCACTTCTCGACGGAGCGCAAAGCGTCTCCGGCGCCGGCAAACCGGTGGTGCGCGGCGAGGCTGGCCTTGACAGCGGTCAGCAGGTCGAGTTGGCCGGTCTCGCGAACGACACGCACGGAGTCTGGTTGCACAATTACCTGTGGGGCGCCCTGAACTCGGGCGGCATGTACGAGCTGTACTGGTGGACCACAAATATCATTCAGAACAGCCTCTACTTCCAGTACAAGCCGGTTCACGATTTCCTCACCGGAATTCCGATCAACAACGGCCACTATCGGGATGCTCAGGCCGTCGCCTCCGCGAGTAGCGTCCGCGCTTTAGGCCAAAAGGACCTCTTCAATAATCAGGCCCATCTGTGGATTCAGAACCTGAACCATACCTGGAACAACGTTGTCGGCGGGACGCCCTGGGGTCAGCTTTCGGGCACCGTGACCGTGTCTGAGCTTGTCCCCAATCAGACCTACTCCCTCGAGTGGTGGGAGTTCGACGATCCGGGCAACCTCACCCAGCAAACCACCACGGCCACGGCGGACGCGAACGGGAACCTCACGATCAATCTGGCCCCACTGCCCGCATCAGTCACCGATGCCGCGGTTAAAATCGTCGGCACAACCGGCGGTTACTCCGCCCAGCTATCGCCCATCATCAAATAAAAGGCGGCGGTGCTCCGTACCGTTCCCTCAAAAAATCCGCGAGCCCCCGGACCAGCACCCGGGCAAACGGACGCATCGCGCGATGCCTGGGCCGGACCGACCAGCTGACGGCGGTCCGAATCACGCTGAGACAGGCAATTCCCAGGGTCCAAGGGCTGACGCCGGCGCACCGCAAATACAGCAGCCGATTCCTCGTCATCAGGTACTGGTAGGTCGGCGAAGCGCCGCGGGCTCCGGGTGGAATCTTGTGCCACATTCGGGCGCTTGGGGCGCACCTTACCTCGTACCCGGCGCGCCGGGCCCGGGCGCACCATTCAGTCTCTTCGAAGTACATGAAGAAGCGCTCGTCAAACCCGCCAACCCGCTCGATCACCGATCGCCGAACCAGCATGGCGCAGCCGGTCACGTAGTCGGTCCGGAAGCTGGTCCCATTCGCGTCGTCATCCGCTTCGTCAGCGCGAAGGTGGCCCGGTACCCCAAGCTTTGAAACGGCTCCACCGGCCGACCAGATGACGTTCGCGGGCTGATAGTAGAGGATCTTTGGACCAACGATCCCGATCCGAGGATCGCTCTCGGCCTCTTCGACGAGAATCCGAAGCATCTCCGGCGCCACCTCAGTATCGTCGTTCAAAAGCAGAACGTAGTCGGCGCCCGATCGAATAGCCTGGGCGATCCCCGGATTATTTCCGGCGGCGAAACCCAGATTCACGCCATTGTCGACGACCAGAGCGTCCGGGAAGCGCTCGCGAATGAGGGCGATCGAATCATCGCCGGAGCCGTTGTCGACGACAATGGCAAACCACTCCGAATAATCGGAACGGCGCAATGAAGCAAGGCACGCCGCGGTTAGGTCGGGGCGTTTCCAGTTCAGAATGACAACGGCAACTCGAGGCGGCCGCCCCGCCGTCGCCCGACCGAGCCGATCAGGGGATTCGATAGACGTCATACGGTCCAAACGTGGCGATCGGCTGCACCTTCAGATCCGCCAGAGTTTTGTCGTAGATACCGCTGAACCGTCCCCAGGGTCCCACCACGAGATAGGCGGGATGAACGTCGGCCAGTGGCGCATACCCCTCGATGAGACCGGTGGCGCCGAGCCACTTCGCCCGCACCGCGCGGTCGAGCCATTCCGGAGGTGGGAAGTGGAAGCGGCCATTGCTCAAGAAGCCAAGCTCCGGTTCCCAGGTCTCGACAATCTCCGACGGGGCGACGTGAGTATCAAGGTACAGCGCCATTTCCCGCGGCCCGGGTTCGATCGGGGATATCGTCTGGCGGGCTTGATGGAACAAAGGGTCTGCCACGATCAGGGCGGTTCCCAGGGTAACCGCCAGGGCGGCCGCGACCAGGCGCCGATTAGCGATCCGGATGGCTGGTCCGCCCGCCTTCTCGAGCAGGTCCACGACGTCGCGGAAGAGCTTTGCCGCGAAGATCGGGAGGATCGCCAGGGGCGCGAACGCGTAGCGGTTCCAACCAATCGACCCGAAAGCGAACCAGCCAAGGCCAATCAGGACGAACGTCACCAGGAAAGCCTGGCGCAGACCGTCTCGAGTGCGCTCGCGCGCCAGGGCGAGACCGTAAATAATGGAGGGAATGCCCCAGACTGCGATCTGATCCTGACCGGCCAGAAACCTCAGACCCACCGCCATCCGCCGCGGCGACAACACCAGAATCGCGCCGGCCGACGCGTTTCGGTAGAGCGCGATGAGCCGCGCCAGATCCTCGGTTTGGGCCGCGAGGAGGAAAAGGATGCCATACCCCACGGCGACAAAGGCGACGACGGTCACAACGGGAACCAGGAAGTGAACGATCGACGCCTGGCGGTAGTACAGCCGATCGACGACAAACAACACGACCAGGGTCGGCAGAAGAACGAGCGCGAACTGGTTTTTGGTCAACGCCATGAGCGCGAAGCCAACGCCCGCGAGGACCGAGGCGCCGATCCCCCGGCCGGGCTCGACGCTTCGAAACCACAAGAGGATGCCCAGCAGCAGGAAGGCAAGCGCCGGCACCTCGCCGAGGACCTGGCGTCCGGTGTCGACGAGAGCCACGCTCGGCGTGCTCGCCAGGAACAGCAAAGCCACCACCGCGACCAAGCCGCCATACAGGCGCTTCGCGACGAACCCAAATAGGATGAGGGCAGCCAGCATGTAGGCGACGATAACGAGTCTCGCCTGAACCAGTCCGATGCCGGCGAGCTTGAAAGCCAGCGCGATCGGCAACATCACGGTCGGACCCACCCCAACCGTCGGACCGAAGTATCGCCAGCCCTCGGACGACCGATCCGCGTACACGCCGAACTGAACCAGATCCTTGGGTACGTGCAGGTGCGATCCTTCGTCAAACCAGGTCACTGGGTACCCGCCGAGGTTGTACGTCGCCAGAAATAGGAACCCGACGATCGCGACCAGCCAGCAAGCCACGAGCACGGTCCGGCGTGAAGGATTAAACATGAGCTCGCATCCGACGAATGAAATCAATTTCATCCTTCCCCACCACCCGAAGCGCGAGAAGCACACTGACGTACACGAGCGCTCCCGTCGCGACGAGGATCGGTAAGGGGAGAGCGCGACCGATCGCAAGCGCCAATCCCATTGCCGTCGCGGCACCCAGCGGACGCGCCAGAATCCGATCCCAATTCAAGTTGCGCAAGAGCGCCCGCAAGACCCAGACGTACTGCGCCACGAGAACGACCTCGGTCGCCACCGTCATTGCCGCCGCGCCATATAGTCCGAAACGTGGCACCAGGAACAGATTGATCGCGACATTCAAAAGCGTGCTCACCATGATTGCCCGGGCGACCCGTCCGGCGTTACCCTGGACGACCACGATGTATCCAAGAAACTCCGATGCGAACATCAACGGCGTTACCCAAATGACGATCTCCAGCGCTGGTATCGACCGATCATAGGACGCCGAGAAAAGGAGAGGAACCAGCTTATCGGCAAGCATCCAGATTCCGATGGTCATCGGTAGCGACAACACCATCAAGTAACCAAGCGCGCGCTCGTAAATACGTGGCAGTACCTCCGGATCGGCGGCTGCTTGTCGAATCAGCGACGGGAACAGCGACGTGTTCAGGACGTTTGACAGGACCACCACGGAGAACACGAGGTTGTACGCGGCGTTGTAGTACCCGGTTTCGGCATCGCCTCGGTAAATGTTGAGCAAAAGGCTGTCGAACTTGTACGACAATCCGAGGGTAAACCCAATGATCGCAAAAGGCATGCTCCGTTGGAGAAGCGCGGCCCAGGTTCTGGCGCTGGGCCAGCCGGGTTGTATTCCCAGGCGGCGGACCGCGCTCCAGCATATCGCGGTGATCAGCGCGATGCCGATCAAATTGGCCACGATGAGGCCGTAGTAGCCGGTTCCGAGGTACAAAGCCGCGCCACCGATCGTGACAAACGCCAATTGGTAGACGACCTGCGAACCAGAGGTGAGATCGAGCCGCTCGAACCCCGCCAGCATCGACGCGGCCGCGCCCTGGATGCTGTACATCACCAGACCCAGCGTCCCCAGGGCAATCGCCCCGACAACCATCGGAGACCGGCCAGTTAACCACGCCGAGCCCACGATCACCCCCGCCGTCACGAGCGACAGGACAAAGCGAAGCGCCAGAATATTGCCATACAGTCGGCTCGTTCGTTCCTCGCCGTCCGGTAGCTCGCGCCACGACGCGACTTCACGGATGGCGAAGGGACCGAGTCCAAGATCCGCCAGAATGACAAAGACCGCCCCAAACGCCAGAACTGCCGCGTACTGTCCGTACGCTTCGGCCCCCAACCGCCGGATAACCAGAACCGAGAAGCCGAACGAGAGGATCTTAATCGCGACTTGCGCGCTCAGTCCGATCGTGGAGTTGCGCGCGACGGCCCGAGACAGGCGGTCAACCGAACGAGTTGACGACTCAATCCTGATCGACGGACTCTGGTTCGTCGTCTGCTCGAGAGTCACTGGGAGCGGCGCTCGTAGAGATCGTATTCGCCAACCGATGCCACCCGAACGAACGATTTCTCGGCCAGGGTGGCCTCATAGATTCGGGAGACCTTGGAATACGGGCCATCCACGAGATACGTCGACGACGACGGCACGCGGTACCATTGCAGCGTATCCGTGCTAGCGTCGAGGAACGCAACCGCGTTGCCGTTATTCATGAGTCGTGACGGTGGATGGTGGAAACGTCGGTCGCTGAGGAAGTCGATTTCCCATTCAAATGACTCGACCACCGCGTCCGCGGGCACAGTATCGTTCACCAGGCGAGAAAAGTCCTGCGGCGAGTAATCGCGGGCTCGTACGACCGACGCGGCGTTGGTCAAGATTCCCGAGCCGAAGATCAAAGCAAACATCAGTAGTACCGCCGCTTCGAGGGGCTCGCCGGTTGCGATTCCCTTCAGCGTCAGACGGCTTTTCAGATGCGGAACAAATCGCTCGACGACGTCGCTAACGAACTTTGCGATGTAGATGCTGGAGGTTAACACCACTGGGATGGCGTAGCGTGGCCACCCAATCGAAAGCACAAGATACCAGCCCAGCCAGAAAGACGCGAAGGCCAGGGGGAAAAGCGCGGCCCGGCGTTGCCGACGCTCCAAACGAGGCAAAAGCGCCCACCCGTACAGCAGCGCCGGCACGACGAGATAACCGCTACCGGCCGACGCGATAAATCCAAGCGCGGACAAAGTCTTTTCGAATGGGAAAACGTAGCTCGACGCGCTCGCGACGCCCGACATCTCCTGCAGCTGAGCCGCGAATCCGCCCGGACCCAGCACGAGGTACTGGTAGCCATACCAAAGCGCCGAAGGAAGCGCCGCTCCCACCAGATTCACGACCATCTGCCGAAAAGACGTCCCCTTGGACTCGCGTTGGACCAGAAACCACACGGCCACCAAAACCGGAAGCAGCATCACGAACTGCGCCTTCGTCAGAATGGCCAGACCGAAAAGAAGGCCCGCCGCGAAGAACGAGGCGGTACGTCCGCTGTTCCAGGCCCCGATCAAGACGCTCGCGCCCCAGTAAAGGAATCCAAGAGCGGTGATCTCGCCGAGGACTTGTCGTCCTTGGGCGATCGGTCCAATTTGCGTCGCCGCCATCCAGATCCAAAGTGCGATGAGTGCGACGCGAGGCCCGTATATTTTCCTGGCGACCGAGAAAAACCCTGCCGACGCGATGAGGATGAAGCCGACCGCCACGACCCGAGCCTGAGTCAGGCCGATCCCGGCGATCTTGAACGCGGCCGCGACCGGTAGAAGCATCGTCGGACCGGTCGTCACTCCCGTGTCAAAAGGGCGAAACCCATCCGACGACGGCAGCCCATAGCGACCAAGAAGGACGACGCTCCTCGCCGCCACCAGATTCATTCCTTCGTCAAACCACGTTCGAGGAAAGGTATCCAGATGGTAGAGGGCGAGCGCCGCGATCGCGACGAACGTTGCGACAAGCAGCATGGCGACCGTGCGATCGTGAGATTGAGTAGTGTCGGATAGGATGTTCGGGCCCGGTGTCGCCGTCGTGGATCTACCACCCAATCAAGTCACCCCACCAAAATCCGCGTCCCGGGTCGCCATCACATGTGCGTAGCTTTCCAGGATGCACCGCGCCGTTCTTTGCCACGAAAACTCGGCGACCCGCGCGAGGCCACTGTCTCGAAGACGACGTGCTACCTCCGGCTGTGAGAGGACGGCCGTGAGGTGTTGGGCAAAGGCTGCCGCGTCCTCGGCGTCCGCGAGCAGTCCGGCGCCCCCCAACACTTCCGGAATCGCTCCGCGATCCGATGCGATAATCGGCGTTCCGCGGGACATTGCCTCGAGCAACGGAATGCCGAACCCCTCGATCCACGACGGAAAAACGAACGCGTCCGCGAGACTATAGAGCGAGATTAAGTCGTCGCGGGACGGTCGAAACACGACCGTGGCCTCGCCCGCCGCGACCGCTTCGCGGACAATTGGCAAGGTATCCGGCTGGCGAGAAAAAAAGACGATCTGGCGCCTCTGGCGAATCTCCGGCGGCAGAAGCCGCCACGCCCGAACCAGGACCTCCGGGTTTTTCAACGCATCGGCGAGCACAAACCGCTCAACCACGCCGAGCCGCTTGCGGACCATCGCGAGCTTTGCCGGATCTTCGGTTCGGAGTAAGTCGGGCGTTGGAGCGTGCGGCGCTGGAATGATGCGGTCGAGGGGAAAACCACTGTAACGCGCAATCTCCCCTCGGGCGTAATCCGAAACGGTAATGATCAGGTCCGCTCGTCGCACCGATCTCGTGGTCAGCCAGTGGAGATAGGTCATTAGTCCGATCGTGCGGGGATTCTTCCGGTGGCCCCGGAGAATCTCCCGCAAAGGCAGTAGGTTAATTGCGTCGTGGACGGTAATCACAGTCCGGGCACCTGGCGGACCAAAACCGCCGTTCGCCGGAAAATGGACGACATCGAGCCGGTCCAGGTCCATTCGACGCCACATGAAAAGGTCATTCTGGATACTCGAAAGGGGACTCTGCCAGGGCAGGTAACGGACGACCGCGTTCGCCGGCACGTGCGACATCTCGAATTGTCGTTTTGTGTCAGCATACAAGAAAAACTGGTCGTCTCCGCCAAGCTCCAAGAGAGTTGGCACGACGTGCTGGACGTAGGTGTGAACCCCGCCGAGCAGTCCGCGGGAGAGGTAACGAACGTCAATGCCGATTCGCACGTGGATCCGCCCCTCTCAATAGGAAACTATGCAAATGAGTATATCGCTCGTCGGTATATCGTGAGCGATGTCATGCGACATCACACGGAAGTGCTACCGCACCCCGCCGTTAGGCTGATCTGGACTACCCCTTATGGGTGGGTTACTCGCCAGCGCTTCCTTTGTATACTTACAACATTCTTGGGCGGTTTACGTTACCTCATAAAAGGCTGATTCAAGACTCCTCTCACGTCGCCCCAGGGGAAGACAATGCGGATTCGATTCCTTATCCTGCTCGTCCTCTTCGGCTTCATCGCCGCCATCTTCCGAACAAGTAACTCCGGCACGGGCAGGGTTGCCAGCGCCGCTTCGGTGATCGCCGATGCCGACTGGCCCCAGCTGGCTCGCGATCCCCAACGATCCGGCGTCTCGCCTCAAACTGTCAGCGGTCCGTACCGTTACTACTGGCGGTGGACAGATGTTCCCATCGCGACGAGAGTCCAACCGGTCGTCGCCAACGGGATCCTTTACGTCGGAGGTCTGACCGGTACCCTGTTTGCTTTGGATGCCGCCTACGACGCCCAGGGTGGGCCTCCAAAAATCCTCTGGCAACAAGACCTTCATAGCGCGATTCGGTCGGGAGCCGGCGTCGATACGACCGCGAATGTGGTCGTCGTCGGCACCCACGGCGGGGTGATCTACGGATTGAATGGGACGAGCGGTCAGCCGCTCTGGGCGGTTACGACGACCGGAGCGATCGTCGCGGCCCCCCTCATCGCGAATGGAGTGGCTTATCTCGGGTCCGCCAACGGTACTTTCTATGCTATTCGGACGGCCGACGGCGTCGTTCTGTGGCAGTCGTCCGTGGGAGCGCCGATTCTTGGATCGGCCGCGCTCAGTGGCGACGAAACGACGGTCTACGTCACGGCCGAAAACGTCACCGCCTACGCGTTGTCCGTCGCGACTGGCGCGACCCTTTGGCACACCCAGCTTCAGGGTGAGAGTGCCTCCGACCGTTGGCCGGTCGTGGCCGGCACCTCCGTCGTCTTCCGGACGATGCCGCTGCCGTACTTTCACGATCTCTTGATCAACGGCGATCAAGCGATGGACGCGGCCGGAACGCGGCAAAGCAATTGGGCCGCCGATTGGGCGCTCGTGAAACCTCAGATCTTGTCCTATCTCGCGGCGAATCCGCCCACCCAATCGTTTTTCAGTCTCGACGGCACCTCTGGTGCATCCTTGGGCGCCGCGCCGGTTCTCTACACGTACGGTCTAAACGACGCGCCGTTCGAGCCGGTCTACCTGAATGGGTCACTCTACACCGCCTACCGGGCGCGCCACGGAATTCAGAACGACGCGCAGATCGACATCCACGTTTCGAGCAAGTACGACGCGGAGCTAGGGCAGATGAACCCGTCGACGCTCGACGTGACCGGGCTAACCTCATCGGATACTTTTGGTTACCAGTTTCGACTGACCTCCGACGAGCCCCAAGCCGTGACTGTTGCTGGCAGCTTGCTCCTCGTCGACAGCTGGGAGCGCCTCGGCGGCATCAACCTGACCTCGGGAACAAACGGGTCGCTCGTCGGCATTGCCCAGGTCGCCCACAACACGCTGCCATGCGAGAACAACCTGGCGTCGAACGACAATCTGATGCCCTTCTACGAAAGCTGTCCCTTCATTGGTCCGGCCGTTGGTGAGGGCAACACCCGGGTGGGCGCGACAGTGGCCTCCGGCCGAATCTTCTGGCAGGCGAATAAAAGCGGGCTCGCCTCGATTGGTCCAGCCGCGGGCATCCACGATACGCCCCAGGCCACCGCTACTCCCCAACCGACGACGGGACCATTGCCCGGTCCGAGTCCCGTCGCCACGCCGACCCTCGTCAACTACGTCTGGACCGCCCCTCAGCGTCCAGTTGCCTCTCCGCCGCCGGATCTAACTCAAATCCTGAGCCAGGAAGTGCAGAAAATCGTCACGGCGAACCAACACATGCTCCCGTTCGTCCTCCAGCGTGGAATGGAAGGAACCGGCTCGTGGCCGCCAGACGTCTCAAACGTCACCGAGCCGACGCTTGTTATGAACTCCCAGGCTTACTGGTATGACCCCGGTGAGCTGATCTACACCTTGTCGACCGCCTATCCGTACCTCTCTCCGACGCTTCAGTCCCAGCTCCTGGCGTACCTCCATGCCGAGATGAATCGTTACCCACCCCTGCAATCGCTGCCCTATCCGGCCACCAGCTGGGCAACTCAGGGAGTCGCTCGAGAGCCCTATCCGGTGCCAATGCGTGCCTCCATGGCGAACGCGTGGCCACCGCCCGGGGTACCTCTTCAAACGCTCTACGCACTCTGGGCGTACGGGCAGTACACCGGGGATTGGGCGTACCTTTCCGCGCACTGGACCGAGATCAAATCCCTGTTCTACTCAAAGAGCGGTTCGATCGACAGCTACGCCGAGATCGCCGGCGCGATCGGTTATGCCCGGATTGCTCAGCATTTCGGTTTCACGACGGAAGCAACCGCCGGACAGAACGCGGCCGTTGCCGCGATGCAAACCGGCTACAGCTTTGCCACGTGGCTTAGCGGCGCCAACGCGCTGTTCCTGCCAAATGGCAGCTACTACTGGGAGCCACCCGGCCGAAACGGTCCAGTGTTTTTTGGCATCGTACCCGAAGTGGGTAACTACCTCTACGACACGAATCTGGCGGCGGTTCAGTACACCGTGAACGATGTCGCCGGCTACCCCAACGGCAGCTATCTGTGGTACGCAACTCGGCTCGGCCTCGAGGGCGAAATTGCCGAGGCCAGCTATCATAGTCCGCAGATCGGCTGGTCGATCTTCCTGGCGCATGCGTACGCCATGCACGAAACTCAGCCTCAGCTTCGCGCCTGGCTCGATCGACCCTGGGGCCTCGGCGATGTTTGGTACCTTCAGAAACTGATCGCGACGATCGAGGCCCCTCCAACGCCCGCTTATTCCAACACCTTGCCGGTCATGAAGTAGGCTTGACTATTGTGCCGGTGCGGCCAGTATTCGCTCCAGGTCGACGAACAAAGGGAATCCGTAATCCTCGGGGAGATTCGCCAGCGGTTGGTCGGTAGTATCGTGAATACCGGCGATCGCTCCATCCCGACTGTCGCACCTTATTCAAAACAACGCCAAGCACGCGGGAGCGATTGCGCTGGAGGGTCTCATTCGCGGCCCGAAGCTCCTCGGCTCGAGTTCGCCCGACCTCCAACACGAGTAGCACCGCTGCCCACTTACCGGCGAGTAGCGTCGTGTCCGCCACGGGAAGAACCGGCGGACTGTCCAGGATGACGACGTCTGCCATGCGCTGAAGGATCCGAAGCGCCTGTCCCATCCGCGTCGATCCGAGAAGCTCGGCCGGATTCCCCAACAAAGGTCCGCTCGGCAGAATCCGCAGGCCCTCAACCGGCGTGGCAAGGAGGACTTGCTCGATCTCCGTCTCTAAGTGCTGTCCCAGGCTCGTCGCTTGGGAACGCTCGGCCGTCGAATCAGTGGTCAATGCCGTCGTCAATCCGACCTCATTCGGGCAGGCAAACGTCAAATGAAGGGTGGGATTTCGAACGTCGGCGTCCACGAGAATAACCGTCCGACCCGACTGCGCGAAGCTGACCGCGAGATTTGCGCTCGTAAACGACTTCCCTTCATCTGTCCCCGGGCTGGTAACCACCAGGGGCAGCAGTCCATCGTCGGCGGTAGCGGCCAGGATGTTGGTTCGAAGCAGTCGATATCCTTCCGAAATTGGCGAAAAGGGATCGGCCACGGTCACCAGGACGTCACCTGGCGCCTTGATCCGCCTTGCGTACCGGAGGGTGCCGAGCGTCGGCGCGGTCAGGACTTTTGCGAGATCGTCCCCTCCCTCAACCGCATCGTTGAAGTATTCCATCGCGCAAATGGCGGCAACCGCCAGGATGATGCCCAGAGCCGTTGCCAGCGCAACGTTTGCCCGGACATTCGGACTGACCGGTTGGGTTTCGAGTGACGGGGGTTCAAGAATGCTCAAGGTGTTCGCGGGCCGGCCCTGAGACGCCGAGAGCAAGTTAGCGTAGGTCGAGCGCCACTCGGTCAGCTTGAGGTCTAATGCTTTGATCTGGTCTTGCAAATCGAGGATCTCGCGCGCGCCATTGTCCGGCTTCTGGAGCTGGGCCTGCTTCGCGGCAAGCTCATCCTCACTCTGCTTAATGTTCGCCTGAAGCGACACGAGCTGCTTCTGGACGAAATCGCGGCGCTGGTTAAGGTCATTCGCGCTCGCCTGGGTCGGGCTTTGAAGGACGATCTGTCGAATGATCTCGTCGGCGATTGCCTTCGCTCGCGCCGGGTCGCTGTCGACCACCCGAATCTCGATCAGCTGGCTGGGATCAACGTGCGTCACGAGAACGCGTGCCTTTAGATCCTCCCAGGTGGTCGGGAGCTTGAGCGTGGTAACCGTGGCCGTCAGAACCGGCTCACGTGTAATCATTTGGCTGTAGTTCGTGGCTAAGCGTTGACTAGCCTGTACTTCATCGCTGCTTACGTTTGGATTTGATGCAAAATCGCCAACCATCAGCGTGGCCGAGGTTCGGTAGATTCGGGGCAAAAACTGGCTGACCCGGTAGCTCACTCCGCCCGCGACGACTGCCGCCAAAACGATGAGCCAGGCCCAGCGCCATAGGACCTTGACGTACCGACCGACGTCGACCTCTGTCATCTACCCAACCTTCCCCTTCGACGCGGTCTCACCACGCCTCAGTTCCTTCGTCCGAATGCGGCCGCGACGCGACCCAAGAGTCCAGCCCGGATCGCGACGACCAAACCGAGGAGCATGACGACGGGGACCACTCCCGTCGCAACGGCCAAGAGCGGGGGATCGGTGAGGCTCGTCGCCCAGGGACTGGTATTGCCCAGCTCGGCCGGCACCGCCTGACGAGTGGAATCATTCGCCCGGGGGGTCGCGACGGTCGACGGTTTTGTCGGCGCCGCGACCACCGGCGGCGACGGACGGCCGGTCGTTCTCGGAGCGGTCGTGGACGCCGTGCTGTACCAGATTCCAATCTGGTTCCGATCGACGCTCGGTCGATCTCCATTGAACCAAACGACGTGGAGCTGATTACCGTTACTCAAAGCCAGTTTCGGATACTCCGGGTACGGAGGAGATGCGACGATCACGGACGGCTCGGACCAGGCCTTTCCGTCCCACTCGCTGTGCAGCAGACTCATGACGCTCGAACCGGTTGGGTAGCCAACCATGGCGAGGTGAACGTGTCCGGCACTGTCAGTCACCATATCGTAGATATCATAAGGACGTTCGACGCCCTCTCGCACACCCGGGATCGATTCGCTCTCGGACCACCGAATGCCATCGGTGGAACGTCGGAAGAGAATCTGATTTGAGGTCGGGTTCCGGTAGACCAGAAGAATCCCTCCACGTCCGTCGACGCCAATCGATGGTTGTTGCGGCCCAGCGTCGAATGGGATTCCGGACGGATACTCACCGGTCTTGCTTTCAAACGTGGTTTTCGTCCAGCTCTGACCGCCATCAGTCGAGAGTGCATAGCGCGCCATGACCGTCGTTCCGAAAGACCCGGAGGATATGGCGGGATTGAGGTCCTCCCAAACCACGTGCAGCCGATCCTGCCCATCGATTTTCAAATGGGCGCGGTACCACCAGACCGGGTCCGCGTCGTCAAGGGGGATTCGCCCGCTCCAGGTTACTCCCCCGTCGGCCGAGTGAGCGTAATAAATGCCGTACGTCCCCTGGAGGCTCTCCGTCCAGATCGCGTGGAGCACCCCATGGCTATCAATCGCAATGTCCGAATAGTAACCTGTCGTGCCCTTTGTCAATCGCTGTGGCGTCCGCCAGGTCTGGACCGAACTGGCGGTCGCGCCGGGCACGGTCGTGTACCAGATGTCTTCTTGCCCGAGAGATCCCTGGCCACCCAACGCCGCCGGATCGAGCTGGCCAAACCCCTTATAGAGCAGATGAAGGGCTCCGGCCCCATCCACCGCGAGCGCGGAACGCAATGCGTGATCGGCCCAAATAAGCGCGACATCCGTTGGTTGGGACCAATTCTGACCATCCCAATGGGTATAGTAGAGCGCCGAAACGTAAAACTTGGTTTGTTGGGGAAAGCCGGCCTGCCACACCACGTGGACGTTACCGGCATCATCCGCGGCGACTGTTGGAAACCAACCGCCCACACCGGCCGACACCTCGATCGGACGACTCCACGTCGTCGTGTCGGCGCGAGCGATTCCGGGGGGGAATGCGACGAGAAGGATGACCACGCTCGCGAGCAAAACCGATAGAAGGAGACAAGGAGAACGGCCGGCCGCACCTTCTCGGTTGTCCGTCGGAGGAGACCTTCGATGTGTTACCGTCGTCGTTCCCTTCGCTCGTCGCGCCACCAGGTTGATCACGGGCAGGAAACGCCAGACCCAGCGGAAACGCGGTAGATCGTCACGTGCGGATTTGCGTAGACCCGACAGAGAAGGGGAGAATGGTCCGGGCTGTACCCGCCCAGCGCCCGCTCCTCCTCCCCATAGAAAACGTACCGGACGTCAAACCGTGACATCATCGCGGCACGATCGCTATCCGAGGATGATGCGTCGAAGAAACTGCCGACCATCCGCTGCTTTGCGTAAAAGTCGAGCGTCTCCGCCCAGTGCGCGAGGAACGCCTTGTCCCCCGTGACACTGGGAATGTATTGACCGATCGTCAACGAGCTAAGGACGACATCGGAAGGCGAATGACGAGCCTCGAGCCAGCCTAGCGCGGTGACGTCATCCTGGGTGAGGTAGTACGGATAATCGTGCCGACCAAGGTCGACGAATCTCCAGGCATAAAGATACAGGTTTGTCGGCAATACGGCGACTAAAAGGAGAAATGCGATGAAAATCTCGGGTTTCGGGAGGAACGGAGTCCGCCACGCTCGGAGGTCCGGTCGCCATCGCTGAAGAACCGCCCGAGTCGCGAGAATCCCAACCGGTACCTGCCATCCGCCAAGCATTTTGATCTGAAAATCGGTGGGAAGATACAGGAGGAGAAAACCGACGACGAGCCAGGTTCGAAGAAGCAGCTCGCGCGGCGCTAAACTCCGTGGGTCGGTCGTCTTGTCCCGAAGAACGATAAGCAGGACGAGCGGCAATCCGATAAGGATCAACAGGTGGGCCGGGTTCGGAGTGTACACTCCAGCGTTGCCGTACTGGGATAGCACCCCGCCCCAAACCGACGATTTTCGCGTCAAATAGAGCAGGTAGACCGCCGCCGGAAACGACCAACCGCACACGGCGACCGTTAGAGCCGTGAGGCGTACCCAGGCGCCAGTACGCCAGGCGAGCTGAAGGGCAGTCACTCCCACGACGGCGTACACGACGATAAGATCGTAACCATGCTGGAGCCCCAGGAGCAAAGCTAGAAGCCCGGCAAAAATCGCTAAACGAACACTGCTCCGTTCCAGGGCGAGGGCCGCGAGACCAAGGATTAGGACGAGCAAACCGGTGGCCATCGCCTGATGGGGAAAGGCCAGGACAGTCAGAAAGGTGTTGGGTTCGGTCACGTACAGGTCGAGCGGCGAGGTAATATCCCCGGTCAGCTGCTTGCCGACGACGAGAACCCAGCCCAATCCGCCCCCAAGCGATATGACCAGGAAACTCGCCCACCGTTCGAGCCGACCGAAACAGAAGAGCCGGGCAATCCAAAACAGCGCGCCAAGATACACTGCACCGGCGGCCAGACGTGCCAGTCGGGTTGTCTCGACCAGACCCGTCCCCAGAGCGACGGACAGCCGTCCCACGCCAAACCAGAACAAGTTGAAAAACGTTGGATCGCCCCGTTCCGGCGTTAGCTTGTTGTCGATGAGTATCGCCTCACGAAACTCCCGGGCCCAGGAGAGGTACTGCGCGGTATCGGGCACGTTGAGCAAAATGCCCATGAACTGCTTTCCCGGTGGCGTCGACCGATAGGCGTAGGTGAAGGGGAGATCCGTGACGAACAACACCGCCACGATCACGGCGACCAGGGCGGCCAGCTCAAGCCATCCCATGGCTCGGCGCCCCCCGATCGACGTCGTGTTCGCGGCGACCTTCACGTCCATCGTTCCACCTGACTGACCGTTAATGGGCGACGCTCAGCCGCGATCGGTCTCAGCGGGACCCCGGCGGCCAGTCCAACCAACACCAGGACGATGACCAGGAGCGGCACAAGGCTACTCCACCCGGACAGGCCGCCCAGCATTCCGACGTTCCGCGCGATGTCCCCGCTGACGAGCTTCGGCAAGCTGTAGTTGATCAACGGGCTGAGGGTGTAATCGGGAAACGACTGACCGCCAATCGTCTCCGCCCACACCGCAATAATGGACCACCCGGATGTAAGGGCCACGAGCGGTTTCAATACTCGGTGTCGCCAGCCCCAGGCGATCCCGAAACCGGCGGCAAGCGCCAGGAACGGCAAAGCCGGGACAAGGTAGCGGGGCCCGACCGCGAAGCCACCCTGCCACATCGCACTTGAACTATTAAAAAGGAGGAACGCGGCCGATGCGAGAAGGAGCACCCAGAACTCCGGGCGATGGGTACGGTCGCGCCAGAGCAAAACGTATCCGGGTACAGCAAATAGCAGATAGGGAGACAAGAAGAAGAGCCCCCGGTAGTCCCCAAAGGTGATGCCGAGAAGCGCGTCGGCGTGAGGGTAGGTCAGGCTAATGAAGCCGATCTGGTGAACGTCGGACCAAAGCGCGGAGTGGAGGTACCCGATTGGGAGAATCGTTCCAAAAGCGACAACGTCGTACGCCGCGAGCAGAAGAAACGCGGGAATCGCCCCGATGACCAGGCGTCCAATCGTGCTTGGCCAACTCCCCAACGTCAGCAGCGCGTAGACGCCGAGAATTGCGCCGATGAGCGCGGTCTGATATTCGGCGATGGCCGCGTATCCGATGAGGAAGCCGGCCACGAGGCACCAGGCGTGGCGAAGAGTACCACGCCGGATTGCAAACAAGACCGCGAACGAGGAGAAGAGGAGGAACGCACTCGTCTGGTGTCCCACGAGAGAGTTCGCATACGGAAAAGCGCTCGTCCCCAGGGCGTAGAGCAGGGTCGCCGCCAGGCTCTCGCGCTTGCCGAGACCGAGGTGACCGGCGACGTTAAAAAAGAGCAGGCCCAGCACGGCCGCGGGTATCGTGGCGACGACGAACGTCGTCACGGTCAGAGCGAGAAACATCCAAATCTTGTCCGGCTCCAGGCCGGTGCCGCCCTGTCGCAACGTTCCGCTTAGCGGCGAGCCGCTCCCGGCTGCCAGCTGTCCTTGCGACGCGATTCGCCGCGGCACAACCTTTTCGAGCGCGGCATAGACCGGCACCGCCAACAACGCGATGCCAGGCGCCTTATCCGAATAGTAGTGTCCGTTATAGTCGGCGTAATCGCCGGTGTTTGACACGAGACGATCGATCGTCAGGGTGTGATCGTCGACGATCGAGACGACCAGATCGAGCCGTGAGTTGACGTTCCAATCAGCCCAGCGTGGAAAGAAATAGCTAAAACATAAGACGAGGGCCAAAAATACGGTGATGGATGACCAGGGCAATCGGGCCCGAGGAGAGGGAGTTTGTGCTAGCACGTCTTGCGTTCCTTTAGTGGATCAACGGAAATTTGCTGGTTTGGTTTCACTTGCAGCCGCGTCCCGGTACATCCATAGAAGCTCCTCGGTCTCGGCTTCGATCGTGCGAACTTGAGGAACCTGACGCGCGAGCTGCTCGCGCAACACTGGATCCTCGCCGAGGAGACGGATCGCATTGGCTAACCCGGCTGCGTCACCCCACTCGAAGAGCAACCCGTTAACCCCATGCTCGACAACCTCGCTCATCCCTCCCAGATTCGTCGCGATGACCGGCTTACCGGCCGCGAAAGCTTCCGCGATGACAAGCGGTGTGTTTTCATACCACATCGACGGTACAACAACCACGTCGATTTCTGACAAGACGTCCGCGACCTGGGATCGCGTGAAAGCACCCTTGAATCGAATGTTTGAGCATCCCTGGGCCAGTTGCCGAATGCGATCGGCAAAAAGAGGTTGCTTGGTCATGTCGCCGTATATGTCCAGAGTGACTGAATCAGGAAGTGCCGCCAATCTGAACGCCCGAACGAGCACATCCACACCCTTAAGCGGGTCGATCTGCCCGATGTACCCAAAACAAGGCGGGGTTCCCGCGGCGCGCGGTCGCAGACTTTTCAGCCACGAAAGATCCATTCCGTATGGTGAGTAGCGGATCCGGTCTGACGGGTAGCCATTCCGCCCAAACATGTCCCTCAAAAACCGCGACGGTGCAATCGGAACGTCCACGTCGTCGAACACCGCGCGAAGGTGAGCAAAGCGCGTCGGGGCGTCTCCAACCGAGCCCCGAAACCCCCGCTGACGGGCGAGAATCGGGTAATGGCTCAGGTGATACAACCCGCGTGCGACCATGTCGGGAGGTACGACCGATGAGAGCGTCTTAAACACACGCGAATTCGCCGCCATGCATTTCGCGCAGATCACCGCGGATTCTGGGCCGGGGCAGAGCGTCCCGTCCCCACGTAATAGAGTGTGTCGGGGACAGAGGAACCAGAAATCGGTGAGCGTCAAGAGAACCGGAACGCCCATGCGGTGGGCCACTCGAATGATTCCGGCGCCAAGCGCGTAACATGAGGTAATGTGAACGACGTCTGGTTGAATGTCCCTCAGGTAGCTCGCAAATTCGTGCTCGGTGGCATGGTTGTCGTAGAGCTGAACGAACGGATCGGAGGCACGTTCCCAATTCCAGAACAACCTTCGAACCGGAATACCCTCGTACTCCGAATCCTCGAACCGGGGTAGCCAACTGTCCCCGGTGCCCCACCCCTCGGCACAGATCACGTGCGGGGCGTGCCCCTTGCGGAGAAGCGTCCGCGCGAGACCGTAGGTGTACGATTCGGTGCCACCCGGATGGCCTGGCGGGAAAAAGTGCGTCGCGAGAAGAACCTTTGTCGCTTGATCTTTCACAATTCACGCAACAGCAGCACGTACGATTGGGCCTGCTGCCGAGCCCATTTTCGCCCGTCCGGCCTCGGCGACAGGCTTCTGATCGCCCAAAGCCCCAGCTTGAGGGCCGAGGCGACTCGAAGCGTCACGGCGAACGCCCCCGCCCGCAGGGTGCCTCGGCGCTTGCGTAGAAATAGCCACTTGCTGCGATACAGCTGACTCCGCTTTCGAATTGGGGCAGTATTGCTGCTCTGGCCGGACCAGTGCTTCACCCGCGCCGTCGGCAGGTAATAGACCGCCCAGCCTCCCTGCCGCATCCGGTAACACCAATCGGTCTCTTCGGTATACATGAAGTAGTCTTCGTCGAGCGGCCCCACCAATTCGATCGCGGCCCGCCGAACCATCATGCACGCTCCAAAGATCCAGTCGACCGAGCGTTCCTGGCCACTTCGTTCTTCGGAATAGCTCGGATAAACCGGAGAGAAAACGTGGCGGGCTAAGCCAGTCGCGAGAAGCGTTTCGCCCAGGAGCGAAGGAAAATCGGCAAACGACGCCTGAAAACTTCCATCCGCGTTGAGGAGCCGCGCGCCGACGATCCCGACCTTCGGATGCGCGTCGAGAAACTCGACCATCTCCCGGGCGGCACCCGGAAGTAGAACGGCGTCGCTGTTGAGAAGAAGAACGTGGCGGCCGCGACTGACGGCGATCCCCTGATTGTTTGCTCGCGCGAAGCCCCGATTGTCGCTGTTTTGGATCAAATGAACCCCGGGAAACTCTCGCGCAATCAGCTGGGCACTATCGTCCGACGATGCGTTGTCGATCACGATGATCTCGTGGTCGAGTCCGTCGATCGTGTCGCCGATCGACTCGATACAACGCCGCAACAGATCCCGGGTATTCCAGCTAACGATGCAAATCGAGAGATCCATCAGTTGTCCTCGGTATCGGGACGCATGCCGGCGAGACTAGCCATGTACCCGAGAAACACCCAGCTTTGCACGGTGTAGCGAAAGCCGGCAATCGTCTGGTTGTACACGAAAGGGATAAACCAGTCCCCGAGCGCCATCGCGACAAACAAGCCGATCAATCCGGCAAACGCGGCCTGGGCGTAGCCACCACGAAAGCCATTCCGCCAATTGCGGCGACCGCGCCAACCGAGGACGAGCAACGTGGCAAAGAACCAAAGGGCGATCGCCGAGCCGATAATGCCGGTTTGAGCGATGAAATCAAGGTAATTCGAGTGGGTCGACATCGAGTACGACGAGCCGGCGTAGATCGACATGTAATAGGGGGCATACCCCGCCGGCCCAGTGCCCAGTAGCAGATGGTTCTGGACCAAACCCCACGCCTGCTCCCAGATTGGAATGCGGGTGAGATCACCCTGATCCACCTTGGCATCCCAGAGCGCGTGGTAAACCGCGTCCCGGTTCAAGAGGACGCCGACGTCCGACGCGACCAGGAGAATCCCGAATGCCCACCTGGATCGCAGCAGCGTGAGAATGGCAAATGCGACTAACGTTGGCATCCAACCGGAAAACCACGAGGTTTGGAGGATAGCCGCCTTGACAATCCAGGCGACAACCAACCCGACGAGGCCAAATCGGAGCCAGAGGGGCAGCTTGTCGTTAAAAAGGGCCTGACCATACGCCAGCGTGGCTCCCCACATCGTGAACAGGCCACCCGTGCTCAGGAACGCAATCGCTCCCTCGTGGCCGGCGTAGAACGCGAGGACGGCGGGAACGCCGAGGAGGAGAAAGCTCCAGGTTGCGATCTGCACGTGGCGAATATTGCGTCCGTGATTCAGCGCGAGAAGGAATGCGCCGGCTGATACGACGACAATGGCAAGCTCCCCGAGCCGGGGTAGCGCAAACGTCTCCCAGGTCCAGACCATCGGCGAGAGATCCACGTCACTCGCCAAATACGCGAGCGTCCACACGCCCACGAGCGCGAGGATCGGAACAGTCGCGGCTGACCGGACGATCCGCAGGCTCCCACTAAACGATTGCTTGAGAACCCAGAGCCCGAGCAAAAGGACGATAAAAAGAAGACCGGCGACGAGTGCACTCTGAGTGCCCGTGCCAATCGTGAGGGGGACCGCGGACGCCACGAAAGGGATGAGGCAAACCCCCAGACTAAGGTCGCCAAGACTCTTCAAAACGACGATCGCTCCAACAAGACCGAACACCGCGAGAACGATAATCGCCATCCACGAACGATCCGCCGTCGAGGTGAATGCCGATAGGGCGCTGACGCCAAGAGCGCCCAGCAAGACAAGGGGAGGCAGAGCCAGGCTCATCCGAGAACGGTGCTGAATCACCGGTCACCTCCTCGGTGGTCGCCCGACGGCACAAACGGCGGCGTAGGGTCCTGACCCGGCCGACGCCCGGCTACCGCGAGCAGGGAGCGCTCGATATCGGCGACGGCGCCTTCCCAGGTCCATTGCTCCTCGACCCAGCGACGACCAGCACGACCGTACCGGTCACGACTTTCGTCGGTCCCTAGAAGAGAATCGATCGCGTCGCCAAAGCGACGCGGGTCGCGATCGACAAGAACGCCGGTCCGATCCGGTTGGATCGTTTCTTTCACGCCGCCTTCGGCAACGGCGACGACGGCCGTGCCGCACGATTGCGACTCGAGCGGCACCAGTCCCAGCGGCTCTCGAATTGGGGCGTAGACGGTGAGCCGCGCCGTGCTGTACATCCGAATGATGTCCTCGTGGGGCACGCCGACCCGAAACAAAACGTCGACCCCAACATTGGTAGCAAGATTCTGGAGGAACAACCGTTCCTCGGCGATGACCGCGTTAGATACGATGGCAAGCGGGGGTCTGCGGTCAATCGGAATCGCTCCGATGCTCTCGATCAGAAAGTCGAAGCCTTTTGCCGGGGTCAAAGCGCCGACGGACAGAACGAAGGGCTCTTTTGGAGCTTCGACTGGCTGAAAGCGGTGAGCGTCGACCCCCAATCGACTGACTCGGGCGTCAACCCCGTAAATCCGTCGGATCGACTCCCGGGTGAAATGCGAATTGGTGAGAACCAGTGACGCGGACCGCAGGTTTCGCCGATCGATCCGCCCCGCGACAAGGCGATTAGCGTGTCGGAGTGGATCGATACGATCCAAGCCTTGCCTGATTTCCGATTCCCGGTCATACGGCCTCGGAATGGGTGGCTCGTAGAGACTACGGAGAGGCTCCTGGCAATAGTAGACCGAGGGCGTCCGAGTGTACCGAAGGACCGAAGGTGCCTGAGTGACCTGACAAGGATGAACCAGAACGACGTCGTAACCGATTCGATCGATCGCGGCCGCGGCCCGCCGTCCCAGGGCATCGATCAGGAAAACGCTGAGCAGTCTCATCGCCGGGTTCAATCGGCCAAATGGGCGTCGGAGGAGTGGCAGTGGTCGATAATCGTACACCGTTGAATTGACGACGAAGGGTGAGACGTCGCAAAAACGACGGTCCGCTTGCGACGTGGTGAACAAATCGACCCGATGTCGCTCTGCCAGACGGCGCGTGGTTTCCAGAACAGTCCGGCTCCCCCCACCCGACGGCAGATTGTGATACAGAGCGATTTTCAGGCGTTCGCTCACGAACCGACCCTCGCCGAATGAGCGCCAGACACCGGGACCCGTTCCAATAGCTCTCGAAGATCGCGTCCCACCGTGGTCCAATTGTAGGTTGATTCGACGAGGCGACGACCTCCCAGCGCCAGGCGCTCACGTAGCTCCGGCGAGCGCATTAGCTCCACGACCCGGTCAGCAAACGTCTGAGGATCGTCCCCAAGGAGAATGTTCTCGCCATTCCTGACGTCCAGGCCTTCGGCGCCCTTCGAGGTCGATACCACCGGCGTTCCCAGCGCCATGGCCTCGAGGATCTTGAGACGAGTACCGCCGCCCTGGCGTAGTGGCACCACCGCGACCCAGCTCTGGGCAACGGCCGGACGAATGTCTTCAAGATATCCGGTGTAGGTGACGCCGGTATCACGGGGCAACGTCGTTGGGTCGATACCAGCCTGACCGCCGGTCATCCGAATCTCGACGTCGGGAACGGCGAGTCTCACCGTCGGCAAGATGTCCTTCACCAGGTGCTTGGCGGCGTCAAAGTTCGGCGAATAGGTGAGAGCCCCGGAGAAAATCATGGTACCCGGTCGAGCGCACCCGAAATCCCCGGCGTAGTCTGCCAGGTCGACCGCGTTCGGAATGACCTCGATTGTCCGACTGGCTGAGACGAGTTGTCGAACGTTGTGCCGTTCTCGCTCCGAAACAACGGTGACTGCCGCGAACCGGGTGAGGTTTCGCCGAAGGTACATTTTGAGCTTCAGCCAGGTCAATAATGCGCGGGCACGTCGGGCGAGAGAATGGCCCGACGACGTCGCGTCCAGAAAAGTCCCAAGCTCCAGCTCTTCGAGAACGAGCGGAAGCCCATGAAGATCCAGAGCATAGGGAATCATGTCAAGCTGGGACGCGACGACCAGATCTGGCCTATTTCTCTGAAGCTCCCTCGCGATGGTGTCGACCATGATCTGGCTGCGCGTATCGACAATAAACCGGGGCTCGCTTGACATGAGCCCGAGCAACGCCCTGATACTTGACGGCTGGAACGAACGGTACCGGACGACGTCGATCTGGCGACAGAGCCGTTCCAGCTCGCCGCCCGCGGGTTGGTCCGCGTCCTGATGGAATGAAACCAGGCTAATTTCGTGATTGATCGCCAGCTGTCGCAACACGTTCAAGATCCGAATCCTGGAACCATTGTTCGCCGGAAACGGATACCAGCGGGAAAGAAAAAGGATTTTCACGGCAATCAGCTAATCCCAGCACCGACAAAGACCGACCGTCACGAGCTGGCGTCCTGGACAAGCGCAAGCGATTCAATCGTCTCTGCCGCCGATCCGAACCCCAAAGGCGGGGCGGAAGACAACACTCGGTTCACCGTGGCGGCTATCTTCTGAACGTCGGCGTGGGTTAGCGCCGGGTGAACCGGCAGCGACAGAACCTCTCGACTTGCTTGCTCGGCGACCGGTAAGACAACGTCGTACCCCAGGTCGCGAAATACCTTTTGTTGGTGGACCGGCCGAGGGTAATGGACGCTCGTTCCCACTCCCGCCACCATCAGCTGGCGAATAGCCTCTTCCCGGCCAACCGGGACGCGCACGGTGTATTGGTGGAACACGTGTCGGTAGTCCGCTGGTACTCGCGGCGTTGCAACGCCGCGCAATCGCGCGCTTAAAAACTCGGCGTTCGCGATCCGTGACATCGTGTTCGCTTCCAATCGGTCGAGCTGAACCAGACCAATTGCCGCCTGCAGGTCGGTCAGCCGATAGTTGTAGCCAAGGATGTCGTGATGATACCGCTCGGACTGGCCGTGACTCCGAAGCATCCGTAGCTGCCGGGCCACCCGATCGTCGTCGGTCGTGATCAGGCCCCCCTCCGCGGTCGTCATGTTCTTGGTCGCATAAAAAGAAAAGCATCCCAGACCGAAGGTGCCCACTTTCCGTCGGCCAATTGCCGCGCCGTGAGCTTGCGCCGCGTCTTCGACGATTGACAACCCGTGTTGTTTCGCGATCCGCGTCAGCGCCGGCATGTCGGCCGGCAGACCGTACAGGTGCACCGGCAGAATCGCCTTCGTTCGAGGAGTGATGGCTGCCGCGACGAGCTGAGGATCGAGATTGAACGACTCCGGTTGGATGTCGACGAAAACCGGACGCGCTCCCGTGTAAAGCACGGCGTTCGCCGTCGCGATGAACGTGAATGGACTGGTGATGACCTCGTCGCCGGGTCCCACTCCGCTGACCAAAAGGGCGAGATGGAGTGCCGCGGTTCCAGTGGACACCGCCACGGCATGGCGAGTTCCAACGTAACTGGCGAACCGCTGCTCGAACTTTTCAACCACCTTACCCTGAACGAGGTGTCCGGACCGCAACACGTCGACAACCGCGTCGATCTCCTCCGGACCGAGGAGGGGCTGGGCAACTGGTATCATCGTCATCCCCTTGCTTTTCGGGCTAGCCGCGCCCACTGCAAATCTGACGTTCGCGGTCTGATTTCGTGACGGTCGCCCGAGCTCACCCGACCGCCACGACGTACACGCCGATGCAAATCGCGAAGACGCCAAAGATCCGCCACGACGTCGGCTTTTCGCCAAACAGCGCCCAGGATGCGACGAGAATCAACGCGTAGCTCAAGCTGATAAAAGGGTAGGCGTAGCCAAGCTCCACCCGTGACAGGGCGACGAGCCAGAAAAAGGTGCCCACGCCGTAAACCGCCAGGCCCAGCCAGATACCCGGATTCGTCACGATGAGACGAACGATCGAGGCGGCCCCCGCCGCAGGAGCGCTCGGGCCACGACCTCGACCAAGGGCAGCTTTCAGGATCAGCTGACCGACAACCCCAAGGACCACGCTCACGATAATCAAGACGACTGACTGCACTCATACTCCTCGACGCGCTAGCGGCGTGTCACCGGTGAACCGCCAGGGACGGATTGCCCTCGGCGACGTTCTCACCTTCGAGAATAATCGGGAGCGCGGCCAGTGCGTGCCGAACGCTCGCCTGACAATTAGTCAGATCCGGATAGATTTGACCGTTATTCACGACAAAGAGACCGGGAAGTGGCCCACGCGTCGGCAGCACCGGACGTCGCTTGCCAACCTGGTGGAGGGGCTCGACGAATCGCTCCCGGAAGACAAATAGATGGCGAATCCAGGATTCGTCGAACGTAGGAAACATCTGCTTCAGGTGATCGACGTAGAGTTTCCGCAGCTCGTCGTCGGAGAGCGTCGCGTATGGGCTGGTTGGCGTGACGTATTTGGGAATGTAGACCAGGTGATAGCCCCCGACGTGCTCGGGCGCGATCAGCGTCGTCGTTTCGATCAGTCCCGTAAACGGGATCTTCTCGTCGGCGATGTTGAGCGTGTAGTAGGGCGTGAGCGAACGATCAAGTAACAGAAGACCGCAGACAACTCCCAGGTATGTGCTCGTGGCCGGCACGTCCATCGCCGTACGGTATGGCTCGGGAACGAGACGAGAGAGAATCGGCAGAGGTGTCGTGACCACGACCGCGTCGAGCGCCACATCCTGTCCGTCGACGAGCACGCCGCTCACTCGCCCGTCGTCGACGAGGACTTGCTGCACCTTCGTTCCAAGCCGGACGGACGAGCCAAACGCCTCGATCCGCTCCACGAGGCGATCGACAAAAACCTTATAGCTACCAACGAAATAGCCCATCCGGTCCTTCTGTCCGGCCGCCGCTCGCGGCGACGACGTCCGCTTGAGTCGTGACCAGATGTAGGTTGCCGGAGTATCCTGGTAACTTCCGTCAAACTTTGCCTTCAGCAGCGGCTTCCAGATCTTGTCGAAAACACCCTGTCCGCCAAGACCCACGAGCCACTTCTCGACCCCCACCTCTTCGAGCTGATGCCAATCATTCACCCGAAGCGCTTGGAGAATGCTCAAGCCCAGGCGAAACCGCTCGACGAGGGTTAACGGTGGGAAAAGGAGGAAGTCCTTCCCGCTTGCCATGGGATACAGGTGTTTTTGGTGATAGACGCCTTGCTTCGTTTCGGTGAAGCGCACCTGGTCCCGCAATCCCAGCTCGTCGATCAATTCCAGGAGATCGGCGTCACCGCCGAGAATGCAGTGGTAATACTTGTCGATCCAGGCGTCGTCGACGCGAATGTAGTCGAGAAGCCCCCCTGGCCGGTCTTTGGCTTCGAAGACGGTCGCCTGGACACCTTTCCGACTCAAGTAATACGCCAGCGAGAGACCGAGGACGCCGCCACCGATTATTCCCACTCTCACGCGATGCCATCCCCAGTGTGCGAGAAGACGACACCGGCAGAAATGTCATCCTGAGCCGCGGCGAAGGATCGTGTCGAATTCGGGACGACCACTTGCATTGTTGGCGATCCTTCGCCGCGGCTCAGGATGACAGAATCGCGATTGGCGCCTGACCCTACACTAGCCGTCTCGACCTCAGGAACCGAAGGCGGAATGAACCTCGAACCACGGCGGTCGGAGGACGTGGTGCTCGCGGGCGACCGCGAGATGGCCCACACTCCGACGCAGATCGCGACAACCCCAATCAAGCGGACCGGCGAGGGCTGCTCTCCCAGCAAGAGCCAGGACGCCAGCAGAACGTACACGTAGTTCAGACTTGCGAAAGGATACGCGAAGCTCAGATCGACGCCGGAAAGCGCCAGCAGCCAGAAAAACGTCCCGCCGACGTAGACGGCAAGCCCGACGAGGACCAGTGGATTAAGCGCGAGCGTGAGGGCGGTCTCCGGGCGAAGGGCCAAAGGCCCGATGGACACTAACGCTCGCTTGAGGAGTAGTTGACCGACCACTCCGAGCAGGCCGCTCACCACGATGTAGACCAGAGTGCGACGGAGCGACGGAGCGGTCGAGGGCCGTGAAGGCATACTAGCGGACAAGTTGATGTACTCCTAAACGTTCTTCCAGCCAGCTGCCCGCCGCCGATGACCGGACGTAGCCGGTCCCGCAGGTGGCGCAGACCCCGCGCAGCTCAAGAGAATTATCTTGGACGAGCAGGCGGTGGCCACACGCGCAGACGTATCCGACGAGGCGAGCCGGGGCGCCAACGACGAGGCCGTGATCGGGAACGTCGTCGACGACGACCGCCCCCGCCCCGATCATCGCGAAGCGACCAACGGTCACGTCGGAGAGAACGACCGCGCCCGCCCCGATCGATGCCCCGTAGCAAATTAACGTGCGCCCCTGAACCCAATCGGAATCCGACTTGAGTCGACCATCCGGGGTAATCGCCCGAGGGAATCGGTCGTTCGTCACGCACGCCCGCGGCCCGATGAACACGCCGTCTTCGACCACCGCGCCCCGGTAGAGTTGGCCACCAGTCTGAATTTTGACCTTGTTTCCGACGACAACCCCGCGATCGACGTACACCGTGCTCCCAACAATGCAGTCGTCGCCAATTCGGGCCCCGTCCCCAACCTGAGTCCAATGCCAGATGCGTGTCCGCGCGCCAATCGTGGCGGACGGACTAATGCTCGCGCTTGGATGGATCACGATATCCTCACCCAGCCTTGGACGCATCGCCGGCAACGACCGCATGCGTCGATAGATTGATTCGTCGGACGAGTAATTCCGCCTGAAATCGAAGATGGGAGCGGATAATCCGAACAATTCGTGCTTTCGAGGCGCCGTAGCGACGGACGCTCAAGGTGCACGGCAGCTCGTCGACGACGTATCCCGCGATCATCGAGTTCGCCAGTAGCTCCGTCACCGATAAGAAGTCGTCTGACTGGAACGTCATCGTGCGGATGACTTCGCGCCGATAAGCCCGAAAGAGCGCGGTGTAGGTGTGGACGCGGGGGTCTAGCAACACCCGGTACATCAATGAGGCGGTCTTACTGAGAGCGATCCGATAGGCCGGCACGTTGTCGATGCCCCCGAGCGGGTGATAACACGAGGACGTGACGATGTCGACACCGGGACGCAGCCGATCGAGCAGAGGTAGAATCAAAGAGTACGCGTACGTCGCGTCGCTGTCGGTCGTCACGATCGTCTCACCGGTTGCGTGGGCGAACCCTGTCCGCAACGCCGCGCCCAGGCCGCGGTTACGCTCGTGCTCGACGACGATAACCTCAGGGTCCTGACCGAACTGGCGTCGCAAAAGAGCGCCAGTGCCATCGGTGCTGCCGTCGTCGACGAAGACGAGCTCGACCGTTCGATTCGATCGCAAACGATCGACGACCGGGCGCAGGCCTTCGCTCAATTGGGCCACGTTATCCGCCTCGTTGAAGCAGGGAATCACGATTGATAGGTCCACTTAGGCCCCCACGACGGCGTTCAAGCGCGAAGCCTCGACCAGGCTCGCCGCGATAATCTCGGAAATCGGCCCTTGCTGTCGTTGGCCGAGCGACGCGTGGACCAGGACGTCGACAATCCGACGGGCCGCGCTGCCGTCGCCAAAGACCGACGGATGAGCCCCCGGCGACCCCGGGTTGCGAATCGCATCTAGAATCCGGCCGGGGTCGGCGCCCACGAGAACGTTCCAACCAGATTCGACCGTCTCGACGTGTTCGGTTTCCTCACGAAGGGTGACACACGGAACACCGAGAAAGTACGCCTCCCGCGTCACCCCTCCAGAATCCGTCACAATGACCCGGGCGCCTTCTTCCAAGGCAAGCATATCGAGGTAACCCACCGGGTCGATTGCCTTAACGTGCGATTGGAAGGTCAGAGCTTGCGCCTCGAGCGCCTTTCGCGTGCGAGGATGGAGGGGAAAGATAACGGTCTCGTCAAGGGCGTTGAGAGCGTCCACGATTGACCGAAGATTGTCCGGCGAATCGGTATTCGCCGCCCGATGAACTGTTGCCAGAAAGTAATCGCCCCGGCCCGCCCCAAGCCGGGAAAGGATCGTCGACGTTTGTCGCGCGATCGGTAAGCTCTGTTGCACCGCGTCGAGCATCACGTCGCCGACGTAGTAGACCCCGTCGGTCATCCCCTCGGCACGCAGATTGTCGACGGCGCTTGGCGTGATGCAGAAGAGCAGATCGGCGACCCGATCGGCCACGAGCCGATTGATCTCTTCGGGCATCGAACGGTTAAAGCTTCGCGCGCCAGCCTCGACATGCGCCAGAGGAAGGCCAAGTTTCGACGCCGCCAGCGCTCCGGCTAAGGTTGAGTTCGTGTCTCCTCGGACGATAACCCAATCCGGTCGCTCCGCGATCATCACGTCCTCGAGGCGCGCGAGCATCTCGCCGGTCTGACGGCCATGAGAGCCGGAGCCAACCTCCAGGTTGTAGTCCGGTTCGGGGATCGCGAGATCCTGGAAAAACACCCGAGACATCAGAAAATCGTAGTGCTGACCGGTGTGCACCAGGATTTCGCAATGCTCGGGACGGAGCGTTCGGGTAAGTGGCGCGGCCTGAATGAACTCCGGTCGGGCACCAACAATCGACAAGACCTTCATCAACGCGTCCCTTGCCGCTGAGGCACCGGGGAATGGGGAAGAAGCGAAGTCGGCGACTGGCAGATCTGGTCGCGGATTTGTTGGGCCAGGTTCATGGCCCGGAGCCCATCCTCAGCCGTAACCCGTGGCATCCGCCCCTCTCGGGCGCACCGAACAAAATCCTGCAGCTCGAGGAAAAGCGGCTCGGCGGATGGGATGTGGATGCGCTCGACGAGCCCTTCCTGCCGGTAACGAAGAGGACGTTCGTGATTGGTCACGTACTCTGGGAAAGTTCGTCGGAAAATTGAGATGCTCTTACTCAAAAGATCGGCCTCAACGTAGGCGCCAACCGCGGTGATATCAAGAAGACGAACCTTTTGCTCGGTGATCCGTGACGCCGTGAGTGTCGCGATCGCGCCGCCGGGGATTGATAGCGAGGCGACGGCATAATCCGCCGATTCGGTCCGGGCCGCCCGCCCAAAAGCGTGATCGACACCGAGATCGCTTCCGAGTAGGGTCAAAGCTAAGTCGATGTCGTGAATCATCAGGTCGAATACGACGTCGATATCGGTATTGCTCGTGTCATACGGGCTGAGGCGACGGGCGTTGATCGCCACGACCTCCATGCCTTCGAGAACGCTCTGCAGCTCGAGAAATGCGGGATTGAAGCGCTCGATGTGGCCAACCTGAAGGACCGTCGACGTTTCCGTTGCTAGATCGACCAGCGACCGGGCCTCCTCGAGCGTCGCCGCGAGCGGCTTCTCGACCAAAACGTGAATGCCTCGATGCAAACAATCTCGAGCAATCAGGTAATGGGACGTGGTCGAGGCCGCGATGCTAACCGCGTCGACCTCCCGTAGCAGGTCCTCGTAATCGGGAAAAAACCTTACCCCGTACGTCTGCGCGATGTCGGAGCCTCTTCGCGCGGTCTGATCGCTCACCCCCACGAAGTCGACATTGGGGAGGGACGCGTAGACCCGGCAGTGCCGTTCTCCCATGCGTCCAACACCAATGACGCCCACCCTCATCTTCTCCCCCATTGCGATCTCAGCCTCGCTCTTCTGTGCGATGTGACCAACGTCGTGTCCTGGCCTCGGCCTTGAGGCGACCTACCTTCTTTTTCACGACGACTAATACGCCCCCCGGGATGCGAGAACCGCCGGAATCGTCCGCATCAGGATCGCGAGGTCGACCCACACACTATAGTTACGGATGTATTGCATGCTTAATCGCACGCGGTCCTCGTAAGGGATGTCGCTGCGCCCAACAACCTGCCAGGGACCGGTGATGCCGGGCTTGACCGTCAATAGGTTCAGCTGCCACTTTCCGTAGCGAACGATCTCGTCCGGAGCGATCATCCGCGGCCCCACCAGGCTCATTTCTCCCCGCAGCACGTTGACAAGCTGCGGAAGCTCGTCGAGGCTCATCCGCCGGAGCACGCGTCCAATTCGGGTGACCCGGGGATCCTCCTTGAGCTTGTACCCCAGCTCGAAGGCCGCCTTTAGCTCGGCATCCGCCGCCAACACCTGATCGGAATTGACGACCATCGTTCGAAACTTTAGCGCGTCAAACGGCTTCCCGGAGCGTCCTAGCACCCTCCGCCGGTAGAGGATCGGCCCGGGCGAATCCAGCCGGACCAGCACCGCCACGACGAGCCAGATCGGGCTTAGTACAACTATTCCCGCCAGGGCACCAGCGTAGTCGAGAATCGTCTTCAGAGCGGCGTCGATCCCGACAATCCGAACCCGCTGGGGGGAAAGCAACGGGACGTTGCTGACCTCCTGAACGACCACGCCAGTCGTCAAAATCTCGAACAAGCCGGACGATAATCGAATCTCGACGTCCCCGCGGTGTCCGTAGCTCTGAAAAAGCCCCAGGAGATCCTTGCGACTCACCGCGGTGCTCGCCACGACGATTTCGGTCGCTTCCTCATCTTGCCGCACCCGCTCGACGTCTTGCATGCCCCCAAGGACGACCAGACCGCCCACGACGGGCGTGCCCGGTCGTAGTGAATCGTCGAGAAAGCCGACGACCCTCAAGCCGGACGTCCGATCGCTCATAAATTGTTCGGCCAGGGCCCGTCCCTCTTCGTTCGCGCCCAGGATGATCGTCCGGGTGGTCAGGGCGCCCCGCGCGTGCAGATCCCGAAGAAGAAGCCGAACTCCAAACCGCGTGGCGCCAACCGAGATAATCGCGAGGGCCCACACCAGCATCAGCCAGCCTCGGGAAATAAACAGGTCCCGCTCGATGAAGCTGGTCATGATGACGACGACCATACCGAGAGTACAGGCGTTGATGATCCGGATGTACTCCCCAACCCCGGCGAACAATAGCCCGCGATTATACAGGCGGGTCAGAACAAAAACCCCAATCCAGGCCGGGATCTCCAGGAAAGACAGAGTCGAGTAGAACGCGATGCGATGCGGCGGCGTCACGAGAAAGGGGATCCCCGTCTTGAACCGGATGATGTACGCGACCGCGAATGCCACGATTAGCGCGACCAGGTCGATCGCGACCAGGCCCGCCATGACGAAACGCCACCCCAATTGGAACCTTGGCGTCGCCAGGCTGCTATCTACCGCTGATGAGACCGACATGACCTGTTGCGCGTTCATGGTTCCCTACCCGTCCGCCCCATCATCACCCCGCGTCCGCCTCACGACCGGTCGACCAGGTGAGGTGCTCCAAGCCAACTCGCACCGCCCGCTTAAAGGTGCTCGGATCGGAGGTAAGCATCTTCAAGTAGGTCAGGAACGGCCCTGGACGCATGGCCCACTCGCGCCAGGCGCGCTTCTGCCAGTACATGAGATCGGCCGCGGAAAGGTTCGGGTACTGCAGAACGGTGCCTTTGTCCATATCCACTTCTTCCCAACGGGTACCTTCCCGGAACCAACCGTTCTCGATAACCTCGAAGAAGAACGGCGTACCAGGGTACGGCGCGGCGATGTGAAAGAGAGCGAGGTCGAGTGGAAGCGTCTTTGAGAAGTCGATCGTCTCGCGGATTGTCTCGACCGTCTCTCCCGGCAAGCCGATGATGAAGTAACCCCAGTTCTTGATCCCCGCGGCTTTTGCCCAGGTCAACGCTCGAATGGCCTTTTTCGGATCGGCGCCCTTCGCCGCTCGCTTCAAGATTGCTTCGTTGCCGCTTTCAATCCCCCACGAGATCATCCAGCAACCAGCCTTGCCCATCATCTTGAGCATCTCTTCGTCGACGTAATCGACCCGGCTGTTGCAGGTCCACTTCACCTTCAGCCCCTGCTGAATGATGAGCTCGCAGATTCCCATCACCTGCTCGCGGTTGAGGGTGAAAAGATCGGCGTACATGTGAATGTTGTGAATCCCGAGGTCGTGGAGCGCCCACATCTCCTTGACGACTCGCTCCGGCGTCAGCAGCCGCGCCGACCACTGATAGGAAACGTGCTTGATGCAATACTTGCAGCCGGCGGTGCACCCACGGCTGGTCAGCATAAAGGTGAACGGCCCCTTGATCAGGGGCATTCGGTATTGATCGAGCGGAAGCAGCTGGTGCATCGGCAGCGGCAAATCGTTCAGATCGGCAATAAACGGCCGGGTCGGGGTCATCAGAATCTCGGCGTTTCGGCGCCAGACGAGCCCTTTGACCGTTGAGAGGTCGCGCTGCCCCTTCTCGCCCGGTGTCGCCTCCGGCGTCGGAATCCATTTGGGATCGGCCTTGGTCAGCATGTCGCGAATCCACGCTGGCTGATCGTTCTGTCGTCCTTCGAGGACGTCGATCAGCTCGCGGAAGGTGAGCTCGGGTTCGCCCCGGAGGACGAAGTCGAGCGCGGGGTAATCCTTCATTGTTTCGGTCGGCATCGCCGTGACGTGGGTGCCGAACGCCATCGTCGTTGCACCAAGGCTCTTGGCCAGCATCACCCCGTACATATCGTTGGTGAGAGTTGGGGCCGTGACCTGGGTGATGTAATACTTCGGTGCCGCCGCCCGCAGCTGCTTCTCAAACTCTTTCCAGCTCATGCGCTCGGCGATCGCGTCGATGATCTTCAGCGAGTAGTCCGGGTGAAGCATCGCCGCGTGCTGGGCAAGCGACACCTGCGGCCAGACCATCTCTTCGCGACTGCGTCGGCCAACCCGGTGCTGAGTTCGAATCCAGATTCCCCCGTCGGGCGAGGGAGGATTCACGAGGAGTACGTCGACTGCTCCGGGCGGCCGCGCGTGGGTTAGATTGCGAACGGCTGCCCCCGCATCCGGGAAATTCGCCATCGGAAGTTTTCGTACTGGCCGCGTGCCCAGATTGTGACGGAGACCGTCGGGAATTTCGGGCGGGGCCGTCGTCGCGCGTTCGTCCTGGATCATTGTGTGCTTTGTACCTCATTGGTTCGATGGTTCGAGGGCGACGAGGCCGTCTGGACGACAACCGTCACGACGTGGCCCGTTCGAGGTCTTCGCTGATTAACGTTTCCTGCTGGCTCAGGCGTTCCAACACCCGCATCACCGTCCACGAGATCACTAATTGAAGGCCAACCATCCCGATCATCGCGCTCACCAGGAGCCAGAACCACAGCCGTGCGACGTCCCACCCGGACAGCGCCAAAGCGAACGCGACGCAACCGAGTAAGGTTCCGGCGACAAGCGTTAGCGCGCCAATCCAACCAAAGTGACGGTCGAGCGGCGGGTTGAACAGCGGTCGCCCGAAAAGTCCCTGGTGGACCGGTCGGCGGTGAAACAGGGCAACCAGATAGTTGAAGGTTGCGCCGAGACAGAAAATGCTGACCCCGGCGACACTCAACACCAGTGCGACGAACAGACCAAACACCTCCCACGGCCCCAGCTGAGTCACACCCTGGACCCGTAGCGCGATCATCGCCAGGCCAATCAGTCCCGCGACGGCGAGCGCCGCGACACCAGCAAGGCCAAGCACTCGGACCGGGTTGTACTCCATCGCGGTCCAGAGAATCGTGGTAAGGAATCGGGTACCGTCGCGAACGATGCTGAGCTTCGAGCGTCCCACCCGCTCTTTGTAGGCAATCGGAACTTCGACGACTTTCAGCCCCTCGTGGACGGCCCTCGTGCTCATCACCGGGGTGAAGTTCAGTCCGTCAGGTAACGGATACAGCTGGCGAAGCGCCGACTGACGAATCACCCGCATCCCGCTCGCGGGATCCGCGACCCGATGGTTACCGATCAGACTCACCAGATTGGACCAGAGTAGATTGCCAACCCGACGCACGAGGGGCATCTCACTCGCCGCGCCAGAGCGCCGCGAGCCAACCACGACGTCAACCTCGCGGGTCAGCGCAATCCGACACAGAGCCGCGAACTGCTCGGGAGGATAGGTCCCATCCGCGTCGAGGAAAGCCAGGAGCTCCCCGGTTGCGTTAGAAAAGCCAGTCTTGATGGCCGCTCCGTAGCCGCGATTCACCGGATGGCGAATGAGTCGGACTGTCCCGAAACTCTCGACGATCTCGGCGGTTCGGTCGCGCGATCCATCGTCGACGACGATAATCTCGAGACCGTTGACGCCGGCCTCGGCGAGCGCTGGCCCGGCTTCTTGGACTCGTCGAACGATGTCGGCGATTCCGCCTTCTTCGTTCAAGGCTGGAATAACAACCGACAAGGTGATCGACCGCGTCGAGGGAATGTCGATCGTCCCAGCGATGGGGTGGTTCATATCGAGCCTACTGTCGGCGATCACTATTGCACCTCGTTTTCGTGTGCTGTCGACGAACGTCAGACCTGGCAGCGGACGGTCGCGTCATCTCGCCGCTCCAATTTCCTGCTTGAGCTTGGGATCGCGCGCGCCTTCCCCCCAGGTCCGGACCACGCGAGCCGGGACTCCAACGGCGAGGCTGTGATCGGGAACGTCGCGAGTCACCACGGCATTCGCGCCAATGACACTTCCCCGACCAACCCGCACCCCATCAAGGATCGAGGCACCTGCCCCGATCCAGGCCCCATCCTGGATAACGATCCCTTCGGCGGTTATGTCCTGGTCGATAATCGGCCGCATCGCGTCGCCAAAGTTGTGATTCACCGCGAGAATCTTGGCCTGAGGGGCGATCAGCACCGAATTGCCAATCGTGACCCCTCCCTGGCCCCGGACCACGACGGATTCTCCAATGAATGATTCTCGACCCACGTGAATGAATGCGTGCGGCAGATCACGGAAATTGAAGACGTGGAGCTCGGCATTGTGCATGACCATCGTGTCCGCGCCAATTTCGATACCCGCGGGGCAGGCGTGCAAATAAACCCCATAGTCCAGATAGGCATTCCGCCCTAGTCGGAGGCTGCGCGCGTGGCGGAGCCGAACCCCGCTCTCGATGACCGCGAAGCCGTCAAGCTGCAGGATCAATCGGTACGTGACGCCGCGAAGAACAATCCCGGGCAGTCCCGGCACGCCCCCAAATAGTGTCGTGATGGCACCCTGGGCGAGATAATTCCCCCAGCCCGACGCCTGTCCCGACACGTAGTAGGAAAGCCGGCCGATGATCCCGCGTCCTCGCAGCGCAACAGCCACCGTCAGCTCCTCGAGACGATCAGAACGCCGACGCAGATGACACCAATTCCGACCCATCGTAAGGAGGGAACGCTCTCGCCGAGTAGCAACCAGGCGAGAACCGGCGTAAAGGCGTAGCTGAGAGCCAGGTTTGGGTAGGCGAGACTCAGCGGAACTCGCGACAGCACGGTGACCCAGGCCACCGCCCCTAGGGCGTAAAAGGCGAGTCCACCGAGCACCAACGGGCTACTGAGCACTTGGAGCGCGATGTGGATCGGTTGGGCCAGCGCATTGGTGTCGATCCGACCATTCTGGGTCATCCCGAGCTTCAAACTGATCTGCCCGGTAATACCGCAACCAACCGCAAAGAGAATAAGAAGAATCGAGTCGCGCATCATCGCCTCTTACGCTCCGGCTCGAGCGAGAGCGATCGCGGATTCAGCTCGGTAAAAACCCAGGGTCGATGCCAGTCCGTCGTGTAAAGAGACCCGAGCCTCCCAGCCAAGGTCAGCTCGGGCGCGGCTGACGTCGAAGTACGCGGTCCGCAAGTCCCCGGGACGGCGTGGGGCGCGGCGAGGCGTTACCTGAACCTCGAGCAGATCACACATGGTCCGGAAGATCTGATTGACCGATGTCCCGACGCCGGTGCCGACGCAGTAGCAGCCCCCGTCGCCGGCCCGAGCGGCGAGGACGTTAGCTCGGGCCACGTCACGGACAAAGACGTAGTCGCGGACTTGCTCGCCGTCCCAATGAATCGTCGGCGTTTCACCTCGCAGGAGCTGGCGCGCGAACCACGCGACGACCCCAGCTTCGCCGTGGGTGTCCTGCCGCGGGCCGTAAACGTTGCCGTAGCGCAACGACGTAAACTGCAAGCCGTGGTCGAGCGCGTAGTATTTCAGGTAATGCTCCGTTACCATCTTGGTAATGCCGTACGGCGAGGCCGGCCGTTGCGGATGTTGCTCGTCGATCGGAAGGTAGTCCGGATTCCCAAAGGTTGCTCCCGACGACGCAAACACGACCTTTCGGACCCCCGCCGAAACACACGCGTTCAAAACGTTGATCATCCCCAGCACATTGACTCGCGCATCGTAGGCAGGGTCATCTGTCGACGCTTTCACCGACATCTGAGCCGCCTCGTGGTACACGACCTCCGGACGCTCGCGGAGGAAGATCCGCTCAACGTCTGGATTGACGATGTCTTCCTGGTAGAACGACGCCTGGGGCGGAACGTTAGCACGTTTGCCGGACACGAGATTGTCGACGACCGCTACCTTGTGTCCCCCTTCTAAGAGTAGGTCGACAATATGGGAGCCAATGAACCCGGCTCCACCGGTCACAAGTGTTCTCATCTCACCCACTCCAGGAGGCGCCGAGCAGCGCCTCAATTGCTGCGTCCAAACTCGGCATGACGCTAAAGCCGTTTCTGCCAGTCCGATGAGCAACCTCCAGCTGTTCGCGCCCTCGGCCGGTGAGAACGAGAATCGTTCGACAGCCAACGGCTTGACCGGCTTCCATATCCGATAGCGCGTCGCCGATCACGGCCGCTTCCCGAAGATCGACCGAATGGCTTCGCGCCAGCTCTAGGAGGAGACCGGGACGAGGCTTCCGACATTCACACTCTTCCTCGGGACGATGGGGACAGTAGGCAATCTCCTGAATCCGGCCGCCCCGCTCCTCGATCTCCCGCGCCATCCGCTGGTTGATCCCCTCCACCACGTCGCGAGAGACGATGCCGCGATTGATAATGGCCTGATTCGAAATGATGAACACTGGAACGCGGAGGCGCGAGGCGCGCGCGATCGCGTCCACGGCGCCAGGAACGAAGGAGAACTCTTCCCAGCTCTTCACATGGTCTGGACGGTTCTCGTTTATGACACCGTCGCGGTCGAGAAAAATCGCTTGCACACCCACCCTACCAACACCCCCATATCCCGCCGTGTCGAGGCTTTATCACGAGTCGTTTGTGGATCCTCGTGGCTCGTCCATTGACGAATCCAGAGCTTCGTCGATCAGAGACTCCACCGTCGCGTCGTCGACGTAGTGTCGGCTGAATGCCACCATCGCTCGGCCACCAACACCAACGCTGATCACCTTGGAGACACCACTGGGCGCCCAGCTGAAAGGGGGATACGCATCGAACTTGGCCAAAACCGGCAATGCCGCTTCGTCGAGAATGATCACGTTGACGTCTAACGACGGCAACGTCGTTGGATCGAGATCTTCGACCGCGACCCGGGCGACGACATCCGCTCCAGCGTCGCTGAGCAGCCGAGCGACGAGATCGCGGAGAAGCGCGTGTCGGTACACCACCAGGACACGCTTGCGCGTACGGTTCTCACTCAACGACGTTGCCACTTTGGTGGTCCATCCTTTCGCGCTCCCCAGCTGAAAAACTAGCTGCCCACGGGTAGCCCCTGACCAGTGTGGTTCGCCTCGCACCATCACTCGTCCCCCGCCCATCTACCAACGCATTGATTGCATTCTAGGAGGCGGCCGAGCCTCCAACAACGAATGTTGAGTTGATCTTCGTGCTCAATGGGAGGGTTGAGTTCGACGTCCAAACTTGTCGACGGGTCATCAACAAAGTAGGTCATGTGCTCGGCCGATACTCAACATTTCGACTACTCATTTTGTTGAGGAGGTTGATGGATGTATCTTGCCCAAATGGGCGGGTATTGTTACACTACAATCGAACGTACTAGGGGCTAATCCTTCTGCTAGTACGACGATTTCACCGGGGTCGACGACAAGAGTTGGACAACCCCGTGGCTGGATGACGAGCGATGGGGATTCAGGCAGGTTGGCTTCACCGCCTGGTCGCGGGCCTTCCGGACGTCACCTTCCGCTATCGGTTCAAGCCGACCCCGGGGTTCGACTACGTCAGCCCATCGGTCGAGTCTCTGACCGGCTACACGACGGACGATTTCTACGCCTATCCGCATCTCCTCGAGGTCCTCGTCGGCCACCTGGAGGATCCCTATGCCAGCCTGACCGCTCCGTTGAGAGATGTACCCATCTCACGTCTCCGGGAATCCCTGCGGCGCAAGGATGGCTCGATCGTTTTGGCTGACCGCTGGTACGTCACGATCAGGGATGAGAAAGGCGATCTTGAAGCGGTCGAGGGACTCGTTCACGAGATAACGAACCCGGACCCCTCGTCGAATGGTCATTCGGCACGTCCGGCCGACCCGAATGCCGATCGCAAGCAATTCGCCGATTTCGTCCAAATGGTCGCCCACGACGTACATCAATCGATCGTCACCGCGAACGTGTATGCCGGAATCCTCAAGAAAGCGCTCGACCGCGGCGACATCGATCGAGCAATCTCGAGCACGGCCGTCATCGAAACGGCAATCCAGGAGCTCGATCGGATGATCCGTGATTTCGTCGACGGAATCCTGACCGAAGGTAGCGAGATTCGCCTCGAATGCCAGCGGCTCGATCTCACGGAGTACGTCTCCGCGACGGTCGCCGATCTAGCGACGACCCAGAGGATTAACTGGATCCAGGTCGAAGGGGAGGAGTCGGTTATCGTCGAAGCCGATCCTCGACACCTCGGACGGATCCTCGACAACCTCCTCACGAACGCTCTGAAATACTCGGAACCGGGATCGCCGATTGTCCTCCGCGTCGAGCCTCAGGCCAATCACGCTCTCGTTTCGGTGTCCGATCGCGGTATTGGTATCGCTCCGGCCGACCTTCCACGCCTTTTTCAGCGGGGTTTCCGCACCCGCGATAGCCTGCGTCAATCATCCGGTCTAGGACTGGGGCTGTACATCTCGCGTCTGCTCGTCGAAGCGCATGGTGGGCGCATTGGCGCCGAAAGCACCCTCGGCCAGGGCAGCACGTTTTACGTGGAGCTGCCGCTGGCCTCGATCCCGTCCGCAACCGGTCGCTGACCCTTCCCGGCTTGCGTCGCGTTCTCTTGGTAAGAAATCTCTTCCTTGCGCCAGGACGCCGTTCGACGGTACAATTCCTCCAATTGACGATGATGGAGATCCGAGCGACGCCAGGGATTCCCTCAGAGAGCGGGCGGTTGGTGCAAGACCCGCGGCAACTGGCGTGGCAATTACCCTCCGGAGTCGCCGCCCGAACGCTCTGGTCCGCTAAAAGCTGAGGACCTCGAGTTACTAGGCGCGTGCCGGTTCGCGCCCGTTATCACGCTCTGAGGTCGGTCGAAGCACCTATCGTTCTTCCACCGACGAATCCCTGGTGGTACCGCGAAGGCATTTTTTGGAGCCTTTCGCCCAAGGTTGGCGAGAGGCTTTTTTGTTTGTGTGGCTTGTTCACCAAACGACGTCGATACGGATGGAGGGTCTTGCTATGGCTGACACGTCACGCCCGATGCGCTTTGGCATCGCGCCGGAGATTCTCGCGGCGTTCCCGAACTACTGCGTCGGCGTCGTCGTGGCGATTGGGGTTCGCAATAGCGTCCCATCGTCGGAGGCCGAGGCAGCGCTAACCGTCGCGGCGGACGGCATCCGCAAACTGCTCGATTCGACGCCCCTCCAGGCCAATCCCCGGATCAAAGCCTGGACCGAGGCGTTTCGCGCGGTCGGGATCAATCCAGCCGAATTTCCACCAGCGCACGAGGCTCTCGCCCGGCGCGTCGTCGACGGTGAAGCCACGCCCCGAATCAATCCTGCAGTCGATCTGGCGAACGCGGCGAGTCTCCGCTCTCTAGTCCCCGTCGGCGCCCACGATCTCAGCCGGTTGCGCGGCGATTTCTGGGTTCGTTACAGCCATGAAGGAGATCGATTCACCCCGATTGGACATACTGAGAGCGAGCCGGTACCCGCCGGCGAGATTGTCTTCGCCGACGACCAGGCCGTCCGCACCCGGCGGTGGGTGTGGCGGCTTGGCGAGCGGGCCAAGGTAACGTCGGGTAGCCGCGACATCTTCTTCCCAATCGACGGTTTCCTTGGCATGACCGACGTCGCCGTTCGCCAGGCCATGGCCGACCTTGCTCGAGAGCTCGCGACAGCTCTCGGCGCGACCGTCCACACCGCGTTCGTCGACCGCGACAATCCCCTGACCGACCTTCCCGTCCCGCTCCGCGTCGGCCCGGATCACATCGAGCAGCTCCTCGAGCGTGGCATCGCGGAAGTGATCGGTCGTGACGAGCTCGAGCGCCGATTGAGGGTCGGCCAGCCAATCCGGATCTACCTGGGGGTGGATCCGACGAGCCCGGTCATTCACATTGGCCACGCCGTTTCTTTGCGCAAGCTACGAAAGTTCCAGGATTTGGGCAGCAAGGTGGTTCTGCTCATTGGAGACTTCACCGGCCGCATCGGCGATCCAACTGATAAAAGCGCGGCTCGGATTCAATTGACCCACGCCGAGGTCTTGGAAAACGCCCGCTCGTACATCCAACAGGCGGCGACGATTCTCGACGTGTGGTCGCCGACGAACCCGGTTGAGGTCCGCTACAACGGAGAGTGGTGGGACAAGCTGACCGCGCGCGACATGATCGAGCTGTCCGCCAATTTCACCGCTCAGCAGATGCTCCAGCGGGAGATGTTTCAGCGACGCCTGGAAGAAAACAAGCCAATCGGCCTTCACGAATTCCTCTATCCACTCCTCCAGGGCTACGATAGTGTCGCGATGGACGTGGACGCCGAGATTGGCGGGACCGACCAGACCTTCAACATGCTCGCCGGACGGACCCTGGTTCGGGTTCTCCAGAATCGCGAGAAGTTCGTCCTCACCGTCGAGCTCCTGCTTGGACCCGACGGACGGAAGATGAGCAAGAGCTTCCACAACGATATCGGCGTGTCGTCACCACCGTACGAGATGTACGGGAAGCTCATGTCGACCAAAGACGACCTGATCGTCCGATACTTCGAGCTGCTCACCGACGTTCCCGAAGCGAAGCTCGCCGAGATGGCCCACCAGATCGACACCGGAACGGTGAACCCGATGGTCTTGAAGAAGCAGCTGGCCTTCGATCTGGTGGCCCAGTTTCATTCGCCGCAAGCCGCCCAGGCTGCCCAGGAGCGCTTCGAGCGCGAGATCCAGAACCGAGAGATACCGGCCGAAATTCCGGAGGTCGTCCTGCCGCGCGGCGGCGATTGGCCCGTTGTCGATCTCTTGGTTGAGCTGAAGCTGGCGACGAGCAAAGGCGACGCGAAGCGTCTGGTCGAGGGCGGCAGCGTCTCGATTGACGGCGAAAAGATCACCGATCCCCGAGCGACGATTGCCGTACGCCCGGGCCTGATCGTCCGCGGCCGCCGCCGCCAGTACGCCCGAATCGCGATACCGAAGTAGGTGTCAGGCGTCGGGAAGCAGGATAACCAATCCCCACGGGAGAGGGCGAGGGTGAGGGGCGTCCTCTCGCCCCCAACCCCTATAATCTGATACCCAACACCCCGAAAGCCGGTTCTCTCAAGGAAGGCAACCCATGCTCAAGCGACTCTCGGCCGGCCTGGCTCTCGTTGGAGGCGCGCTCGCCAGTCTTGGTGCCATCAACACCTGGCTCGGATCGCGGGCCGGACCGTTGGAAAGCGCGCTGCCGGGGACGACGCGTTTTTACCACTGGACTCGCGCTAAAGCCCTGACGGTCGCCTTCTACAAGATCGTAGGCGAGTCGGGGTCTCCGCTTGTCCTGGTGCACGGAATCGACGCTGCCGCGTCGTCCGACGAATGGCGGCACGTCGTCGCGGGACTGGCCGAGAGCCACCGGGTGTACGCCCTTGATCTTCCCGGGTTTGGTCTTTCGGACCGACCTAACCGCGCGTACACCGCGGCCGACTACGTCGACTTCCTCGACGACTTCCTGCGCGACGTCGTCGCCGAACCGGCCCAGGTCCTCGCATCGTCTCTCAGCGCGGCCTATGCCGTAACCGTCGCCGCCCGAGCCCCCGAAAGAGTCGCGTCCCTGCTCCTGGTCTGTCCGACCGGTCTCGAGCGACTTGCCGACCCACCGGAGAATTGGCAGCGCCAGCTAGGCTATCTTCTGCGCCTCCCGGTGATTGGCACGACCATGTTCAATCTGCTCGTCTCGCGGCGCGCTCTTGGCTACTTCCTGCGCGAGCGGACCTTCGCCAATCCGTCGCTTGTCACCCCCGAGATGATCGAGACCTACTATCGAACCAGTCACCAGGAAGGTGCCCGCTTCGCCCCGGCGGCCTTTGTCGGCGGCTCGCTCAATCTGAGCATTCGCGAAACCTATCCGTCCATTACTCAACCTGTCTTTATTATCTGGGGCCGCGAGGCCCAGATCACCCCAGTCAGCGACGCCAACCTCTTCATCCAAAGCCGCCACCAAACTCGCCTCAAGGTTGTCGACCGCTCCGGTCTTTTGCCCCACGTGGAACAACCGAAAGAGTTTTTGGTGGTTGCGCGGGAGGCACT